>NZ_JBHMIQ010000007.1:0-158400 GCF_048060315.1 Micromonospora sp. LOL_013
CAGAGGGCACTTTCTACATCCGGGGTCCTGCCGGTCCAACCTTCATCGGTGGATCGAGGCTAAGACCACGGTCCGGACCCACACGATGCGGGCGTTGGCGGCGCTGCGCACGCAGCATCCGGTCAACAAATGACGAGGAAGGCCGAACCCATGAATGACGTTGAGGAACTTCTCACCGAAAGTCTGCGAAGCCGCGCCGCCGGCGAGGTGGACGGCACTGCTCTGCTGGAGCGGGCCAGCTCGCGTGGTCGCGCCTACCGGCGTCGGCGCCGTTTCCTGGTCGGAACGGGGCTCGCCACGGTCACGGCGATCGTCGTCGCTGGCGTGTCCGCCGGGATAGCTCGCTGGCCGGTCGGCGGCGACACCTTCGCACCCGGGGCCGGAGTCATCAGCGCACTGCCCGAGGCGACTGGTGAACCCGGTGCGCGGACCGACCCGACCCGCGTCGGTGCCGACGCCAATCTGGTCCACTTCGACGCGCCGGAACTCATCACCGCCGCGCGCCACTTCGACTGGACCAGCGGCGACGGGTACGAGCAATTGGAGGTAGGCGTAGGCGAGCAGGATCTGGTCTACGCCGCGATCGGACACGACATGGCCGTCCTGGACAGTATCGAGCGCCAGAATGACCTGGGCGTCGTCATCCGAGAGCAGCCAGTGCAGGGTCTCTGGCTTCGGGTGCAGGCCCCGGACGACACATACGCTCGGCAGGTGATCGCCGCTCTCGATCTCAACCGGGCACAGCGGATCGTATTGCCGTTCCAACTCGGCACCCTGCCGGACGGAACCCGGATAGTCCGCGCATCGGTGGGCTTCATCGACGGCCGGTACGCCGACGGAGGGGTCGTGCTGGAACGGGAGAGGGCCGACCGGATGGAGGTGCAAGCTCAGTACGCGCCGGGTCGGTCGGGCAATGCCGGACGGGCCAATCATGTGGTCGGTGGCCGGCAGGCATTCCTGTACCCGGGCCGAGACGAGGTGGAGTTGCTCGGTCTGCCGAACCTGAATCTCAGCGCCCGCATCGGCAAGGACAACCACCAGGGGTTCAGCATCCAGGATGTCGACCTGATCCTTGCTTCGGTGCAGGTGGCAACCGACGTGGACGACATCTCGACCTGGCCTCAGACCCTGGTGCGCTGACGCATCGACCACCGGCGCAGAGGCCATCGATGTGAGGCTGAGCAACGTCGCCTCGCTCGGGATGGGTGTCTTAAGCCTCACATCGAGGTGGCGACCGTGCCGGATGGATCAGTAGCTGGGGCGCTGCAGCAGGCTGAGGAACTCGATGAGCAGCTGCTCCCGCACCCCCGGTGGAGCGAGATCCAGCACGGTGTTGACCACCGCCATCCGCTCCGGCAAAGGAGGCCCAGCAGGGCCACCCAAGCCGAGTTGGCCGGCGAGTGCGCCGACGACGTCCGGAGTAGGGACCGTCCCAGGTGACGCCGACGACCCTGACGAGCCAGGCGATCCCGGCGACGCCAGTGCGGCGAGCATGGTGGCCAGCTCAGGCGGCACCGTCACCAGGCCATGGGCCTGCGCGGCAGAAACGGCATCAGCCAAGGCAGGAGCGAAGGGCGGTGCTTCCTCCGCCACTGACGCAGCGACGCTCAAATGGATGCTGGCCGGGATGTCGCCGTACGACATTTGGGGTTGGGTGTGCCAGCCGCGCGCCGCCAACTCGTCGGCCAAGACGAACACGTCGACAACGCCGGAAGTGTCGCCTGCACCGCCCCCGGTGTCAGCGGTGAAGCAGACGACCGTGGACTCTGGCTCGGCGAGCAGCCGTACGCCGTCCGTCGCCCGGACCGCGTACGCCAGCACGTCGACGGCGGCCATGGTGCGTTCCGCCAGGGCCAGGTAACCGGCCTCACCCAAGTGGCGCAGGACGGCGTACGCGGCGGCGATCGGCCCACCGGAACGGGTGGACGACACCCCTGGGTTGATCATCGTGTAGCCGGGCCAGTCGGCGTACGCGAAGTACTGCGGGCGGCGCAGCGACGGATCCCGGTGCAGCAGCACCGACACCCCCTTCGGCGTGTACGCGTACTTGTGCAGGTCAACCGAGATCGACGTCACCCCGGGCACGGTGAAGTCGAACGCCGGCACCGGCCGGCCCAGCCGCCGCAGCCACGGCAGCGACGAGCCGCCGAAGCAGGCGTCCACATGGCAGCGCACCCCGGCCTCCGCCGCCAATGACGCTATCTGCTCCACCGGGTCGATCACCCCGTGCGCGTACGACGGGGCCGAGCACGCCACCAGCACCGTGTCCGGGCCGATCGCCACCCCGACATCCGCCGGATCCGGGCGCAACGTGACCGGCGACACCGGCACGGTGTCCACCCGTACGCCGAGGTAGTGGGCGGCCTTGGCGAACGCGGCATGCGCGCGGCGGGCACCACCATGCGTGGCTGGGTCACCTCCGGCCGGGCGTCCCGGGCCGCCTTGACCGCCAGGATCAGCGACTCGGTGCCGCCGCTGGTGACACTGCCGACGACCTCCGGCGCACCGGACTCAGCACCGCCGGAGGCCGAGCCGCCGCCGACCGGGCCGCCGCCGAGCAGGGCTGCTGCCGCGCCGACCAGGGCGCTATCCATCGCCAGCAGCGACGGGAACGCCGTCGGGTCCAGCCCGTTGACGTGCGCCGACAGCCCGTACGCGGCGTGCGCCAACTCGTCGAGCCCGGCGACCGCCGGATCGTAGACGTAGGCGAACAGCCGTCCGCCGTGCGTGGGCGCGTCACCGGCCCGCAACGCCCGGATCTCGTCCAGCACCTGATCACCTGGTACGCCGTCGACCGGCAACGCCTCCGCCGTGGCGGTCACGCTAGCTCAGCGCGACGGCGGTCCTGCTAGCGTCATCCCCGTTACCCTGACGCCGTGACCTGGGCAAGCTTCTCCTCGGTCAGGTTGTAGCCGCGCAGCAGCAGCACCGGCACCGCCACCAGGATGGTGTTCACCGGGCTGTGGACGGCCGGGGAGACGCGGGTACGGTGCCGAACGCCCCGGTGACCAGCGAACCGGACGCGTACCCGAGGCTCACCCGCTGCTGGACGGCCATGCCGTCATGGGTACCAGGCGGCGGCCTTCATGTCGACACCGTCACCGCGCAACGGGCAGCCTTCGGCACGCAACAAAGCCCGAGCCCGCTCCTCATGTCCCGGTGGCAGCCGGCCGGCCGACGTCACCACCCGGTGCCAGGGGACGCCGCCGCCGTGCCGGGCCATGATGCTGCCGACCAGGCGGGCCGAACAACGACGACTGCGTTCAGAAAGCGCGTCGGCGACCGCCCCGTACGACATGACCTTCCCAGGCGGGATGCGTTCGACGAGCGCCAGCACTTCCTCCACGTACTCCTGCGGGGTCACGCACGCCACGATATGAGATCTCGGGCCAGGCGTCGCCGGGCAGGGAAGCAGAATGGGGATCGTGCGTGCCGCAGTTACCCAGGCAAAGCGGGTCGTCGTCAAGATCGGCTCATCCTCCCTCACCACAGCGGGCGGCGGCCTGGACGGCGACCGGGTCGACGCCCTGGCCGACGTCCTCGCCTCCCTCACGACGCAGGGCAGGGAGGTCGTGCTCGTCTCCTCCGGGGCGATCGCGGCCGGGCTCGCGCCGCTCGGGCTGACCCGACGCCCAAATGAACTGGCCACCCAGCAGGCGGCGGCCAGCGTCGGGCAGGGGCTGCTGATCGGCCGGTACGCCGCCAGCCTGGCCCGGCACGGGCTGACGACGGGCCAGGTGCTGCTCACCGTCGACGACGTGACGAGGCGGGTGCACTATCGCAACGCGTACCGGACGTTGCGCAAGCTGCTCGACCTCGGCGCGGTCCCGATCGTCAACGAGAACGACACCGTCGCCACCGACGAGATCCGGTTCGGCGACAACGACCGGCTGGCCGCCCTGGTCGCCGCCCTGGTCCACGCCGACCTGCTGGTGCTGCTCTCCGACGTCGACGCCCTCTACACCGGCGACCCGGCGAAGCCGGCCAGCGAACGGATCACCGAGGTACGCGACGCCGCCGACCTGGCCGGGGTGGCGATCGGCAGGGCCGGACGGGCCGGGGTCGGCACCGGCGGCATGGTCACCAAGGTGGAGGCGGCCCGGATCGCCACCGGATTCGGTATCCCGGTGGTGCTGACCGCCGCCCCGCTCGCCGCCGAAGCGTTGCGCGGTGACACCGTCGGCACCCTGTTCCACCGGGTGGAGCGCCGGCCCGCCGCCCGGCTGTTCTGGCTGGCACACGCCACCGCACCCCGGGGCCGGCTGCACCTGGACCCCGGCGCGGTGCAGGCGGTGGTGGCCCGCCGAAAGTCGCTGCTGCCGGCCGGGATCACCGCCGTTGACGGCACGTTCACCGCCGGCGACCCGGTCGACCTGGTCGACGCGGCGGGTGCGCCGGTGGCCCGTGGGCTGGTCAACTACGACGCGGTGGAGTTGCCGACGCTGCTCGGCCGGTCCACCGGTGAGTTGGCCGCGGCACTGGGGCCAGGATATGAGCGGGAGGTCGTGCACCGCGACGACCTGGTACTGCTGTAGCGGAACATGTGAGGAGACGACGACAATGAGCGCGAGCGTGAGCGTGACCGAGCAGGCCAAGCAGGCGCGGGTGGCCGCCGACGAGCTGGTCACCGCGACCCGGGCGGCCAAGGACGCCGGGTTGCTGGCGATGGCCGATGCGCTCGTCGCCCGTACCGCCGAGATCGTGGCCGCGAACGCGGCCGACCTCGACGCCGGACGGGCCAACAGCCTGTCGACGGCGATCCTGGACCGCCTCGCGCTCAACGAGAAGCGCATTGAGGACATGGCGCAGGCGCTGCGGGAGATGGCCGGCCTGGCCGACCCGGTCGGCGAGGTGGTACGCGGCTCGACCCTGCCCAACGGTCTGGAGCTGCGCCAGGTGCGGGTGCCGTTCGGGGTGGTCGGCATCATCTACGAGGCGCGGCCGAACGTGACCGTCGACGCCGCCGGGATCTGCCTGAAGTCGGGCAACGCGGCGCTGCTGCGCGGCTCGTCGTCGGCGGCGCACTCCAACGCGATCCTCGTCGAGGTGCTGCGGGACGCACTGGCCGGCGTCGGACTGCCGGCCGACGCGGTGCAGCTGCTGGACGCCTCGTCGCGCGACTCGGTCAAGGAGCTGATGCGGGCGCGCGGCCTGGTCGACGTGCTGATCCCGCGCGGCGGGGCGGACCTGATCCGCACCGTGGTCGAGGAGTCGACGGTGCCGGTGATCGAGACCGGTGTCGGCAACTGCCACGTGTACGTCGACGCCGCCGCCGACCTGGACAAGGCCCTCGCCGTGGCGGTCAACTCGAAGACACAGCGGCTGTCGACCTGCAACACCGCCGAGTCGCTGCTGGTGCACGTGGACGTGGCGGCGGCGTTCCTGCCGAAAATGCTGAAGGAACTGCGGAACGCGAATGTGACCGTGCACGGCACCCCGGAGGTCGCGGCGTTCTCGGCCGACGTGGTGCCGGCCACCGACGACGACTTCGCCACCGAGTACCTGTCGGCGGACATCTCAGTCGCCATCGTCGACTCACTCGACGCGGCGGTAACGCACATCAAGCGGTACGGCACCGGGCACACCGAGGCGATCGTCACCGACTCGGCGAGCGCCGCCCGGGAGTTCACCGCCCGGGTCGACGCGGCGGCGGTGATGGTGAACGCGTCGACCCGGTTCACCGACGGCGGGCAGTTCGGCTTCGGCGCGGAGATCGGCATCTCCACCCAGAAGCTGCACGCCCGCGGGCCGATGGGGCTGCCGGAGCTGACCTCGACGAAGTACGTGGTCACCGGCGACGGCCACCTGCGCGGGTAACCCGGTCAGCGGCGGGGCGCGCGCCGGCAGCCCGGTCAGCGGCAGGCGCGGATCGCGGCCAGGACGACGTGCACCTCGAACGCGTCGCCTGCGTCGCTGTCCCAGCCGCCGTCGCTGCGCTGGGTGGTGGCCAGTCGGCGGCGGGCGTTGGTCAGCAGCCAGTCGTCGTCGGCCAGGCCGGCCCGGCGCAGCGCGGCGGCCAGCTGGGCGACGTCGCCGGGGGCCATGGTGGCGAGCCGGTCGTTGAGCACCACCTGCATCCGGGCCGACTCGTAGAACATGGTCTGCCGGTAGAGGGTGGCGGCGGCCAGCCAGCCGGCCAGCAGGTACGACGGCCAGGTGCCGTCCGGGCGCATCTGGGCACCGAGGTACTGGGCGGCGCGCTGCGCGGCGGCGCGGTGACCGGGGTCGCCGGCACCGCCGGCACCGTCGGCACCGGCGACGCTCAGCCAGTAGCCGGCGTTGGCGGTCAGGTAGTAGGTGGCTTCCGGGTCGCCGGGCCGCGCCCAGTCGGGTGCCTCGGCGGCCAGGCTCTCGTCCTCTTCCCAGCTGCCGTCGGCCCGTTGCCGGCTGGCCAGCCAGTCGAGCGCTTTGCGGGCCGGTGGCCGGTCGAGCGCACCGAGGTCGTCCAGCTCGGCGAGCCGGAAGCAGGTGGCGTCGACCGAGGCGACGTCGCCGGCCCAGAAGGCGGGCCAGCCGCCGTCCGGGGCCTGCCCGACCTCGGCGCTGGTGAGTGCGTCGGGCTGCGGGGCGGCCCCGGTCCGCAACCAGGACAGCCGGGCCCGGTCCACAGTGTCGCCGTGCGCGACTACGAACCCGATGGCAGCATCCAGATCGACCACGGACGACAGGCTACCGGCGGGTCCGGCGGTCCGCCTCGGTAACCCAGTCAAGGTCAACTAGCCGGCCGGGGACCTGGACGGACCAGATCCCCGGCGGCGCCGTCGTCAGCGGCACAGCGGGTGGTGGCCGGCGGGCTGGATCAGTAGCTGGGCAACGACGGGTCGACCTGCTTGACCCAGGAGAGCACCCCGCCCTGGACGTGCACGGCGTCGGTGAAACCGGCGGCCTTGACCGCGGCGAGGGCTTCGGCCGACCGTACGCCGGACTTGCAGTGCAGCACGATCTGCCGGCCCTGCGGCAGCTTCGCCAGGGCTTCGCCGTTGAGGAACTCGCCCTTGGGGATCAGCGTCGAGCCGGGGATCTTGACGATCTCGTACTCGGCCGGCTCCCGGACGTCGACCAGGAAGAAGTCCTTGCCAACGTCCTGCCAGTCCTTCAGCTCGCGGGCGGTGATGGTGGAGTCGACGACCGCCTCCTCGGCCTCGGCCGACACGGCGCCGCAGAAATCGTCGTAGTCGATCAGCCCGGTGATCGGCTCGCCGTTCGGGTCCTTGCGGATCTTGATGACCCGGTAGGTCATCTCCAGGGCGTCGTAGACCATCAGCCGGCCGAGCAGCGGGTCACCGATGCCGGTGATCAGCTTGATCGCCTCGGTGACCATGATCGACCCGATCGAGGCGCAGAGCACCCCGAGCACGCCGCCCTCGGCGCAGGACGGCACCATGCCGGGCGGCGGCGGCTCCGGGTAGAGGTCCCGGTAGTTCGGGCCGTGCTGGTCCCAGAAGACGCTGACCTGACCGTCGAACCGGTAGATCGACCCCCACACGTACGGCTTGCCGAGCAGCACGCAGGCGTCGTTGACCAGGTAGCGGGTGGCAAAGTTGTCGGTGCCGTCGAGGATCAGGTCGTACTGACCGAAGATGTCGAAGACGTTGTCGTTGTCCAGCGACACGTCGTGGATCTGGATGTTGACGTACGGGTTGATCTCCCGCACCGACGAGGCGGCCGACTCGGCCTTGGACCGGCCGATGTCCGACTGGCCGTGGATGATCTGGCGCTGCAGGTTCGACTCGTCGACGGTGTCGAAGTCGATGATGCCCAGCGTCCCGACACCGGCCGCGGCCAGGTACATCAGGGCGGGCGAGCCGAGCCCACCGGCGCCCACGCAGAGCACCTTGGCGTTCTTGAGGCGTTTCTGGCCGTCGACCCCGACATCCGGGATGATGAGGTGCCGCGAGTAGCGGCGAATCTCATCGACGGTCAGCTCGGCGGCGGGTTCGACGAGCGGGGGCAACGACACGGTGAACTCCCCGGGATCGGCAATGCTGGCTGCGCTATTGTTGCTCGCTTCGCGCCGACTCGGCCATGAGTAGCGACACCGCCCGCCATCCGGGATCCGGGAATAGCCGACGGCGCTGTCGCCCGGTCACGGTCATGGTCATCGGTCAGGTCATCGGTGGGCCGGCGTACCGCCTGCCGTCCAGGTAGGGCCAGCCGTTGGCCACACAGCCCTGCATTCCGTACGTCTGCTGCTGCATCACCGGAGCGGGCCGGCCGGGTGCCGGGCAGAGTTCGTGTCCCATGCCGAACTGGTGACCGACCTCGTGGTTGATCACGTAGGCGCGGTACTCGGCGAGCGTTCCGTCGTAGTGCGGCACCGCCTCCAGCCAGCGCGCCAGATTGATGATCACCTGGCCGGGCAGTCGGCACGAGGTGTACTTCTCGGTGGACAGCCCACCGAGCGCGCACATCTGCTCCGAGGTGCCCGGGGTGGCCAGGTAGATGGTGAACTCGGCGGCGTCGACCCGGGACACCCGCTGCAGCCGGAACTGCCGGGAGGCGATCCAACTGCGTTCGTCGCCGAGCGTCGCGTCGACGATCGCCGCGAACTCGTCGGCCAGCTGACCGGTCCCGTCCTCGACGGCGACCCGGAACCGGCGGAGGTCCCCGGCCCAGCCGAGCAGCCGGCCGGTCCCGGTGAGGTAACCGAAGGTGCCTGGCCCGGTCTGCGGGTAGCTGGCCGGCGACGGGGCCGGCGATGAGGTCGGCGGCAGGCCGGCGCCGTCCGACGGTGCGCTGCCGGCGGGCGCCGCCCCGCCGCCGGGGCCGGGCTCGCGTACCGCGGCCGCCAGCAGCCCGGTGGTGCCGGAACCGGCTCGTAGGACGTCGGTGACGATCAGCGCCGCCGCCATCGTTACCAGGACGAGTGCCCCGGCCCGGCGGCGTCGGCGACGCGCCGCCCGTCGACGCTCTGTCCGGTGATCCCGCTGGCGGTCCGTCCCCTGGCGGTCCGGCCCGTTGCTCGGCCGGTGGTCCGGCTCCTCGGTGACTCGTCGTCGGTCGTGCATCGTGGCCCGCCCCTCATGGCGTGCTTCGCCACCCGCGCCGGTCGGACTGGTGCACGGCAGGGGGCGAACCGGCGCGAATCCCTGGCCTGACCTGCCCAGATTGTCACGTCATGTCGGTAAGGCCCGAACGACGCGCGGGGACCATCGGTTCAGGGACTCAATCCGACCGTACGCCCCGTATCCTCCGACGATCCGCCGAGCGGACCGATCACAGTGGGGGACCGGCGTACCGCTCACCGGCCAGGAACGGCCACGGGTTGGCCACACATCCCTTGAGGAACAGGGTCTGCTGCATCATCACCGGGGCCGGTTCGCCCTCCCCCGGGCAGCGCTCGTGGCCGTAGCCCAGCTCGTGGCCGACCTCATGATTGATCACGTACGCCCGGTAGACGTCGAGCGGGACCTCGCCGCTGACGTAGTGGTCGACCGAGAACCGCCAGCGGTCCAGGTTGATGATCGCCTGGCCCTGCGCCCGACACGAGGTGTACGGCTTGCCGTCGATCCGGATGTCCACCCAGCCGGCCTGGCACATCCGGGCGGCGGTCTGCGCCGTGGCCAGGTAGACCGTGAAGTCGTGGCCGGCCTGGTCCGGCACCCGCTGCAGGCGCAGTTGACCGCCGCCGATCCAGCTCCGGTCGTCGGAGAGCAACTTCTCCACCGCGTCACCGAACGCCTCGACGTCCTCCTCGGACCCGATCTCCACGGCCACCCGGTAGCGGCGCAGGGTGCCGGACCGACCGGCGATCTTCCCCTGCTTCGAGCTGAAGTCGAACTCGCCGCTGCCGGTCGACGGTGCCGTGCCGGACAGCCGCAGCACCGGCGCGGGCGGCGCGGTCGTCGGGGGCGGACCGGTCGTCGGGGGCGGTTCGACGCTGGGCGTCGCCGCAGTGGTGCCGCCGGGTGGCGCGGCCACCGCGTCCCGGTCGCCGCCCACTCCGACCCGGGGCAACGCGAACCCGATCGCCGCCAGCCCGAGCACGGTCACCAGCACCGCCGCCAGCACCGGCCACCGCAGCTGCCGTCGGCGGGTACGCGACGCGTCCCCCCGCTGCCGGCGGTGCGCCGACCGACTCCGTGCCCCGGTCGGGTGGCCACGGCGCGTCGGGCGGGTACGGCGGTCGGACATCGCTGACCAGCGTGCCACAGCCAACGTCGGTCCGGGCACCCCGGACCGGCGCGTCGGTCCGAGCACCCCGGAGCGCCGACCGGGCCTCTGAGCGACCGGGCAGGCCGCCGGACCCCTGCGGATCAGGCCGCAGGCGCGTGCCGATCAGGCCAGCAGAGCGTCCAGTCGCCGGTTGACGGCGGCGAGTGTGGCTCGCACCACAGCCTGCCGCGGGTCCCCCGAGACGACCGCCGAACCGGCCAGCTGTTCCACCCAGCCACCGCAGGCGAGCAGTACGACGACCACCGCCACCTCGCAGCCGCCCATCGGCACCACGGCCGCGTGCTCGACGATGCACCGTCCCCGGTCCGCCGCGCCGGCCGGGCCGGCCAACAGCTTCTCGATCGCCGAGGCGGCGGCCGCCGCGCACAACCGCAGCACGTACCCGTCGACCGCCGGCCCGGTCGCCACTCCTGACGTGGTCCGCTGGCCGGCGGTCAGTCGCACCTCGACGGTGGCGTCCACGCCGAACGTGCTGACCTGGACGTGGTCCAGCACGACCCGGGGGCCGGGCCGGCCACCCGGGTTCAGCGGCCGGGGCGGCCCGCTCTCCGGCGCGGTACCGGCCGGCTCCGGGCACGGCACAGCGGATGTAGCGGCGGCCGCACCCGCGTGCCGGGGCGGCGGGTCGTCCTGGCCGGGGCGGGGACCCAACGGCTGTCGGCGGCGGCGCGGTACGTCCGCCGGTTCCGGGGCGACCCAGCCGGGAATGCCGCCCGGCGCCGTCGGCGGCGGTGCCGTCAGGCCCGGCGGCCGACTCGGCGCCGGCAGATCGGCGCGGCCGGGCAACGCCGGCAGCCCGTGGTCGGGTTCGACACCCGGCAGGTTCTGCGGGGCCGCCGCCAGGCCCATCCGTTCCTGGAGCAGCCGCGCCACCAGGCGGCTCACCTCGGCCGGGTCAGCACCCTCGGCCAGGTCGAGCCGGAGGCTGTGGGCACCGGCGTCGGTGGTCCGCAGCGAGGCGTCCCGAACTCCGCCGACGCCGCGTACCGCTGCCAGGATCGCTCCGACGTCGAAGCCTTCCGGCCGCTCCTGCGGCTGGTCGACGACGTCGCCTCGGCGCAGGTGGGACGCGATCCGCGCGAGTTCCGGCGTCTCCGCCGCGTGTTCGACCGGCGGCAACTGCTGTGGCACGGTCGGCACGTCCGGGTCAGCGGGAACCCGCTGCGGCAACGCGTCCAGCGCGGCGGCCGCGATGGGGGTGGTGGACAGATTCGCCGGATGTTCGACCGGCGGCAGCGCGCCACCGGCCGGCTCGGCAGTGACCGGTGCCCCAGGCGGCTCCACAGGGACCGACGCGCCAGCCGGCCCGGACGACGTCGCCTCGCCCAGTTCGTCGTCCGCGCGGCGGGAAACCGCCCGGCGGCGGGGCATCAGGTCGTCGGCATCCCCGCCGCTGTCGCCCTGGCCGGCCCGCCCCGGTCCGTACTGCCCGGCGGGAGCCGTCGGTTCGTACTGCCCGCCGGTGGGAGCCGTCGGTTCGTACCGGGGCTGGCCACTGGCCGGCCGGTATCCGGCGGCCTGACCCAGGTCGGCCGGGCGGTCGGGGCGCCACGGCATCTCCTCCGGCACGGTCGGCGGATCTGGCATCGCCCAGCCCGACTCGCCGCCCGCCGCGCCCGGCCAGCCGCTGCGGTCGTCGCCGCCCCAGCTCGGTGGCGGCGGACCGGACCAGCCGCTGTCAGCCGTGGCGGTCCGATCGTCGGACCAGGCCGACGACTCGGGGTCGTCCCGTTGCGCCGGGTCGTCCGGCCCACCGGCGGCCTCGGCCGCCCACACCTGACCGCCGGATTCCGCGGCCGCCCAGCTCGAATCGGTCGGCCCGTCCGTCCAGCCCGGCTCCGACGCCGACCAGTGCTGCCCGTACGGCCGGTCCGGATCGCCGGCCGGGGGCCCGGAGGGCGACCCCTGACCACGCTGGATCCGCTGGCCCGCCTCGTCGCCGGAGGGCCGGTCCCAGGCTGCGGAGCTGGTCGGTCGCGGCCATTCGCCGGTGGCGCTCTGTCGATGCCACTGGTCGGCGACCGGTGCGGCGCTGGTCGGGACCGGCCGTCGCCGCTCGTCGGTGGCACCGGGCCAGGCCCATTCGCCGGTCACCTGCCGGGACCACGGCCCGCCAGCATCTGGACCGGGCCATTCGCCGGTCGGCTGCCGGAGCAGACCGGCGTTGGACGGCTGCCCAGCAGGCTGCGGCGGTGCCGGGGCGAAGTCATCGGGTCGGGCAGGGTCGTCGCGTCCGGCAAGGTCATCGGGTCGGGCAGGGTCGTCGCGTCCGGCAGGATCGTCACGTCGGGCAGGGTCGTCGGGTCCAGCTGCGTCCGCCGTACGGCTGGCGGGGCCGCCAGCAGACCGGTCGGCCCGCGCGCCCGGGGAACCGGGCCGGTCGGACGACATCCCGGGCCGGTCGGGCGGGAGGTCGGACTGCGCGGTGCGCTGCCGGTCGGGTTCGACCGAGCGGTTTTCGGGCTCGGATCGTTGCCCGCCTG
Source organism: Micromonospora sp. LOL_013 (assembly GCF_048060315.1). Classification (NCBI taxonomy): domain Bacteria; kingdom Bacillati; phylum Actinomycetota; class Actinomycetes; order Micromonosporales; family Micromonosporaceae; genus Micromonospora; species Micromonospora sp. LOL_013. The sequence goes on from NZ_JBHMIQ010000007.1 coordinate 12,660, forward strand.
GCCGACTGGTCGTCGGTGGTTGGAAGCCCGGTGGGGTGCCGGGGCGGGCTCGCCGGGCGGGCGACACCGGTGCCGCCGAGGCCACCGGCACCGCGCGCAGCGGCGCGGTCGGCACCACCCGGGCCGTCTCCTGCCAGCGGGGCGGCGGGTTGACCGGCGTCGGGGTCGGGCGTGGGTTGTCACCGCCCCGGCGCTCGGCCGGGCGGCCAGCTGCGGGTGGGTCGTGCGCAGGTCCACCGGCCACCCGGCCGGCCGGCTCGTCGTCGGCGCGTCCGGTGTCCGCGCCGCCCGGCTGGATCGACTCACCGGCCGGCGCGGGGCGTGGGGTCGGTACGACGGTCTCGGCCGGCCCGGTGACCGGCCGGCCGTTGACGGCTGCGGCGCGGCCGTTGTCGGCGCTGCGGGAGCCGCGGGCGGCTGAGCCGCCGCGTGGAGTACGGGTGAACGGCAGCACCTCGGCGTACCGGGACGGCGGGTCATCCCAGTGCGGGCCGCTCACCGGTTCGTCGCGGGCGGCCCAGCCGGCATCGGCATGGTCGGTGTCCGGCCCGACACCGGAGCCGTCCGACCACCGGGTCGGCGACCCCGTCCAACCGCCCATGCCCTGGTCACGACGGTCTCGCGGATCCGCTCCGCCGTCCTCTGGTCCCGGTGCGCCCCCGCGGGGTTCACCTGATTCGTCCACCGTGCGCTCCTCGGTCGCCCCCGCTGAGGCTACCGTGTGCTGACAGTGGCGATAAGTTGCAACGTCGGGCCAATTGACCGGCCAGGTGAAATGCACTGATCGTTTCGTATCTTCGCCGACCAGATGGCCGCGACCGGACTCGGAGGTTCGACATGACCGCTGCGTCGAGCGACGCACAGACAAGCGGCCGACCGGCCCGGATGCCACGGTCCGCCCGCCGCAAGCAGCTACTCGCCGCCGCCCAGGAGGTGTTCGTCGCACAGGGTTACCACGCGGCGGCGATGGATGACATCGCGGAGCGGGCCGGTGTGTCGAAGCCAGTGCTTTATCAACATTTTCCGGGCAAACTGGAGTTGTACCTGGCACTGCTCGACACGCACTGCGACGCGATCATCGCGAAGGTCGCCGCCGCGATGGCCGCGACCACCGACAACAAGGAGCGGGTCAGCGGGGCGGTGCAGGCCTACTTCGACTTCGTCGACGAGGAGAGCGGCGCCTTCCGGCTGGTCTTCGACTCCGACCTGCGCAACGAACCGCTGGTACGGGCACGGGTGGAACGCGTCGAACGCGAGTGCATCGCGTCGATCACCGACACCATCATCTCGGACACCGGAGTGAGTCGATCCCGGGCCGAACTGCTCGCCTCCGGGCTGGTCGGCGCGGCCGAGACCGCCGCCCAGTTCTGGCTGGCCGGTGGTCGACAGGTGCCAAAGGACGAAGCCGAGTCGTTGCTCGCCGCACTCTCCTGGCGGGGCATCGCCGGGTTCCCGCTGCAGGGTGAGGCATCCTGACCACAGCGCGTCCGCATCGGCTAACCTTCGCGTTGGCGTTGTTTTCGCCCACCTCAAGGAGGACCCGTGGAGGTCAAGATCGGCGTGCAGTACGCGCCGCGCGAGCTCGTCCTGGACAGTGCCCAGTCACCGGCTGAGATCGAGCAGATCGTGACCCAGGCAATCACGACCGAGGGGACTCTGTCACTCACCGACGAGCGCGGCCGCCGGGTCATCGTCCCGGTCAGCAAGATCGCGTACGTGGAGATCGCCGAGGCCGCTCCCCGCTCGGTCGGCTTCACCGTCCGCTGACCTGGCCGGACCGGCCCCGAAGCCGCCAAGCCAGCTCCCGGCTGCCGGCCACCGACTGCCGACTGCCGGCCACCGACCGCACCGATCCGGATCGGTTCACCCTGATCCGGATCGGTCCGCCCAGATCACCCGCCAGATCGCCGCTCCGGTCGCGACTTCGACTTGGCCGCGAAGCTGTCCGGCCGACATCGCCGCCGACCGTGCCCTTCGTCACTGCCGCTGCGCCTGCACCACCCCGGCGGCGTGACAAGAACCACAGCTGAGTCGTCGGTCCGGCCACCGTCGCCGAGGATCTGCACGTCGACGCGGACCGTCAGCTACCATGGTCAGCAATGCTGCGGCCGTCGAGGATGCTCGAGCGGGGTTCGCGGCGCGCGTGCGGCCCGCGATCTGTTGATCGCGTGTGGCCAGCGCCGTCAATTGACGCACTGCGACACGCCGCAGACAACGCGTCGCCCCGGCATCGCGACGGCACGTCGCAGCACCCGCACCGCACCGACCCGACGTCGGTGCCGACGATCATCGGACGCGCCGGCTCGGCGCGTCACCCAACCGGAGCCCTTCCGGCACCGGCGACAACCGGCGCGCACCGTGCGCACCACACAACCGGCGCCATCGCGGCGCCGCATCCGACACGCGCCCTCAGGAACAGGCGGGGCGCACCACGAGAGGCACCCCCGACACCTGATGACTGACATTCTCAATCACAACGCCGGTGACGAGCCGGCGAAACGCCCACCGGCACGGCCGGACAGCCCCACCTTCGCCGACCTGGGTGCCCGCCCGGAGACGGTGGCCGCTCTCGCCGAGGTCGGCATCGTCCACGCCTTCGCCATCCAGGAGTACGCCCTGCCGATCGCGCTGCGCGGCAGCGACCTGATCGGCCAGGCACCGACCGGGACCGGTAAGACGCTCGGCTTCGGCGTACCGCTCATCGACCGGGTGCTCGCGCCGGCCGAGGGCGGTGACGGCGTGCCGCAGGCACTCGTCGTCGTCCCGACCCGCGAGCTCGGCCTGCAGGTCGCCAAGGACCTGGCCGCCGCCGGCAGCACTCGGGGCGTGCGGGTGCTGCCGATCTACGGTGGCGTCGCGTACGAGCCGCAGATCGAGACGCTGCGCTCCGGCGTGGAGATCCTGGTCGGTACGCCGGGTCGGTTGATGGACCTGGCCAAGCAGAAAAAGCTGCGGCTGGACCGGATTCGGGCGCTGGTGCTGGACGAGGCCGACCGGATGCTCGATCTGGGCTTCCTCGACGACGTCGAGCGGATCCTGGCGATGCTGCCGGAGGACCGGCAGACGATGCTGTTCTCGGCCACCATGCCCGACCCGATCGTGGCTCTGTCCCGGCGGTTCCTGCGCCACCCGGTGACCATCCACGCCGGGCACACCACGGAGGCGGGCGTTCCGCCGCTGACCCGTCAGGTGGTCTACCGCACCCACCCGATGAACAAGATCGAGATCGTCGCCCGGATCCTGCAGGCCGAGGAGCGCGGGCTGACGATGATCTTCACGCGTACCAAGCGGGCGGCCGACCGGGTCGCCGAGGACCTGGACTTCCGTGGCTTCGCGGTGGCCGCCGTGCACGGCGACCTCGGCCAGGGTGCCCGGGAACGGGCGCTGCGCGCCTTCCGTACCGGAAAGATCGACATCCTGGTGGCCACCGACGTCGCCGCCCGCGGTCTGGACGTCTCCGGCGTCACCCACGTGATCAACTACGACTGCCCGGAGGACCAGGACACCTACACCCACCGGATCGGTCGCACCGGCCGGGCCGGCGCGACCGGGGTGGCGGTGACCTTCGTCGACTGGGAGGACATGACCCGGTGGCGGATCATCGACAAGACCCTCGGGCTGGAGATGCCCGAGCCGCCGGAGACGTACCACACCTCTGAGCACCTCTACGCAGACCTGGACATCTCTCGCGACGTCTCCGGCACGCTACCCAGCGCCGATCGGACCCGCGCCGGGCTGTCCGCCGAGGTCGAGGAGGACCTCGGCGGACGCAGCGCCGGTCGACGGCGGCGCGGAGACGGCGACGGCCGCGCCGAGCGCGGCGCGCGCGGTGACGGCCGCGCCCGCCGGTCATCGCGGTCGCGCCGTTCCGTCGCGCCGGACGACACCGACCGGTCCGCCGCCACCGCGACGACCGCCGGCGAGGACGGTGCCCCGGTCAGCCGCCGGCCGCGGCGGCGGCGGCGCGGCGGCCAACTCGTCGACGGCGGCGCCGGCACCGACTCCGGTGCGGCGTCCACCGGCGGTACGGAGATCACGGCCGCCGCCACGTCGGACGGCGGCTCGGGCGGTTCGACGCGCCGCCGTCGGCGCCGCCGGGGTGGCTCAGGCGGAGCCGGCCGGGCCGACCAGGTCGGCGGAGCCGGCCGAACCGACCAGGGCAGCGGCGGCGAAAACTGACCCGCTCCCTCGCCGACGCTCTCAACGACGTCCGGGCGCTGCTGCTCAGCCCGCAGCTCACCCGGGCGGTCGCCGCCGGGCGTCGGCGCAACGCCGCCCCGTCGGTCGTTCGGGCTGAGCTCCGACCGGTCGCCCTGCGGGCCGGTACCCATCTGCAGATCGTCACCAACGACGGCACCCGGCCGGTGACCCGTAACCTGCCGCCGGGTGCTCCCGCCGAAGCAGCGGTCGACCAGCTGCTCGCCGAGCCGTTCGGCAACTGGCACGTCGAGACCAGCACCAGCACCCTGCAGCTGCGGGTGACCAAGAAGGGCACGGCGCAGGTGCACCGGTCGACCGCCGACCGGGCCGACACCGGCCCCGGCGACCACGACCGGGCCAAGCGATACCTGCTGGATCCGGACGACCCGCTGTTCGCCGCGATCGGCGCCAACGCCGCGAAACGACGCCAGGTCGACGCGTTCCTACGAGCACTCGCCGCCAGCCTGCCCGACCCACTGCCCGCCAGGCCGCTGCACGTCGTCGACCTGGGCTGCGGCAACGCCTACCTGACCTTCGCGGCCTACCGCTACCTGGTGGCCCGCGGTGCGCAGCCGGTGGTGACCGGCGTCGATGTCCGCGAGGACCAGCGGCGGCGCAACACCGCGCTGGCCGATCAGCTCGGCTGCGCCGGGCAGGTCCGGTTCGTCGCCGGCACGATCCGGCAGGCACCGGTCGAGCCGGCACCGGACCTGGTGCTGGCGTTGCACGCCTGCGACACCGCCACCGACGAAGCGTTGGCCCGCGCCGTCGACTGGCAGGCCCGGTGGGTGCTGGCCGCGCCCTGCTGCCACCACGACATCGCCGCCCAGCTGCGCCGGCAGCCGGCACCGCAGCCGTACGGGCCGCTGGTCTCCGCCGGCATCCTGCGGGAACGGTTCGCCGACGTGCTCACCGACACGCTGCGGGCGACCCTGCTCCGGGCGTACGGCTACCGGGTGGACGTGGTCGAGTTCATCGACTCCCAGCACACACCGCGCAACCTGCTGCTGCGGGCCCGGCGCGGCGGCGTACCGGACCGGCGCGAGCAGCACCGGGCCTACCGGGCGCTGGTCGACCAGTGGGCGGTGACCCCCCGGCTGCAGACCCTGCTGCCGCCGGTGCCGGACGCCGGCGGGGCGACCGTGATCAGTCGACCGTGACGGTGAACTCGGCGGTGTGCACCTCGCCGGCCACCTGAAAGTCCATGAACAGCCGGTAGTCACCGGAGCTCGGGGCGGTCAGCCAGAACTTCACCGCGCCGTCGACCAGCTCGGCCTCCGGATGCACGTGCAGATAGCCGAGGTCGCCGTCGCGCAGCGCGACCAGATGCCCGTACGCGCCGAGATAGGGCTCCAGCGTCGGGGCCTGGCCGGCCCGGCTCACCTCGAACAGCAGCGGCGTCACCACCCCGCGCTGTGCGACCCCACGCATTCGTACGGTGAAGTCGTCCACCTCGGCGGTGTCGGCGGCGGCCGGCAGGTCGGCCGGCAGATACTCGCCGGCCACCACGAGGTCGACGCCGAGCGTCAACGCGACCGGCGAACCGCCGGAGTCGCGCAGGGTGAAGTCGGTGTAGAGCCGCCAGATGCCGGCGGCGGCCAGCCGGACCGGGACGCTCCAGGTGCCGTTCGGTGCCATCGTCGGGTGCAGGTGCTGGTAACCGGTCAGATCCCGGCGGGCGATGATCAGGTGCATCGGCTTGTCGTGCACCACGTCGAAGGCGGTGACCGGCCGCTGATCGGCGTCGATGATCTGGAAGCGCAGGTCGACCTGGTCGCCGATCGGCAGTTGTCGCCGCACCGGCACCAGGGTGTAGCCGCCGGCACTGACCGACAGGCCGGAGATCTGGTCACCGCCGTCGGTGCCGCCGTGCACGTGCGGTGCGGTCCCGGGCGGGTGGGTGTGGTCGGCCGCGTCGGCCGCGTCGGCCGCGTACTGGGTGCCGATGCTGGTCGGGGCGGTCACCGCCCGGCCCAGGGCGAACCCGGCGAGCATCGCGAGCACGACGGCAGCCACCCCGGTCGCCAACCGCACGGTCGACGTCCCCGGCCCCGGCGGCTCTGTCGGCCCCGCCGGATCGCCGGCACCGGTCACTGTTTCTCCCACCTCGCCGACGGTAGTCGCTACTGGCCGGCAACGCCTCGGTCGGGTCGTCGGCTGGTCTTCGGCTGTGTCGTCAGGCGTGGCTTCCGCAACGTACCGTCGTTGTACCATCTGTGACCGTTAATAGCTTGGCAAGTAGGGCAGCCGCCCTCGTCACCGCTGTAACCGCCACGTTGCTGCCGGCTCCGGCCCAGGCGCAGGCCTCGATCGCCGAGTTGGACCGGCGGATTGACCAGGCGGCCCACCAGTTGGAGACGGTGGTCGAGCAGTACAACGAGATCCGGCTGGACCTGCGCCACAACCAGGAACGCGCTGCTGGACTCAGCGAGACGATCATCGAACTGGACCGGCAGCTCGCGGCCCGACACGATCAGGTCGGCCAACTCGCGGCCAGCAACTACCGGGTGAACGGTGCCCGACCCGTCGCTACCCTGCTGTCCACCGCGTCGGCGGAACACTTCGTCGACCAACTGCTCATCGCCGATGTGATCAACCGCGACAACGAGCGGACGATCGCCGGGCTGCGCGACACCCGGGACCGCAGCGAAGCGGCCCGCCGGGCGGCGAACACGCTGATCGAGCAGCAGTTGCTGCAGCAGGGGCAGCTGTCCGCCACGCAGCGGCAGATCGAGTCGGACATCCGGGCGCTGACCGAGCTGCGGGACCGCCAGCAGGCGCTGCTGAACCGGTCCGGCGCCGCCGCCGCCGACCGCAGCCCGGCCGACCCACTGCCCGAGGCGGCGACCGGCCGCGCGGCCAGCGTCGTCGCCTTCGCCCACGCCCAGCTCGGCAAACCGTACCGGTGGGGGTCGGCCGGGCCGCACTCGTACGACTGCTCCGGGCTGACCTCGGCGGCCTGGGCGAAGGCCGGGGTGCAGTTGCCGCACAACGCCCGCCGGCAGTTCGGCACCGTCACCCGGCTCGGCCGCGCCCAGCTCCGCCCCGGTGACCTGATCTTCTTTTACCGCAACGTGCAGCACGTCGGGATCTACATCGGGGCCGACCAGATGATCCACGCGCCGCGGCACGGTGAAGTGGTCCGCGTCGACCGGATCGACCGGATGCCGATCAAGGGCTACGGCCGGCCGGGCTGACCGGGGTTGGGCGACCCCGTCTCGCTCGGACCGGGTCAGTTCGTGGTGGCGAGGGCGAACGGCAGCACCGCCGGGGCACCGGAGCGCCGCAGCAGCCGGGCCACGGCGGTCAACGTCCAACCGGTGTCGACCAGGTCGTCGACCAGCAGCACCGGGCCGGTCAGCCCGGACAGCGCTGCGGCCAGCTCCGGCGGTGCGGCGAACGCGTCGTGCACGGTACGGACCCGTTGGGCGCTGTTGCCCCGGCCCTGAGCCGATGGCGGCTCGGCCCAGGCCGGCTCGACCGAGCCGAGCAGCGGCAGCCGACCGACCTCGGCGATCCGGCGGGCGGTGCTGGCCACCAGCTCCGGGCGGGTCCGGGAGGCGACCGCCACCACCCCGACCGGTCGGGCCGGCCAGGGCTGGGCGCCGCGCGCCCACTCGCGCAGCACGTCGATCACCGCACCGGCGACGTCAGCCGGCAGCGCGGTGTCCGGCCGGCCAGCGGCGAGCAGGTCCCGCAGCCGGCTACCCCAGCCCAGGTCGGACAGCCGCCCGACGGCCCGGCCGGGCAGTGCCTGCTCGTCGGAGCCGAGCTTGCCGCGCAGCGGTACGCCGACCGCCTCCAGCCCGGTCGGCCAGAGCTTCTTCGGGGGGATCTCCACTCCGGCGCGGCCGAGAAAGGTCTCGGCGGCGCGCAGCGCGTCCGGGCTCACCTCGGACGGCAGCCACCCGCCGGCGCAGCGGTCGCAGCGCCCGCACGGCTGGGCCTGCGGGTCGTCCAGGCAGTGGCGGAGAAACTCCATCCGGCAGCCGGGTCGGCCAGCCGGCGGGGCAGTGTCGGCCGGTACCGCGTACTCCTGCATGATCTGCTGTTCGGCGGTGCGCGCCTGGGCCACCCGGTGCAGCCGGGCGGTGTCGTAGTGCCACGGCTCGCCGGTGGCGACCCAGCCGCCGCGCACTCGGCGCACCGCGCCGTCCACGTCGAGCACCTTGAGCATCAGTTCGAGCCGGGTGCGCCGCAGATCGACGATCGGCTCCAGAGCCTGGGTGGAGAGCGGACGACCGGCGTTTTCGAGGGCGGCGAGCACCGAGCGCACCTGTTCCTCCCGGGGGAAGGCCAGTGACGCGAAGTACCGCCAGATCGCCTGGTCCTCGGGGCCGGGCAGCAGCACCACGTCGGCGTACCGGTCGCCGTCCAGGGCTCGGCCGGCCCGGCCCACCTGCTGGTAGTAGGCGATCGGCGACGGCGGCGCGCCGAGGTGCACCACGAAACCGAGGTCCGGCTTGTCGAAGCCCATGCCGAGCGCGGACGTCGCCACCAGGGCTTTGATCTTGTTGTCCAGCAGATCCTGTTCGGCGGCGCGGCGTTGCGCGTCGTCGGACTGACCGCTGTACGCGGCGACGGCGTAGCCCCGGGAGCGCAGGAACTCGGCGGTCTCGGCGGCGGCCGCGACAGTGAGCGTGTAGACGATGCCGGAGCCGGGCAGCGTGTCGAGGTGGTCGGCGAGCCAGCCGAGCCGGTGCGCGGTGCCGGGCAGGTCGAGCACGGCCAGCCGCAGCGACCGGCGGTCCAGCGGACCGCGCAGCACCAGCGTGTCGCCGAGCCTGCCGGCCCCGCCCTCGCTGGTGGCGCTGGTGTCGCCGAGCTGTTCGGCGACGTCGTCGGTAACCCGGGCGTTTGCGGTCGCGGTGGTGGCCAGCACCGGCGTCCCGGGGCGCAGCTCGCGCAGGAAGGTCCGGATCCGCCGGTAGTCGGGGCGGAAGTCGTGCCCCCAGTCCGACACGCAGTGCGCCTCGTCGATGACCAGCAGGCCGGTGGTGGCGGCCAGGCTGGGCAGCACGTTGTCCCGGAAGTCCGGGTTGTTCAGCCGCTCCGGGCTGATCAGCAGTACGTCGACCGTGCCGGCCCGGATCTCCGCGCTGACGGTGTCCCATTCGTCGAGGTTGGCGGAGTTGATCGTGCGGGCCTGGATGCCGGCCCGTTCCGCGGCGGCCACCTGGTTGCGCATCAGGGCCAGCAGCGGCGAGACGATCACCGTCGGCCCGGCCGGCGCGCAGCAGCGCGGTGGCGATGAAGTAGACCGCCGACTTGCCCCACCCGGTGCGCTGTACGCAGAGCACCCGCCGCCGGTCCACGACCAGCGCCTCGATGGCCCGCCACTGGTCGTCGCGCAACGTCGCGCCCGGCCCGGCCAGCCGGTGCAGCGTCTGCTCGGCGCGGTCGCGCAACTCGGCCCGGTCCGGCGTAACGGTCATGGTTGGACCGTACAAGGACTGGCGGAACCGACCGACCGGCGGCCCCGGGCCGGGCTCAGCGGGTGGCGGCACGGACCGCCACGGCGGTGTCCGGATGGTCGGCGAACAGTCCGTCCAACCCGAGTCCGTAGAACAGCTCGTACTCTGCGGTGATGTCGCCCCGGGCGGCCGGGTCGGCACCGATGCGATGGTCGGTCGGCAGGAACTGGTTCTCCGCCCGGAACGTCCAGGCGTGCACCGCCAGCCGGGCCCGGTGGGCGTCGCGGATCAGCGAGGTCGGGGCCAGCAGCGCGCCGTCGGCGTCGCGCGGCACGATCAGATCCTTGGTCGGCCCGATGGCGTCGGCGTACCGGCTGATCCAGGCGAGCCCGTCCGGGGTGGCCAGGTCGGCGTAGCCGCGCGGGTCACCGGCCACGACGAAGTCGTACGGCCGGCCGCTGCCGCCGAGCAACTGCACCAGCCGTACGTCGGTCATCCGGCTCAGCTTGCGCAGGTTGGCGGTCTCGAAGGACTGGATGAACACCGTGTCGGTTCGCCGGGTCAGCTTGTTGCGTCGCAGCGTGTCGACCAGCGGCTCCTCCAGCGGCAGCCCGATCGACTGGAAGTAGGTGGGGTGCTTGGTCTCCGGGTAGATGCCGATGGTCCGGCCCAGCCGCCGGCTCTCCGACCGGGCCAGGTCGATGACCTCCTGCAGGGTCGGCACCGCGAACTCACCGTCGAACGCCGTGTTGGTCGGCCGGACCTGCGGCAGTCGCTCCACGGCCCGCAGGGTACGCAGCTCGGCCAGGGTGAAGTCCTCGGTGAACCAGCCGGTGACGGATCGCCCGTCGATGGTCTTGGTGGCCCGCCGGTCGGCGAACTCGGCGCGATCGGCGACGTCGGTGGCGCCGGAGATCTCGTTCTCGTGCCGGGCGACCAGCACCCCGTCGGCGGTCGACACCAGGTCGGGCTCGATGTAGTCGGCGCCTTGACGGATCGCCAGCCGGTACGCCTCCAGGGTGTGCTCCGGCCGGTAGCCGCTGGCCCCTCGGTGCGCGATGACCAGTGGTTTCGACTCGGCCTGCGGCTTGCCGCGGGTTGCCGGGTCGGTGGTGGTGGCGGTGGGGATCGCCATGGTGGCCAACAGGGTGCCGGCGAGCAGCATGATCGGCAGGGTACGCGACAACGTCGTCTCCGCACAGGGGTTCCCCGGGCACGGTCGGGCGGCAGTGAGGACGCCCGAGGCGACGGGCGGGAGACCGGTGGGCGACGGGCGGGAGACCGGTGGGCGACGGGCGGGCGGTGACCGGTCGACCATCACATGAATGTCAATAAATATTTGGTGTTCTTCGGTTTTGCGATGGTATGACAGCATTGATGCGCCGGCCGCTGCGAGACCCCGCCCGGATCGTGCCGATCGCGTTCCTCGGGGCGATCGCCGTGGGCACCGTACTGATGATGGTGCCGGCCAGCCGCCAGGGACCCGACGCGGCGCCCTTCGTCACGGCCCTGTTCACCGCCACCTCTGCGGTCTGCGTGACCGGGCTGGCCGTCACCGACACCCCGGCCTACTGGACGCCGCTCGGCCTGGTGCTGATCACCGCGCTCACCCAGCTCGGCGGCTTCGGGATCATGTCGCTGGCCACCCTGCTCGGCCTGCTGGTGTCGCGCCGGCTGGGGCTGCGCAGCCGGCTCACCGCGCAGGCGGAGACCAACAGCCTCGCGTTGTCCGACATCCGGCGGGTGCTGCTGCGGATCGCGGCGACGATGCTCGGTGCCGAAACGGCGATCGCTCTGGTCCTGGCCGCCCGGCTGTGGCTGCACTACGACTACCCGCCGCCCCGGGCCCTGTGGTACGGGCTGTTCCACGCCGTCCAGGCGTTCAACAACGGCGGCTTCGTCCTCTACTCCGACGGGCTGGTCCAGTTCGTCGGCGACTGGTGGATTTGCCTGCCGCTGATCGTCGGCGTGGTGGTCGGCGGGCTCGGCTTCCCGGCCCTGTTCGAGCTGGCCCGCGAGCGCAGCCGGCCGCGGCGCTGGTCGGTGCACACCCGGCTGACCGTATGGGGCACGCTGGCGCTGATCGGCACCGGCTTCGCCAGCATGCTCACCTTCGAGTGGGCCAACCCGCGTACCCTGGGCCCGCTCGACCTGCCGGAGAAGCTGCTGGCCGCGCTGTTCCAGGACGTGATGACCCGGTCCGGCGGGTTCAACACGGTCCACCCGGGAGAGTTCAACCCGGAGACGACGGCGGTCTCCATCGGGATGATGTTCATCGGCGGTGGCAGCGCCAGCACCGCCGGCGGCATCAAGGTGACCACCTTCTTTTTGCTCGCCTTCGTCATCTGGTCCGAACTGCGCGGCGAGCACGACGTGGTGATCGGCCGGCGCCGAATCGCCGCGGCCAGCCAACGCCAGGCGCTGACCGTCGCGCTGATCGGGGTGGCGCTGGTCGGAGCCGGCACCTTGGCGCTGATCAGCGTGACCGACGACATCGGCGGGGAACAGGCGTTGTACGAGGCGACGTCGGCGTTCGGCACGACCGGGCTGTCCACCGGGATCACCGGTGACCTGTCCGATCCCGCCCAGGTGCTGCTCGTCGTGCTGATGTTCGTCGGCCGGATCGGCAGCGTCACGTTGGGTTCGGCGATCGCGTTGAACACCCAGCGGAGACGGTTCCACTATCCAGAGGAGCGACCCATCGTTGGCTGACCGCACCGGCACCAGGTCCACCAGGACCGTAGTCATCATCGGGCTCGGCCGGTTCGGCGGCCAGGTCGCCGACTCGATGCTGCGCATGGGTCTCGACGTGCTCGGCGTCGACTCCAGCCCGGCGGTGGTCCAGCAGTGGGCGGACCGCCTGGCGTACGTGGTGCAGGCCGACTCGACCGATACCGAGGCACTGCGTCAGCTGGGTCTGCGGGACTTCCAGCGGGTGGTGGTCGGCATCGGCTCGGATGTCGAGGCCAGCGTGTTGACCGTGCTCAGCCTCGCCGAGATCGGCGTCACCGAGGTGTGGGCCAAGGCGGTCTCCGGCAAGCACGGCAAGATCCTGCGTTCCGTCGGCGCCCGGCACGTCATCTACCCGGAGGCCGCGATGGGCGACCGGGTGGCGCACCTGATCACCAGCAAGATGCTTGACTTCATCGAGTTCGACGACGGCTTCTCGATCGCCGAGACCCGGCTGCCGAGCGGTACGGCGGGCCGGCGGCTCGGCGAGACCGACCTGCGGTCGCGGTACGGGGTTACGGTGATCGGAGTGAAGCTGCCGGGGGAACGGTTCACCTACGCCGACCGGGAGACCGAACTGCGCGAAGGTGCTCTGCTGATCGTCTCCGGCACCACCGAACAGGTGCAGCGGTTCGCCGCCGCCACCTGAACCCGTACCCCGTCACCCGATCCCTACCGCCCACCGGTGGCCGACCGCGCCGGGGACGGGTCGGTGGCGGGCTGACCGGTCGCCGTTTCCAGCAGCTCGGTCGTCGTGCCCGCCGCCTGTCCGGCGACCGCCGCGACAGACACGTCGCAGATCAGCTCGTCGAGGTGGAATTCCAGCGGCAGCGTGTTGACCCCGTCGTAGTCACCGGCCAGCTGGAGCTGCGTGGTCGCCCCCGGGGCCAGGGTGGCGGCGTGGGCCGCGGGCCGCAGCCGTACGTCGTCGCCCTGCTGCTCCCACTGTCCGCCCCGCACCGCGGTGAGCCGCTGGGTGCCGGGGAAGGTGAAGCGCAGCGACCAGTCGGTCAGCTCGGCGGACCCGGTGTTGGTGACGGTGGCCGCAGCGACGAACTCCCGCCCGGAGTCGCCGCGCACCGTGTATTCGACCCGGCAGGGCGCCGAGGACTGGGCGGCGAGCCCGAAGTCCGGCGGCGCGGCCACCGCCTCGCGGAATCGGTCGGTGGCGGGCGTGGCACCGGCTCCGGCCCAGACCAGGGCGGTGAGCATCATCAGGCCGACCCCGATCACCACGGCTTCCGCCCGGCGCTGCACCCACGAGGTCCGCAGCCGGCGCCGCCGGCCGATGCCGGTCGCGACCGGCAGATCCAGCCCGGTGACCTCCAGCCCGCAGGTGACGTCGACGCCGACGGGTGACGGGCCGCCGTCGGTGGCGCCGTCGGTGGCGGAGCCCGGCCGGTTCGGCAGCGGCGTCACCATCGACGGCGACAGCCCGGCGGCGACCCCGACGGCTGCCGCCAACGTCTTCGCCACCTCCTCGCTGGTCGGCCGGTCCGCCGGACATTTGGCCAGGCACCGCAGGGTGAGGTCGACCACCTCCGCCGGCAGTCCGGCGACCGGCGGCATCGGGTCGGGCACGGTGTGCAGGTGTGCCCGCAGCATCTGGGTCACGCTCGCGGCCTGCCAGGGCAGCCGGCCGGTGAGTGAGCGGTAGAGCAGCAGGCCGACGGCGTACACGTCGGTGGCCGGGGAGACCTGGCCGCTGTTGAGGCGCTCCGGCGCCAGGTATGCCGGGGTGCCGAGCAGGTTGCCGTCCGGGCCGACGTCGCTCTCGCCGGCCAACGCGGAGATGCCGAAGTCGACGACCTTTGCTCCGGTGCTGGTCAGCATGACGTTGGCCGGGGTGACGTCGCGGTGGACGACGCCGGTGGCGTGCGCGGCGGCCAGCGCCGAGGCGACCTCGGCGCAGGCCACCACCGCGTCCCGCCAGGACAGGATGTGTTCCCGGCGCAGCCGGGTCGCCAGCGACTCGCCGTCGACCAGTTCCATCACCACGTACGGCAGGGTGGCTTCGTCCCGGACGGCTTCGCCGTAGTCGTAGACGTTGGTGATGTGCGGGTGGCACAGTCGGGCGGCGGCCTGCGCCTCCACCCGGATCCGGTGGCGGAACACCTGGTCCGGGGCGTACTGCGGGGCGAGGACCTTGATCGCGACCTGCCGGTCGAGGATCTCGTCGTAGCCGCGCCAGACCACCGAGGTCCCGCCGGTGCCGAGCCGTTCGATCAGCCGGTACCGGTCACCGAGCAGTTGCCCGCAGTCGTTCGCCACCCCACCCATGACTCCCGAGTTGCCCGATCTGGCCCGACCTACACCTGCGGAAACGCGTCAGGGGGCGACGAGCAGCTGGTCGACCGGGGCATAGTCGTCGGTGAGCGGCTGCGCGCCGGCCACGAAATCGGTCAGCTCGTCCCCGGCGAGCAGATCGAACTCGGCGCCGACCGAAGCGGTCAACCGGGCCCGTACCTCGTCCAACGGCAGCGGCCGGTCGGCGGCGAGGATGACGAAGTTGCTCCCGCTGAGCCGGGTCGGCGCCCCCGGCCGGGTGATCAGCGCCACCTCGGGGAACTCGGCCGCGACGGTGGCCACCTCGGCCTGGATGAACCGCAGCGGCGGGTAGTCGATCACGTTCTGCAGGTAGCTGCCGCCCGGTCGGATCACCCGGCGAATCTCGGCGGCCATCTCCCGGGTGGCCAGGTGCCAGGGCACGACCAGGTGCCCGAACGCGTCCCCGACGACCACGTCGACGCTGTCCGTGGGCAGGTCGGTGACCAGGATCCGGGCGTCGCCGACCACCACGGCCAGGTCGGGACCCGGCTGTACGTCGAGCTCCCGCACGCCCAGGTCGACCAGTCCACCGTCGATCTCGTAGACGGTGTTGCGGGTGCCCGGCCGGGTGGCGGCGAGGTACCGGGGCATGGTGAAGCCGCCGCCGCCGAGGTGCAGCGCGTCGAGCGGTTCCCCGGGTGGGGCGGTCACGTCGAGAGCGGCGCCGATCCACTTGGTGTAGGCGAACTCCAGGTGGGTGGGGTCGTCGAGGTCCACGTACGAGTGGCGGGCCGAGTTGAGCAGCAGCAGCCGGCCGGAGTCGCGGTCCGGGTCGGCCTGGACGGTGGCGCAGTGGTACTCGGTTTCCACGTCGCACGGGTCGGGTGCGGCAACGGCGAGGCCGACGGCGAGCAGCCCGATCACGGCGACGGCGGACCGCGTGGCGGTGCCGGCCCGGCCGCCGGGCGCTGCGCCGCCGTCCGCGCCGCCGCCGGTGGCGGTGGTGGCGGTGGCGGTGGCGGTGGCGGTGGGTGGCCGGGTGCGGTGCAGATACACCCCGAGGGCGATACCGCTGCCGCCGAGCAGCAGCGCCAGCGCCATCATGATCACGCTGCTGGGTAGCGTGGCGACCAGGAAGAAGCCGGTGCCGAGGGTGGCGGTGATCGCGCCGAGCGTACCGATGCTGGACAGCTTGCCGACCACCTCGCCGGTGCGGTTCAGGTCGCCGAGCTGCAGTTTGATCACCAGTGGGGTGACCGCCGACAGCAGCGCGGCCGGCAGCACGATGGCCACCATGGTGAGCAGCAGGATGCCCACCACGGCGCTGCCGCGCAGCAGTTCACCGGCGTACCGCACCAGCGGGAGGGTAATCGCGGTGGTGATCCCGGCGAGGACCAGCGCGGCCGGCAGCAGCGGGCGGGGGTCGCGCCGGTCGGCGATCCGGCCACCGATCCAGGTGCCGTAGGCGATCGCGGCCAGCGCGACGCCGATCACCGCGCTGTTGGTCTGCAGAGTCACCCCGATGTACGGCCCGACCAGCCGCAGCGCGACGATCTCCAGCACCAGTACAGCGCCGCTGGAGACGAAGACCAGCGCGGCGGCCAGGCCGGGCCGCAGCGGCGTGGCCGGTGGTGGCGAGTCCATCGCTGTGATGGTACGCACCCCGCCCGCCGCCCGACGGGCGGTCGAGCGGGATGCAGGGCGGGTGCTTCAGAGCATCGACAGATGTGCGTGGTTGGTTCAGAGCATCGACAGATGCACGTGGTTGGTGTGGTCGCCGGCCGGGCTGCCGCCGCCGTTGTACGACCGCCAACCGGTGCCGGGCATCCAGATCTGCCGGTACCAGATGACGTAGAGCACACCGAGCCGGTCGGCGTTGTTGATGTAGTAGCTGGCGAGATTGTTGCCGTACGTGCGGTTGCCACCGGTGGCGGCGCGGTTCTGGAAGCCGCCGGTTTCGGCGGAGAAGTCGCAGGCCCGGCCCTTGGGGTGCTCGCCGCTGCCACCGTTGCGGAAGCAGGAGACGTACCGGGTGAAACCGGCGGACTTCGCCTGGTTCAAGGCGTGCAGGGTGCGCGGGGTGATGCAGCCGGAGGTGGTCGGGTCGTCGACGTTGCAGGACTCGGAGGGCCAGGAGCCGTCGGAGTTGCGGGGCGCGGGTTTGGCGGCGGCCGAGGTGGTGCTGACGAATCCGCCGCTGGACTGGCCGCCGACGGCCGCCAGGGCGCGCTCGGCGTCCTGCTTCTTGCGGGCCATGATGGCGACCTGCTTTTCCTGCTCCCGTACCTCGTTGTCGATCGCGGCCTTGGCCCGGGCGGCCTGCTCGTGAGCTTCGGTGAGGGCCCGCAGGTTGCGGCCCTCCCGCTGGGCCATCACCTCCAGCCCGGCGGCGCGGTCCAGCATGTCGGCCGGGGAGGCGCTGTTCAGCAACATGGTGACCGAGGTCAGTCGCCCCACCCGGTAGGACTCGGCCGCCATCAGCCCGACCTCGTCGGTGAGCGAGACGAGCCGCTCCTGTACGGCGTCGTACTGGGCGGTCAGCTCCTTCTGGCGTTTCTTGGAGTTGTCCAGCTTGGCCTTCGCCTCGATGTGCCCCTTGGAAGCGGCTTCCAGGACCTCGCGCAGGCTCTTGTTGTCGCCTTCGTCCGGCGCGTCGGGCGCGGCCGAGGCGACCGGCGCGCCGATCACCAGCGCGATCGCGGTGACCAGCGCAACGAGTGACGTCGCCACACCAGAGCGCCGTCGGAATTCCGTCGTGCCGACCACAGTCGCGTCCTCCTGGATCACTTTGTCGGGTCGCGGTCCGTAAACCGGGCACAGCTTACCGGATTTCACCGTCACCACTGGGACACCGGCGCGTCGAGTGCATTACCACATCATGCAGATGGAGCGCAGTCGAGTCTCAACTATTACCGCCAGCAATGAACTCATCACGCAAAATCAGCACGATCACGGATCGTGACAGTTGGCGTGTCGCACAGTCATCCCGGCGGTGCCGCAGGGTGCAATGAATTAAGCTAGCCTAACCTTATCCACAGTTTCTGTGAGGATTCTGGTGCCACGTTCCGAGGCTCACGTCCGGACCCCACGGTCGCGGCGCCACCTGACCCGGCTGTGCGAACACTTCGCGACGGCCGTACCGGTCAAATGGACCGCCGACCAGGGGCTGATCGACTTCGGCTTCGGCACCTGCCGAATCGACGCCGCCGACGAAAGTCTCCGGCTGCACGCCGACAGCGACGACGATATCGGGCTCGCCCGAGTGGAGTACCTCGTCGGCGAGCATCTGGAACGCGCCGGCGCCCGGGAGAGCCTCGCCGTCGACTGGCAGCCGGCTGACCCGGACCAGCCGACCGCCCCGGAGCATCCAACCAGGGGCAGCTGATCACCCGGCCGGCAGCAGCGCCGCCCGTACCTCCTGCCAGGCCGCGTCGGTCCGGGCCACCAGCAGCCCCGACCGGTCGTCGGTGAAGTCGTACGGGCTGCCATCCAGCCGCATCGCCACCCCACCGGTCTCCCGCACCAGCAACGTGCCCGGCACGTGATCCCACGGCAGGGTCCGCCAGAACACCGCGAAGTCCTGCTCCCCGGCGGCGATGTCCCAGTGCTCCCGACCGGCGCAGCGCTGCCCCGGTAGCACCGCACCCACCCGGTCACCGCCGGCCTCCACAGCGGCCCGCACGGGCACCGGCAGATACTCCAGCGGCACCGCCCCACGCAGCCGGCCCACCGGCGGCATGGTCGACGGCGGTGCCAGCCGCACCCCGTCCACCCAGCAACCGGACCCACGCTCGGCGGACACCAGCGACCCGGCCACCGGATCGAGAATCCAGCTCGCCACCGGCTCACCCCCGGCGAGCAGAGCCACCATCATCACGAACGGCCGACGACCGGCCGCGTAGTTCGCCGTACCGTCGATCGGGTCGACCAGCCAGACCCGGCCGGCGTCACCCAGCCGACGCAGCAGCCGCGGATCGACGGCGACCGCCTCCTCACCGACCACCACCGAACCCGGCGCCAGCCGACGCAGCCCGGCCGCGATGACCTCCTCGGCCTGCTGGTCGGCCACGGTGACCAGATCACCTGGGGCCTTCTCGGCGATGTGCTCGGCGGACAGCCGGTTGAACCAGGGCAGCACCGCCCGCGCCGCCGCCTCCCGCAGCAGCTCACCCACCTCGTCGATCATGTGTCAGCCGCGCGGGGGCAGCTTCACCACGCTGACGAAGAACTCGTCGATCTGCCGAATCACCGCGATGAACCGCTCGAAGTCCACCGGCTTTGTCACGTACGCGTTCGCGTGCAGCTGGTAGGAACGCAGGATGTCCTCGTCGGCCTGCGAGGTGGTGAGCACCACCACCGGGATCCGGCACAGCTCCTCGTCCTTCTTTATCTCCTCGAGGACCTCACGGCCGTCCCGTCGGGGCAGATTCAGGTCGAGCAGGATCAGGTCGGGCAGCACCGCGTCGGCGTGCTTGCCCTCCCTACGCAGATAGGCCAGGGCCTCGGCACCATCCGAGACGACGGTCAGCCGGTTACGGACCTTGTGCTCCTCGAACGCCTCCTGGGTCATCAGCACGTCACCCGGATCGTCCTCGACCAGCAGCACCTCTATCGGGCTCTTGCCGTCCGGTTCGGTCATCACACGCTCGCCTCCTTCTCGTTGCCGCCGTCGGCCGACGCGGCGGACACCGGGTCCGGGCGGGCGGTCACCGGAAGCGTAAAACGAATCGCCGCACCCTGGTCGACCTGGGTGTCCACCCAGATTCGGCCGCCGTGGTACTCGACGATCTTCTTGCCGATCGCCAGCCCGATCCCGGTGCCCGGGTAGGCGTCCTTGGAGTGCAGCCGCTGGAAGATCACGAAAATCTTGTCGGCGAACTCGGGCTCGATCCCGATGCCGTTGTCCCGGCAGGTGATCTCCCACTCGCCGGCCAGCTCACGGGCGGAGATCTCCACCCGGGGCGGTACCTGCGGCTGACGGAACTTGAACGCGTTGCTCACCAGGTTGACCAGCAGGTTCGTCAGCAGCGGCTCTTCGCCGGAGATCACCGGCAGCTGCGACCAGGTCAGCTCGCCGTCGGCGTACTCCCGGCTCGCCTCCGTCTGACCGGCCACCTCGGTCATCACCTTGTTCAGGTCGACGTCGGTGAAACCGGAGGTCACCCGGCCGATCCGGGAGAACGCCAGCAGATCGTTGATCAGCCGCTGCATGCGTTGCGCGCCGTCGACCGCGAACGCGATGTACTGGTCAGCGCGGGCGTCCAACTGACCGGCGTACCGGCGCTGCAGCAACTGGCAGAAGCTGGCCACCTTGCGCAACGGCTCCTGCAGGTCGTGCGACGCCACGTAGGCGAACTGCTCCAGGTCACGGTTGGACCGGACCAGCTCCTCGGCCTGCTTCTGCAGCTGGCCGTTCACCTGCTCGACCTGCTCCCGGGCCTGCCGCACCTCGGCCAGATCGGCGGCGATCTTGCGTCGCATGCCGTCCACGTCGCTGGCCAGCGCGGCCAGCTCCGGTGGACCGATGTTGGCGATGTCCCGGTGGTACTCGCCGTTGGCCACCTGCCGCACCTGCGCGGCGAGACCGGTGACCGGGCCGATCACCAGGCGGTTCAGCGACATCAGCAGGACCACCCCGGCCAGGACCACCACCGCCGCCGCCACGGCCAGCAAGCCGGCCAGGGTCCGACTGGTGCTCCGGGCGTTCGCCGCGACCCGGTCCCGGACCGTCAGGATGTCCGCCTGCAGTTGGTCGACGTCGGCCCGTAGCTCGTCGAACCGTTCCCGGGCGGCGTCGCCGAGCAGCGCCTGCCCGGCGTCGGTCCCGTCGGACTCGACCGCAGCGATCGCCGGCTCGGCGACCAGGTCACGCCACTGCCGTGCCTGGTCGGCGATGGCCTCGATCTGGCCGCGCAGCGGATCGTCCTCGGCGATCAGACTCAGCATGTGGTCGATCAGCTGCCGTTCCTGCGCCGCCCCCTGCCGGTACGGTGCGAGATCGGCCGGATCACCGGACACCGCGTAGCCACGTACCCCGGTCTCCTGGTCGACCAGCACGGTCAACAGGCTCTCCGCGTCGGTCCGCAGCGGGCCGATCTTGGTGAGCATGGTGTCGATGTGATCCTGGTTGGCCCGGGCGACCAGCGCCGCGCCGCCGGCCAGGGCCGCCAGCAGTCCGCCCACCACGACACAGAGCAGCGTCACCCGGGTGCGTAGCGTCAGCCGGCTGGCCGGGGACATCCCGGCCTGAGCCGCAGCAGCGGTCACCGGCCACCGCCCCGGCTGACCAGCAGCATCGCCACGTCGTCGGCGAGCGGGCCGCCGTTGATCTCCTCGGCTCGGCCGACCAGCCAGCCGGGCAGCGCCGGCAGCGGGACGTCCCGGGCCGCCGGCTCGGCCATCAACCGCTGCAGCCCGGCCACGTCCAGCCGTTCGTCGGAGTCACCGAGCCGCCCCTCGATCAGACCGTCGGTGTACATCAACAGGGACCACTCATCGGCGTCGAACTCCACATCGAAGGCGCGGGGCGGGCGGGGGTGGACGCCGAGCAGCAGACCGCCCGGGGCGGGTACCGGCGCGACCTGACCGTGGCGGAACAGCAGCGGCGGCGGATGTCCCGCCAACCGTACAGTTGCTCGGTTCGCAACCAGGTCCAGCCGGACGGCGGCCACCGTCGCGAAGATCTCCCGCAGCCGGCGCTCGCTCATCAGCACCTGCTCCAGCGCCGGCAGCACCGCGTCGTCGGCCACCCCGGCGAGCACCAGCGCCCGCCAGGCGACCCGCAGCTCGACGCCGAGCGCGGCCTCGTCGGCGCCGTGCCCGCAGACATCGCCGACGATCAGGTCGATCCGCTCCGGGGTGGTCTGCACCACGTCGAAGAAGTCCCCGCCGATCAGCGCGGCGTGCCGACCCGGCCGGTAGAAGGTGTGCACCGACACCTCGTCGGTGTCCATCAGCGGCTGCGGCAGCAGACCGCGCTCCAGCCGGGCCGACTCGGCCTGCCGCAGCTCGACCTCACGCAGCCGGCGGGCGTTTTCGTCGGCCCGCTTACGCTCCACGGCGTACCGCAGTGCCCGGCTCAGAAGTACCCCGTCGACCTGACCCTTGACCAGGTAGTCCTGGGCGCCTTCGCCGACCGCGCCGATGCCGAGGTGCTCATCCTGACGGCCGGTGAGCACGCAGACCGCCGCCCGGCCGGCCACGCCGAGCACCCGGCGCAGACCGTCCAGCCCCTGCGCGTCCGGCAGCCCCAGATCGAGCAGGACGCAGTCGACCCCGGCAATCCGCTCCCGGGCCTGGTTCAGGCTGTTCGCCACCACCAGGTCAACCGCCGCCTGCGCCTCCGCCAGCAACTCGCCGACCAGGAACGCGTCGCCCTCGTCGTCCTCGACCAGCAGCACCCGCAGCCGCTCCGTCGATGCGACAGCCACCGGCGGGCCCGGCTCGGGCCGAGGATCGGAACGGGGCGGAACGAGTGACGAACCGGTCATGTCGGCCTGCTGCCGGTCCGCCGCCGCGCCAGGTGAGTGTCGATGGTGAGCTCCTTCTCGATGACCCGCTGATCGTCTCCCAGCCGAACAAGGCACACAACAGCAAGCACTTGCACAAACTAGGCCACCCGGCCGATGCCCGGTGACCCGCCCGGCCCAGATTGGGCAGGATGTAGCCACCCTTACCCACCCAGCGCAGGAGAGCACCATGGGCGTACCTCTCGCCGCCGCCCACCGGGCGTTCGCCCGGCCCCGACGCCGGCCGGCCGCCGCGCTCGCCGCGCTGGCCGCCCTCGGCCTGGTGGCCGCCGCCGCGCTGGTCGACCTGCGCCCACCCGCGCCGCGCGGCGTCGACGCGCCGGCCACCGAGTTCAGCGCCGACCGGGCCCACCGGCACATCGAACGGATCGCCCAGCGGCCCCACCCGACCGGCAGCGCCGCCAACGACGAGGTCCGCGACTACCTGGTCGACACGCTGACCGGGCTGGGGCTGGCCCCGCAGACGCAGGACGCGATCGGCGCCGAGGCCGGGCAGCTCAGCGGCGCGGCCAGCGGCGCAACCCTGGCCCGGGTACGCAACGTGGTCGCCCAGATCCCGGGGACCGACCCGACCGGACGGATCGTGCTGGTCACCCACTACGACTCGGTCCAGGTCAGTCCGGGTGCAAACGACGACGGCGCCGGCGTCGGCACCCTGCTGGAAGTGGCCCGCGCCATCACCGAAGGTGACCGGCCGCGCAACGACGTCGTGCTGCTGTTCACCGACGCCGAGGAGGCATGCCTGTGCGGGGCGGCGGCGTTCGTCGCCGGGCATCCGCTGGCCGACGCCGACGACACCGTGGTGCTCAACCTGGAGGCGCGGGGCAGCGGCGGGCCGGTGGTCACCTTCGAGACGTCCCGCGACAACGCCGCCCTGGTCGACGTGTTCGGCCGCGCCGCCCCGCACCCGATCGGCACGTCGTTCGCCGTCGAGGTCTACCGGCTGCTGCCCAACGACACCGACTTCACCCCGTTCCTGGACGCCGGCTTCGCCGGGCTGAACTCGGCGTACATCGACGGATCGGCCATCTACCACACCCCGCAGGACACCCCCGCGTCGATGGACCTGGCCAGCCTGCAGCACCACGGCGACAACACCCTCGGGCTGGCCCGCGGATTCGGCGTGGCGGACATCCCGGCGCTGTCCGCCGACTCCGACGCCACCTACTTTCCCACCCCGCTCGGGCTGGCCCGCTACCCCGGCGCGCTCACCTGGCCGTTGGCGGTGCTGGCCGCCGTCGCGGTCGGCGTACTGGCCTGGGCGACCCGGCGACGCGGCCGGGCCGACTGGCCGAGGCTCGCCGCCGGGTTCGGGTTGGCGGCGATCCCGCTGGTCGCCGCGCCGGTCGCCGCGCAGCTGCTGTGGACCGTCGTGGTCCGGCTTCGGCCGGAGTACGCCGACCTGCTCGACCCGTACCGGCCGGTGCCGTACCGGCTGGCGGTGCTGGCGCTGACCGCGGCGGTGATTCTCACCTGGTACGCGCTGCTGCGCCGGCGGGTCGGTCCGGCGGCGCTGGCCGTCGGCGGGCTGGCCTGGCTTGCCCTGCTCGGTCTGCTGCTCGCCGCCCTCGCCCCCGGCGGGTCCTACCTGGCGACGCTGCCGGCCCTGGCCGGCACGGCCGGCTGCCTGGTCGCCCTGTCGCTGCGGATCACCGGCCCGTGGCCGGTGGTGGCGCTGGCCGCCGGGGCGACGGTCGGCGTGCTGTTGCTGGCACCGACGGTGGTACTGCTCTTCCCGGCGCTGGGCATGGGCCTGGCCGCGGCCGCCGCGTTCGTCGCGACGCTGCTGGCGCTGGCCGGGCTGCCGGTGCTGGACCTGCTGCTGCCACAGGCCGGCGGGCAGCGCGGCGTCGCCGCCGTCCGGGCCCGTCGGGCCGGTCCGGTGCCGGCGGTCGCCGCCGGGCTCGCCGCGCTGGTGCTGGCCGTGGTCGGCCTCGCCGTGGACCGGTTCGACACCGACCATCCGGTGCCGACCCAGCTGATGTACGCGTTGGACACCGACACCGGCGAGGCCCGCTGGTTGAGCTGGGAAACCCGACCGCAGCCGTGGACCGCCGGGTACGTCGACCGGACCGCGTCGGTGGCGGACGAGTTTCCGCTGATCGGCGACCATCCACTGGGTACCGGGCCGGCCGAGGCGGCGGACCTGCCGGCGCCGGCGCTGGACCTGCTCGACGACAGCGGGGTGGCCGCCGACGGGCGGCGGACCCTGCGGTTGCGCCTGCTGCAGCAGCGGCCGGTCCGGCTGGTGGGGCTGCACGTGGCGGCCGGCGGGCCCGAGGTGGTGTCGGCGACGGTCGCCGGCCGGGAGGTGCCGGTCGAGTCGACCGGCACCTCGTCCGGTGACGGCTGGAGCTTCGGGACGGTGTTCCACGCCCCGCCGCCGCAGGGGCTGGAGGTCGTGCTGGTGCTGCGGGCCGGCGACGGCGCGAACGCCGCCACCGGCCCGGTCCGGGTGCGGGTGGCCGACGGCAGCGACGGCCTGGCGGACCTGCCCGGCTTCACCCCCCGGCCGACCGGGGTCGGGGTGGCCGGTTCACACACCAGCGAACTGGTGACCGTCGCCCGGACCTACATGTTCTGACCGCCACCGCCCCGGCGCCAACCCGTACGGCGCCGGGGCGGTGGCGGTCAGCCGCGGCCCTGGTCGGCGATGAAGGCCGCGATCCAGGACAGCGGGGCGTTCCAGTTGATGGTCAGCTCGTTGGTGGCCCAGGACTCGATGTCGTCGACGTAGCAGAACTGCGGCGCGCAGCCGGTCAGCAGCCGCTGCGCCACCGGGTCCTGGATCGACGAGTTCGGACCACCGGCGAGCGTGCCGCGCGGCGGGTTCGGCAGCTCGGGGTTGAGCTGGCGGGCGTACCAGCGGGAGTGCTGGTTCTGCGACGAGACCGTGCCGTAGCCGGTGACGTAGGAGATGTTCAGCGCGTTGCGGCCGAAGATGTAGTCCATCGTCTGCAGCACCCCGTCGCGGTACTTCTCCTTACCGGTCAGGTCGTACGCGGTGGCGATCACGATCGCGTTGTTGACGATGACGCTGTTCGAACCCCAGTCGTAGAGGTTGCCGACCGGGGCGTACGGGATACCGTACGGGTGGGCATCGAGCGTGGCCAGGTAGCGGTCGGCCGCCTCGATCACCGACGCCCGCACCTGCCACCAGCCCGGCAGGCTGTTCGGGGTCGTGGCCAGCGCCATCCGGCCCAGCGGAGCGGTCCACTGCCAGCCGAAGGCGCCCTCCTGGAAGATGTCACCGGTGTGGTGCGGCGAGGCGAGCACGAAGTCGCGGAACTCGCGCTCCCCGGTGGTCAGGTACAGCTCGGCCGCCGCCCAGTAGAACTCGTCGGTGACGTCGGTGTCGTCGTAGGGGCCGCCGCCGATGGCGTCGGCCGGGTCGGCGTACATCTGCGGGTTGGCCTTGGCCGCCGCCCACGCGGTGCGGGCCGCGTCCAGGTTGCGGCCGGCGAAGGCCTCGTCGTACGGCTTGAACACCCGCGCCGCCTGGGCGGCGGTGGCCGCCAGGTTGAGCGTGGCGGCGGTCGACGGCGGGTGCAGCTCGCGCAGCTGGGAGTCGAGGTGCGGCAGCAGCGGCAGGCCGGTCCACGCCGCGTCGTGGATCTTGTGGTGGGCCATGCCGGCCAGCGGCTGCCCGGCCGGGACCTGCATCTTGAGCAGGAATTCCTGCTGCCAGCGCACCTCGTCGAGGATGTCCGGCAGCTTGTTGCCGCTCTCCGGCAGGTCGAGCACGCCGTCGCGCTGCAGCCACGGCTTGCCCCGGTGCACCCGCAGGGCCCGCTCGTACTCGTTCATCAGCTGGTAGACGGAGATGCCACCGTTGACCACGTACTTGCCGTGGTCGCCGGCGTCGTACCAGCCGCCGGAGACGTCCAGGGTGTAGTCACAGACGCCGGGCTGGCACGGCACCGCCAGGTCACCCTGGTTGGGTGCGACGCCGACGTGCCCGGCCGGGCGGCCGTACCCGGGGCGCAGCTCGTCGGAGATCTCGATGCCGCTGCGCTGGGTGTAGTAGAACTTCAGCGCATCGGCGCGCAGCTGCGTGTAGAAGCTGGTGCCGATCTCGAACGGGAAGCTGGTTTCGCCGTCGGCGACCAGGGTGTAACCAGTGCCGGGCCGGACGAAGCGGCTGAACGTGATCGAGTGGACATTCTGCCCGGAGGACTCGTCCAGCCCGTGCGGCTTGGTCTTGCCGTTGACGACGACCTTGCCGCCTGAGTCGTACAGTTTCCACGGCAGCGGGTCGGTGGCGTCGGTGACGAGGGTGGCGTTCTTCGGCCCCTTCGGCAGGTAGCCGACCTGGTTGACCCGCACCCGGGGTCCGGTGTCCGGCACGTACTCCTCCGGTTCGGCGCCGCCGCGCAGCGACACGTCGTCGAGGCACAGCCGCCACGGGTCGGCGCTGCCGCCGACCTGGAAGGCGACCTGGGCGTCGGGCAGGTCGGTCGGTGCGGTGAACGTGTACGTGTAATTGTTGCCGGAGACGCTGACCTCGGGGTTGGCCGCCATGAACTGGGTCCACGGGTCGACCGGCAGTTGGATCAGCGCCCGGATCACCTTGTTTGGGGTGGCCGTGGCGAAGAACTTGTATTCGTACGTCTCACCGGCGACCAGCGGGACGTTGTCCTGGCCGATGATGACGTCCCACGGGTTGACGGTGCCACCTGGGATGTCGGCGCAGAGCTGCTGGCTGCTGGAGTCGAGGGTGATGTTGGGGGTGCCCCACCAGGGGGCGTGGCCGTCGTCGAAGGTGCCGTTGACAATCTGTTCGGGTGCCTCGTCCTGCGCGTGTGCAGGAACAGCGGCGGTGAGTGCGGTGGCGGTCAGCGCCGTCACTGCGGTGACGGCGAGCGGAACGGTCCGCCGTCGGGAGAGTATCGACACGCCGGGTCCTTCCGATGGTCGTGCGGCGCGGGCGAGGCTCTCTGCCCGGCGCGCCGCGTCAGCGGTCGTGCATCGAAAGCAGCGGGTGGGAGCGCTCCCACCCGCAGTACTCGAATGTTCTCAACGTGTTTCGAGCATGTCAATAGATCTATGCAGGTGCCTTCAGCGCGGGCGCAACGCCGACACCCGGTCGTAGACCTCGTTGCGGGCCAGCCCGGTCAACTGACCGGTCAACGACCGTACCGTCCGGGTGTCCAGCCCCGCACCGAGCAACAACTCGATCACCCGGTCCGGGTCGAGGCCGCCGGCCCCGACCCCGCCGCCGTTGGTCGACTCACGCCGCCGGATGCCCTCCACCACCACGGTGATCTCGCCCTTGACCTCGTCGCGGCCGGCCAGGTCGGCGTGCACCTGGGACAGCGGGCCGCGCAGCCACTCCTCGCGCGACTTGGTCAGGTTGCGCACCAGCGCGGCTGGCCGGTCGCCGAGCACCTCGCGTACGTCGGCGAGCATCTCCACCACCCGGTGCGGCGCTTCGAAGAAGATCAACGTGGCGGACAACGGGGCGAGCTCGGTCAACGCGGTGCGCCGCGCCGCCGACTTGCGGGGCAGGAACCCGACGTACAGGAATCGGTTGGCCGGCAGCCCGGAGCCGACCAGGGCGCTCAGCGCGGCGCTCGCCCCGGGTAGCGGGTCGACCCGCAGCCCGTCGGCCAGCGCCGCCCCGACCACCAGGTAGCCGGGGTCGTTGACCAACGGCGTACCGGCGTCGGAGATCAACGCGACGTCGGTGCCGGCGTTCAGCACGGAGATCAACTCGGCAGTACGGGCCTGCTCGTTGTGGTCGTAACAGCTGACCACCCGGACGTCGATGTCGTGCGCGTCGAGCAGCCGCCTGGCCCGCCGGGTGTCCTCGGCGGCGACCAACCCGGCGGTACGCAGCACGTCCAGCGCCCGCAGCGTGATGTCGCGCGGGTTGCCGATCGGCGTCGGCACCACCGACAGCGTGCCGCGCCGCTGCTCACCCGGCCCGCCCGTGTCGCCCTGGTCGGCCCTGCGCTCATCGGCTGCCTCATTCACCCGGCGATGGTAGCCACCCGGTCGACCGCGGTCCGACGGTGCGCTCAGCCCGAGTGCAGTCGCCAGGCGCCGACGCCGGGCAGGAACCGGCCGACCCGGGCCGCGTACCGGGTCCACGCCTCGCCGTGCACACCGACCAGATAGGGCTCCTCGACGGCCCGCACCTGGACCTGGACCGAGACGATCAGTACAGCGGCCGCGGTGAGGCTGACAGCGTTCGGCACCATGGCGGCGAGGCCGACGACGCTGGCCGCCATCGCGGTGAAGATCGGGTTGCGGACGATCCCGAACAGGCCGTGGGTGACCAGAGCGGTCAGTTCACCCGGGTCGACCCCGACCCGCCATGACGCCCCCATCTGGTGCTGGGCGGCGAGGGTCAGCCCGGCACCCGCGACGGCCAGGGCCGTCCCGGCCAGCCGGATCCAGGTCTGGTCGAGCGGAGTCAGCGGCGGGAGCCCGGCCAGGGCGGCGACCGAGCCGGCGGCCGCGAGCAGCAGTGCCACGACGAACATCAGCTTCGCCCACCAGCGCAGCGAGCCGGGCCGTCCCGCGTCCAGGCGCAGCCCGGTGTCACCGGTGCGCCGCCATTGGACGACGCTACGCCAGCCGAACGCGATGGCGAGTGCGGCCAGGTAGAGGACGAGAGCGAAGCCGGCGATCACTGTTCCTCCGTTAGGACGTGCAGCAGCAGGTGTCGCCGCGCCAGGCCTCCCGGCCTTCCTTGACGGCGACGGCGGCGATGACGAGGGCGGCTGCCGGGTCGGCCCACCACCAGCCGAACAGCGAGTTGACCGCCAGCCCGACGAGCAGGACGGCGGACAGATAGGTGCAGAGCAGGGTCTGTTTCGAGTCGGCGACAGCCGACGCCGAGCCGAGCTCCCGGCCGGCGCGACGCTGCGCGGTGGAGAGCACCGGCATGACCGCCAGGGAGAGCGCGGCGAGGACCAGCCCGACCGTGGAGTGGTCCGGGCGGTGTGCGCCCAGTAGTGCCCGTACCGATTCGACACCGACGTAGCCGGCGAGGGCGAAGAACGATACGGCGATGACCCGCAGCGCGGCGCGTTCCCGGCGTTCGCGGCGTTTGTGGTCGGCGCCGGTGAACTGCCAGGCGACCGCGGCGGCGGAGGCCACCTCGACCACCGAGTCGAGGCCGAACCCGATGAGCGCGGTGGAGGAGGCGACGGTGCCGGCGCTGATCGCGACGATCGCCTCGATCACGTTGTAGGCGATGGTGGCGGCGACGAACCATCGGATTCGCCGGGCGAGCGTCGCCTGCCGGGCGGCGGACGGCCGGGTCGGGCCGGCATGCCCGGTCAGCTGGTTCTGTTCGGACGGTCGGGTTGGGCCGATCGGGATGAGCGGCAGCTGGGCGGACATCAGCAGCAGCCGTCGGTGTCAGCGGTCGGGCAGGCCGCCGGGTCGACGGTCAGCACCAGGCCGAGCAGGTCGCCCAGGGCGTGGGCGAGCCGGGGGTCGGCC
Organism: Micromonospora sp. LOL_013; assembly: GCF_048060315.1. Classification (NCBI taxonomy): domain Bacteria; kingdom Bacillati; phylum Actinomycetota; class Actinomycetes; order Micromonosporales; family Micromonosporaceae; genus Micromonospora; species Micromonospora sp. LOL_013. The sequence goes on from NZ_JBHMIQ010000007.1 coordinate 42,256, forward strand.
AGCTCGTAGCGGGACCGCCGGCCTTCGGGCACCGCCACGACCAGGCCGCAGCCACGCAGGCAGGCCAGGTGGTTGGAGAGGTTCTGCCGGCTGGTGCCGAGCAGGTCGGCCAGCTCGGCGGGATAGCCCGGGCCGTCGCGCAGTGCCAGCAGCAGCCGGGCTCGGACCGGGTCGGACAGGGCGTGCCCGAAGCGCGCCAGCACCTGCCCGTAGGTTAGCGTCTCCACGACCGCGACAGTACATCAGCTGATGAATAAAGCGAAGACTGAACCGTTGCTCCGGTCGCTCCGGCTGACCTGGGCCGACCTGGCCGCTCGGGTTGCTCCGGGAGCAGGGTGTCTCCGCCGACCTGATGCCAGAGGTGCATCTTGATGCACCTCTGGCATCAAGATGCACCTGTACCTCCGATCCCTGGGGTTACATTGCGTACACACTAGGGGGCATGGCGTCAGCGCATCAGGGTCTGCGGCCAGGTCGAGAGGTTGCCCACGTTGGTTGCCACCTGCACCGAATCAAGGATCAGGTCGGCATCCTGGATGCTGAAGCCCTGGTAGTTGCCCTTGCCGATGCGGGCGCTGAGATCCAGGTTCGGCAGACCGAGCAACTCCATCTCGTCTCGGCCCGGGTACAGGAATGCCTGCCGTTCACCGACCACGTGATTGGCCTGCCGAGCATTACCCGACCGGACCAGCGCGTACTGAGCTTGCACCTCCATCCGATCGTTCCCTTCCCGTTCCAGCACGACCCCTCCGTCGGCGTACCGGCCGTCGATGAAGCCCACCGATGCGCGGACCATCCGGGTGCCGTCCGGCAGGTTGCCGAGTTGGAACGGCAACACGATTCGCGGCAGCGGTGCCCATGTCGCCGCTTACCCGGCACGCAGCCGAGTGGTCGAGCGCGGCGGTCATCAGCTCCGACGTCACCGGTGTTTCGTGACTGGACCGGCGTCGCCACCAGGACGAGTTGACGTTCACCAGGATGCGCCGTACATAGATGTCCGGCCGGTCCATCCGGCTGATCGACCGCCATCGGGCGTACGCTCGGCCGAGGGCTTCCTGTACCAGGTCCTCTGCGCGATGGGAGTCACCGGTGAGCAGCCGCGCCAGGCGAACCAGCGCTGGACCACGCGCCACCACATAATCCTCGAACGTCATCGCTCTGGTATCCCTCCGAGTGCCTACCACTCCAACCGCGGTCACCGAGCCGATTTGTTGACCACCGCCGGTCCCTCCGGGGTCAGGCAGTCCTCGCCGCCATGCATCGGAAGGGCATGACGTTGCTGGCTTGTCCTGGCCGAACCCGGCCTGTCGTCGCGTCGGCAGCGGCCGATCGAGGTGAGTGTGGTGAGCAGGGCGACCGGGTCTTCGTCCTTGGCGAGCACGCCGGTGGGGTCAGCTACGGCGGGACACCGTGATCATGTTGTGTGATCGCCGTACAGTTCGACGCACCCGTTGATGCGGGGCCTACAGTTCCCGCCACCTCGGATCGCGCGGATTGTCGATGGTGTATCTCGCCGCCGCAGACATGCTCAACGGCGTCGTAACCCTGTTGGCGCACCCGGACGCCAGGTACGTGTTGGCCGGTGCCGGCGGCGGCTGGAGTTTCGCCGTACGCCGTACCCGCCGTCATGGTCTGCGGTTGAGCACGCCCGCTGGCAGGCCGCTGTGCCAGGTGCCCGAGGCCGACTACGCGGTGGCCGTCTGGCGCGGCACCAACGCGTTGCTGGCCGCCCGCACCCCGACCGACCGCCCGGCTCACTCTGCCGGCGTGACCGCTGTTGCGGCGGCCCTGCGGGTACGCACCGCGACGACGGCAACGGTCGTGCCGGACATCGTCACGCTGCCACCGGCCTTGTCGACAGCGGGTCCGACGCCGTCCAACATCGCCGCCTGTTCGTCCGGTGCCAGCCGGGTGAGGAGGCCCTGGGTCAGCATGAGATCGAACAGCTCGTCGCGGGTGTACGGCTGCGTCCAGTCGAAGCGCAGCTGCTCGGGGGTGCTGAACCCGCCGACCTCGTGCATGCCGTCGGCGGCTCTGGTCAACAGCGGCTGGTACGCGTCGACACCTTGCTTGTCCGGCTCGAAGGTGACCGGCGAGTCGGGCACCACCCGCCGGTAGGCGGCGGTGAAGGCTTCCGCCACGAGGGGCGGGAGCTGGAACACGTGCCAGAAGGGTGCCAGCAGACCACCGGTGCGCAGGACCCGGGCGGCTTTGGTCGCCCCGGCGACCGGGTCGACCCAGTGCCAGGCCGTTCCGGCGATGACGGCGTCGAAGGTCCGTCCGGCGGCCTGCCACTTCTCGAATGTCGCCACTTCGACCTCGGTGCCGGCGCGCCGCGCGAAATCCGCCATTCGCGGGTCGGGTTCGACCCCGAGCACCGTGCAGCCGGCCTGCTGGAACTGTCGGGCTTCGATGCCGGTGCCGCAGCCGACGTTCAACACCTCGGATCCGGGACTGGCGGCGACGATCCGCCGTACCAGCGCGTCGGGGTAGCGAGGTCTGGCCCGGTCGTAGCGCGGTGCGTCGACGCCGAACGATTCGGCGACGCCCCTGGCAAGATGAGGATCCGGTGGACGCCCGGACGATGAAGTGGGCATGCGCCCACTCTAGTGGGCAATCGCCCATTGCGGCGGCCCGACAGGCGAGCGGAGGAGCGCACAGTGCCAACCGGTGTGGCCATCCACGACGCGCGCGAGCAGTTGTTCGACGCCGCCGAACGCGTCCTTCTCCAAGCTGGGCCAAGTGGTCTGACCAGCCGGGCGGTCACCACCGAGGCGGGGGTCGCCAAGGGCGTCCTGCACCGCTACTTCGCCGACTTCGACACCTTCGTCACCGAGTTCGTGCTGGACCGGATGGCCCGGATCGACACCCAGGCCGCTGCCCTGCAGCAGGCAGCCGGGACCGGCACCGTCGCCGGCAACCTGACCGGGCTGCTCACCGAGCTGTTCGGATCGGTGACCCTCGCCCTGATCAGTCTCATCGTCTCCCGCGACGAGCTACGCAGCCGGTTGCGGCGCACCAGACCGGACCCCCGACTGCCGATCCTCTCGGACGCCACGACCATGATCGCGTCCTACCTGGCCGCCGAGCGCGACCTCGGCCGGATCGCGGTCGACGCCGACATCGACACGCTCGCGCCGATACTGGCAGGAACCGGACATCTGCTCTTCGCTGACCGGGAGAGCGACCCGCCGGACGAACCGGCGGTGCGTAAGGTCGTCACCGTCGCCCTCGACAGCGCCGCCGCACGGGGGCCATCGCGTTGACGATCGCTGCTTGACCTTGTCGCGGCGGCAACGACGCCACACCCCCGTCGTCATGTTCGTCGACACTGCACTGGTGGCCGTAGCCGATCGGCCGGCAACATCCGCCAAAAGTAGCTTTCAGTGACTGTCTCATAACCGACAGTGCGCCAAATGAGTTATATGTCCGACCCGGCCTGCGCCCTGAACATCGATACTGACGAGAGGATCGACCCACGAAAGACCTCTGCCGTAGCGGCAGCAATCCAAGGTACCCTCGAACACGAGGAGAACTCACGGTGTCACGACCTCGTCACAGGCTCGGCGGCGAGTACGAGGAACTCCTCAAGGAGGTCGAGAAGGATGGCTGGTCCGTCACCGGAGGAGGGAACAAGCACTTCAAGTTGAAGTGCCCGAATCCCTGTAAGTGCATGAAGACGATGTCAACAACGCCCTCGAACCCGAACTACTTGCGAGACATGAGGGCTCAGCTTCGTCGGGCGACGTGCTGGGAGGCAACGTGAAAGAGTTCCGTCTCGCGGTCCAGATGACCTTCGTCAGCACCCCCCATGGCACCGATGAGCAGTTCGAAGAATTCATCGATGCGGTCCAGGAGCAATTGGATTCTCTGGACGTCGAGGTCCAGATCGCCGCGAAGCTCGCTGACCGGATCGTGGACATCGCCACGTCGACCGAGGCCACCAGCTTCGAGTTCGCTGCCAGCAGGCTGCTGATGGACATCCGTACCGCGCTGCACGCGGTCGGCTGTCACACGCCGGACTGGCCACGGTTCCAGGCAACCGACCACCACCTCCGAGAACTCCAAGACGCCTGACAGTCTGTGAGGCCGCTACGGCAAGCTTGACCTTGCCGTAGCGGCAACGTTTCTACTGGTGGCATGCGGATCGGCGAGCTTGCCGCGCTGGTCGGGGTCTCCACCCGGACCGTGCGCCACTACCACCGCCTGGGGCTGCTGCCCGAACCGGAGCGGCTGTCCAACGGCTACCGGGAGTACCGGCTGCGGGACGCGGTCGCGCTGGCCCGGGTACGCCGGCTGAGCGAACTCGGACTCTCCCTCGACGAGATCCGGGACGTGCTCGCCGACGACCGGGGCCGGGAGCTGCGCGAGGTGCTCACCGAACTGGACGCCGACCTGGCCCGCCAGCAGGCCGCGATCGCCAGCAGGCGGCGGCGGCTCGCTGTGCTGCTGGCCGCCGGCGAGTCCATCGACGAGCTGGACGCCGATGCCACGGTGTCCGAGGAGATGGCAGTGGTGCTGCGTCAACTGCCGACCGACGGCTCGGCGTTCGCCGCCCTGGACCGGGAGATGCTGGCGCTGCTGGACACCGGGGTCGGGCCGGAGCAGCGGGGTGAGTTCAGCGCGCTGTTCCAGCCGCTGACCGAGCCTGCGATGCTGGCCCGTACGCAGGAGTTCTACCGACGGCTCGACGAGATCGCCGACGCCGACCCGGCAGACGCGCGGGTGGCGTCGCTCGCCGCCGACCTGGAGGGCTTCCTGCCCGCCGAGATGACCGACGCCATCGTCACGAACGCGGGCGACGCGGCAGGCGTCCAGTGGCTGGCCGCCATCACCGGTGAGTTCTCCCCCGCCCAGGCCGAGGTGTTCCGGCTGATCCTCGCCCGGCTGCGAGGTCACCGATGACCGCGCGTCGGGTCGGGGTGGTGCTGCGCCGGCTGGTCGGCTTCGAGGGTGCCGGCCTGGTCAGCCTCTGGCTGTGGGTACGCCGTCGCCGCCACGGCGTACCGGAGTCGGCGACGGCGGTGCCCTACGCCGGGGCGGTGGCGTCGACGATGGTGATGTTCCTGGTGGTGTCGATCGTGGAGCTGGTCGCGGTGGAGATCCTGCTGCGGGCGATCGGTGCCCCGGACCCGCTGCGGCACGCGATCCTGCTGATCGACGCGTACGGCGTACTGATCGCTCTGGCGGTGATCGCCGCGACCGTGACCCGACCGCACGTGGTCGGGCCCGACGGGATCCGGGTCCGCAACGCCGCGTTCCTGGACGTCCGGGTGCCCCGTCGGCTGGTCACCGAGGTCCGGCTGGTCCGCAACTACAACGAGCAGGGCACCATCCGGGTCGACGGTGACGTGCTCATCGTGTCGGCGATCGCGCAGACCAACCTGGTGGTCGAGCTGGCCGAGCCGCTGCGGGTGGTCCGCCCGTTGGGCCGCATCGCACACGTACGGACGATCCGGTTCTTCGCCGACGACCCGGTCGCCGCACTGTCGGCCTGGTCGACCCGGCAGGCCGCGACCGGCCGGGATGCCGCGACGCGGTCTGCTGCGGCGACGCCGGTCAGCCGAGCAGCTGCTCCGAACGCTCCCACAGCCGGCGGGCGAGATCAGGGTCGTACGCCTGGGAGTTGACGCGCCTGGCGGGCCGGCGCTTCTCGTAGTAGCGGCCGGGCTCCCAGTCGACGCCGGGCCGGCTGGTGGCCAGCCAGACCAGCTGGTCGGCGCCCTTCTCCGGGGTGGTCAGCATGGCCCGGGTGACCGGGTTGGTGGTGATGAACCGCATCAGCCGGCTCGCCGACCGGGTGCCGAAGCTGGTCGCGACGTTGCCCGGGTGGAAGGCGGCGGCGGCGATGCCTTCGGCGTGGTAGCGGCGGTGCAGTTCCGTGGTGAACAGGATGTTCTCCAGCTTGGCGGCGCTGTAGGCGCGTACCGGGTCGAAGTTGCGGTCGAGGTTGAGGTCGTCGACGTCGAGCTTGCCGGCCAGCCGTGCGCCGACGCTCGACGTCTGGATCACGGTGGCCCGCGACGCGGTCAGCTTGTCGATGAGCAGCCGGGTCAGCAGGAACGGTGCCAGGTGGTTGATCTGGAAGGTCAGCTCGAAGCCGTCGGTGGTTTTGGTGGGGTCACCGAAGACGCCGCCGGCGTTGTTGGCGAGCACGTCGATGCGCGGGTACGCGGCGTCCAGTTCGGCGGCGAGCTTGCGTACCTCGTCGAGGCGGGCGAAGTCGGCGAGGAAGTGCTCCGCGCCGATCTCGCGGGCGACGGCCTCGGTCTTGCGCGGGGAGCGCCCGACGACGACCACCCGGTGGCCGGCGCTGTGCAGCTGACGGGCGGCTGCGGCCCCGATGCCGTCGCTGGATCCGGTAATGACGATCACCTTGGTCATGACGACACTGTACGACGAAACTGTCAGTCACTGTCAACTGCGACGGCCAGTGCTAAGCTGGCCACATCATGACTGGAAAGCAGCCAACCCTGCGCGAACGCACCCGTCGGGCGGTGCAGCGCGACATCGCCGACGCGGCGCTGCAGCTCTTCGTGTCCCGGGGCTACGACGCCACCACCATCGACGACATCGCGGCGGCCGTCGGCATGTCCCAACGCAGCGTCTTCCGCTACTTCGCCACGAAGGAGGACATCGTCGTCGGCAAGTTCGACCTCGGCGCCGACGACATGCTCGACAACCTGCGCGAGCGCCCCGCCGGCGAACCCGTCTGGACGTCGCTGCGCCGGCTGTTCGACATCGTGGACGCCTCAGCAGACACGTCAGGCCAGCAGCAGGTCAGCAAGCCCGTCCAGCGGGTGATCCTGGAGACTCCTGCGCTGCTCGCCGTCTACCTGCGCAAGCTGCAGAGCATGCAGCACGCCGTCGTCGCGGTGCTACGGGAGCGCGCCACGGCGGCCGGTGCCTCGTACGCCGCCGACGATCCGACGCCTGGGGCGCTCGCCGCCGCCGCCTTCGGCTGCCTGGTCGCGGCGCAGCACGCCTGGCTGGCGTCCACGACCGAGGACTCACTCGCCGACTACGTCGACCGGGCGATGGCGGCCCTCAGCCCACGATAGGCGGCCGAGTAACTCCGATCGGAGTCACTTCCATCTGAAATGGACGAACAGCCGGCCGAAGTTCTTCGAGTCCTTCTCCACCCGGTGGTAGAGCTGCTTGACGTCCTTCTGGTCGAGGAAGCGCAGCACCCGCTTCTTCAGCTGGCCGGATCCCTTACCGGGGATGATCTCGACGAGGGTGGCCTTCTTGGCCACCGCCTCGTCGATGACGCCCCGCAGCGCCCGGTCGATGTCCTGGCCACGGTTGTAGATGTCGTGCAGGTCCAGTTTGATCTTCACGACGCCCTTCCGTTGACCTTCGCCTCGACCCGGCGCAGCGCGGCCAGGTAGTCCGAATGCTCGGAGCGCATGGCGGCGGCGAGCCGCAGGTGCCGCAGCGCCTGCGACGGCCGGCCGAGCCGTTCCAGGGTACGGCCCAGCACGTGATGGGCGTAGTGGTCGCTCGGGTCGCGGTCGATCAGCTCGCGCAACTGCTCCTCGGCCCGGCCGAGCTGCGCCGACTTGAAGTAGGAGCGGGCCAGCAGTTGGCGGACCGCCGAGTTGTCGGGCTCGGCGGCGATGATCGGCTCCAGCAGCCGGGCCGCCCCGGACGGGTCGCCGGACTCGAAGTACAGGTTCGCCCGGCGGTACTCCTCCAACAGATCCATGGCCGCCCCACCTTCCCGGTCGCGATCACCGTCACCCTTGACGCTGGCACAACCACCGGCGGAATGCGACTGTTCCCGTACCGGACATCCGCCGGTCACCCAGTCAGCTTCGGGACGATCCGGCACAGACCAGTCAGGGTCGGATCGGTTCTCAGGGTCGGATCAGCGTCCAGGCCCGTACGCCGCCGACGATGCCGGCCGTGTTCGGCACCACCACCACGTCGTCACCCATCCGGGCCACCTGCTCGGGACGGATCAGCCGCGAGTTGCCGCCGCCGAGGTAGAGCCGGTCCCAGCAGAACACCGGTCGCAGACCGTCGACGACACCGCGTACCCGCCGGGACCAGAACGCGTCGCCGAGCCGGCGGCGTTCGTGCTCGCCGACGTAGGTGTCGTAGCTCTGCCCCCAGCGCACCGGCGCCTGGGACAGCTCCAGGTGCGGGGCGAGCCGGCCGCCGTCGAACAGCGCGCAGCCGAGCCCGGTGCCAAGGGTCAGGACCAGTTCGCAGCCGGTGCCGGCGACCACCCCGGCGCCGTGCACCTCGGCGTCGTTGAGCACCAGCACCGGCAGGTCGAAGGCGGCGCCGAGCGCCGTACGGGCGTCGAAGCCGGACCATTCGGCGAGCAGCCCCGGGTCGACCCTGGTCCGCGGACCGGCCTTGGTCACGTAGTGCGGGGTGGCGACCACGACACCGTGGCGGATCATGCCGGGCATCCCGACGGTGACCCGGTCTGCCGCCGGCAGTTGGTCACGCAACCCGCGCAGGGTGTCGACGAAGCGTATCGGCGGCAGCGGGTACGGGGTCGGCACCCGCAGCGGCCGGGCCCGCATGGTGCCGGCCTCATCGAGTACGGACGCCTTGATGCCGCCGCCGCCGCAGTCGATCGCCAGCGTCGAAATCATCAGCACAGTCTGCCGGTCGGCGGCTACGATCGCCGGGCCATGAGCGCCACGTTGATCGCCAGGGACCTGTCCGCCGGGCACGGTGACCGGCAGCTCTTCACCGGGCTGGACCTCGTCGTCGCGCCCGGCGACGTGATCGGGCTGGTCGGCGCGAACGGTGCCGGCAAGTCGACGCTGCTGCGGATCCTCGCCGGCACCGCCGCGCCCGAGTCGGGCACGGTCACCCGCAACCCGCCGACCGCCACCGTCGGGCTGCTGCCGCAGGAGCCGCAGCGCCGACCGGGCGAGTCGGTGCGCGACTACCTGGCCCGCCGGACCGGGGTGGCGGCGGCGCAGCAGGCGATGGACGCGTCGACGCAGGCGCTGGCCGCCGGGCAGCGCGGCGCCGACGACACCTACGCGGTGGCGCTGGAACGCTGGCTGGATCTCGGCGGTGCCGACCTGGCCGAACGCGCCGAGCAGGTGGTCGCGGACCTGGGCCTGACGGTGACGTTGGATCAGCCGACGACGGCGCTCTCCGGCGGCCAGGCGGCCCGCGCCCAGCTCGCGTCGCTGCTGCTCAGCCGCTACGACGTGGTGCTGCTCGACGAGCCGACCAACGACCTGGACCTGGCCGGGCTGGCCCGGCTGGAGCAGTTCGTCACCGGGCTGCGCGCCGGAGCCGTACTGGTGTCGCACGACCGGGAGTTCCTGGCCCGTACGGTGCACCGGGTGGTCGAGCTGGATCTGGCCCAGCAGCAGGTCAACCACTACGGCGGCGGGTACGAGGCGTACCTGGCCGAACGGGAGGCGGCCCGCCGGCACGCCCGGGAGGCGTACGAGGAGTACGCCGACACCCGGGCCGGGCTGCAGGCCCGCGCCCGCACCCAGCGGGCCTGGACGGACAAGGGCGTACGCAACGCCCGGCGCAAGGCCAGCGACAGCGACAAGTTGACCACCAACGCCCGGACCGAGGCCGCGGAGAAGCAGGCGGCGAAGGCGCGGCAGACCGAGCGGATGATCGAGCGGCTGGAGGCCGTCGAGGAGCCGCGCAAGGAGTGGGAGCTGCGGATGGAGATCGCCGCCGCGCCCCGGTCCGGCGCGGTGGTCGCGGTGCTGCGCGAAGCGGTGGTACGCCGGGGCGGGTTCACCCTCGGCCCGGTGGATCTGCAGATCGACTGGGCGGACCGGGTGGCGATCACCGGGCCGAACGGGTCCGGCAAGTCGACGCTGCTCGGTGCGTTGCTGGGGCAGCTGCCGCTGGACTCGGGCGAGTCGTGGCTCGGCCCCGGGGTGGTGGTCGGCGAGATCGACCAGGCCCGCCAACTGTTCCTGCGCGACGAGCCGGTGTTGGACGCGTTCCGGGCGGCGGCCGACCTGGCCCCCGCCGAGGCCCGTACGGTGCTGGCGAAGTTCGGGCTGCGGGCCGACCATGTGCTGCGGCCGGCGGCCACCCTGTCGCCGGGCGAGCGGACCCGTACGGCGTTGGCGTTGCTGCAGGCGCGCGGGGTGAACCTGCTGGTCCTCGACGAGCCGACGAACCATCTGGATCTGCCGGCAATCGAGCAGTTGGAGTCGGCGCTGGCGTCGTTCACCGGCACGTTGCTGCTGGTCACGCACGACCGGCGGATGTTGGAGTCGGTGCGGGTGACCCGGCGGATCACGCTGGGCGGCGGCGGCCCCGCGTTCCGGTCGATGCTGGACCTGTCCCTCGACTAGGGGCAGGACCAGGGGGTACGACCGGGTTGCGGGGCCGCTGCCGATCAATCCGGGTCAGCGGCGGTTGCCAGCGGCAGTCCGGCTCAGCGTCGGTCGTCGTCCGGTGTCGGTTGCGGCAGTTGCTGGTAGATGTCCGGGATTCCGTCGCCGTCGCGGTCCTGCCGTTCCTGTTCGGAGATCCGCCGGTAGACCTTGTTTCGCCGGCTGAGGACGATGGCGGCGAGCAGCGCCGCGGTCAGCGAGCCGATCAGGACGGCCGCCTTGACATGGGCGTCGCGTTCACTGCCGGCGCCGAACGCCAACTCGCCGATCAGCAGCGAGACGGTGAACCCGATACCGGCCAGCAGGGACACCCCGAGCAGGTCGACCCATTTCAGCCCGCCCAGGTCGGCGCGGGTGAAGCGGGTCATCAGCCCGGTGGCGCCCAGAATGCCGATCGTCTTGCCGAGGACCAGACCGGCGATCACGCCGATCGCCACCGGATCGGTCAGCACCGAGCCGATGCCGCCGTCACGCAGCGACACCCCGGCGGCGAAGAAGGCGAAGACCGGCACGGCGAAGCCGGCGGAGACCGGCCGCCACCGGTGTTCGAAGTGCTCGGCCATGCCGTGCTGCTCGCCCTTGCGGGGCAGCACCGGCACCATGAAGCCGAGCAGTACGCCGGCGATGGTGGCGTGTACGCCGGAGGCGTGCATCAGCGTCCAGGTGATCGCGGCCAGCGGGATCAGCGCCCACCACCAGGTCCTGCCGAACCGCAGCAGCAGCGCGAAGGCGAGCAGCGGTAGCAGGGAACCGGCCAGTGCCAGGAAGTTGACCTGTTCGGTGTAGAAGAACGCGATGATGGTGATCGCCAGCAGGTCGTCGACGACGGCCAGGGTGAGCAGGAAGGCGCGCAGGCCCTGCGGCAGGTGGGAGCCGATGACGGCGAGCACGGCGAGGGCGAACGCGATGTCGGTGGCGGTGGGGATCGCCCAGCCGCGCAGCGCGCTGTCGCCGGTGTTCAGGTTGATCAGTACGTAGATGAGCGCCGGCATGGCCATGCCGCCGATCGCGGCGATCACCGGTAGCGCGGCCCGGCGTGGGCTGCGCAGTTCACCGGCGACGAACTCGCGTTTGAGCTCCAGACCGACCACGAAGAAAAAGATCGCCAACAGGCCGTCCGCCGCCCAGTGCGCCAGGTCGACGTCCAGGTGCAGCGGTGCCCCGCCGGGCCAGGGCACGAACTGGCCCAGGTCGGTGTAGGCGTCACCCCACGGTGAGTTGGCCCAGATCAGCGCGATGACCGCGCCGAGCAGCAGCAGCCCGCCGCCGACGGTCTCGGTGCGGAGCACGTCGCCGATGAACTTGGCTTCCGCCCAGGAGGAGAGCTGGAACGGACGCCGGGACTCCGGCGGCCTGGTTGAGTCCGACTTTTGGCTCGATCCGGACTTGTCGCCGGATCCGGAGGCCTTGGTGGGGGTCGGGTCGGTCATGTAGAGAACTCCACCTCCACGTACATGCAGCAGGTACAGCGACGCCGGTCCTGGTTGACCGGCGCGTCGATGATGATCACACTATCCGTTCCGGCACGGTTACCGAAGGTCTCCGGTTGGCGATGCCGCCGCCGGACAACCTCCGGCACCGGTTGTGCCGTACCCCGATTCTTCCAAGGTCATGTCGCGCTGACCAGCAAGTGCGGGGTCTCTCACCGGCCCCGGCCGGTGCCGCAGCCAGAGTTCGAGTTGAAGCAATGTGTAGATCTCGCCAGCGTGGTCCAGCCCGGCCTGGTGCTCGTCGAGCAGCCGGCGGACCGCTGCCGGCTGGAACAGACCACGGTCCTGGAAGGTCCGGTCGGTGAGCAGGTCCCCGGCGAGTTCGCGCAGCTCGGCCCGCAGCCAGCTGGCCAGCGGTGGCCTGGCGTCCACCGAATCGGAGGTGACCACCCGGCCCGGCAACCAGCCGGCCGCCGCCCGCCGCGCCAGGTTCCGCCGCCGCCCCGGCACCTTCCACGATGCCGGCAGGCCGGCCACCCACTCGAGCAGTCGGTGGTCGAGCAACGGTGCCTGCAGCCGTAGTCCCGCGCCGGCCGACACCGTCGACCACCGGGCGAGTACGTCGCCGGGCAGGTATCCGAGTAGATCCGCACCGGTCATCCGGACCGCCTGGGAGTCCCCCGACGAGGCGAGGTAGGCCGCCTCAGCCAGCAGGCCGCTGTCCACGTTGGCGAGTTCGGCGCGCAGCCGCGCCGGGTAGAGGGCGTTCTTCTGCTCGGCGCTGCACTCGGCGACGATCCGTGCGTACCGGGTCGGCGGTGGGCAGCCGGCGACCTCCAGCAGCCGGCCGAGCCGACGCACCGGGGTCCCGGCCGTGCTCCGCCGCACCAGCGCGGCCCCGGCCCGCTGCAACCCCGGCAGTCCGGCCGGCCGCTGCGGCCAGCCGTTGAGCCAGCCGAGCAGCAGGTGGTGCGGGAACCCGCCGTACAGCAGGGCACCGCCGAGGCCGCAGAATGCCTCCGCCCGTCGCACCCCGGCGTACCTGGCGACCAGGTAGGCCGGGATCGCGGCCGGGCTGGCGAACGGTTCATCGAACAGGCCGGCGATCTGCTGCGGTACGGCCGGATCGAGCCCGGTCACCAGATACTCCTGGTGCTCGGTGCCGAGCGCCCGGGCGACGGCTCGCGCCGCCGCCCGCTGGTCGAGCCGGGGTTCGCCGAACCCGACGGAGCAGGTGTGCGCCCTGACGCTGGTGCTGCGGGTCACGGCGGCCGCGACCAGCGTGGCGCTGATCCCGCCGGAGAGCAGCACCTGCGGCGGCCCGGTAGCCGGCAGCCGGGAACGCACGGCGTCGACCAGCCGTTCGCGTAGCTGCTCGGCGGCCTGGTCGATGCCCGGTGCCGACGGCCCGGCAGCGGCGTCGAGTGTCCAGTAGCGACGGGTGGTGACCCGCCCGTCCGCCCAGGTCAGCGACGTGCCCGGGGGAAGCTTGCGGATGCCGGCGTAGATCGTCCATGGCGCGGGGACGTACCGGTAGGTCAGGTAGTGGTGCAGTGCGACCTGGTCGAGCTCCTGGCTGGCATGCGGATCGGCCAGCAACGCCCGCAGCTGCGAGGCGAAGGTCAGCCGGTCGCCACTGAGCCGCCAGTACAGCGTCCGCTCGCCGGTCCGGTCGGCCGCCAGCAGCAGCTGGTTCCGGTCGCGGTCCCAGACCGCGATCGCGAATTCGCCGGTCAGCTGGGTGACGGCCGCCGTACCGTGCCGCTGGTACAGGTCGAGCAGGTCGTGTTGGGCGGTGCAGCTGACCGCGACCGCGTCCGTCGTGGCCGCGTAGTACGGCGACCGACCCGCGTAGTACGGCGACCGACCCGCGGAGTACGGCGACCGACCCGCGGAGTACGGCGACCGGCTCGCCGCCCGGTCGCCGTCGGACCAGCGGGCGACGATCGCCGCTCGGTCGTCCAGGTAGCGACCGGTCTGCTGAAGGTCGTGCGGGGTGCAGGCCAGGGCGAGTTGGTCGACGCCCTCTTGGCGGCCACCCACATCACCGACAATACCGACTATTGCTGACATATTGTGACGCTAACCCGGTTGGCTGCGCCGGGTGCCGAGTTGTCGATCCGGCTCACCCGACGACGCCGTTCAGCCCGCGTCTCGTCTAGATTTCGCCGATTGGAGTTATAGATCCCTAATGTCTGGTTAGCCTGGGTCTCTCAGCGATCGCGATCGAGAGCCAGAGGTGACCACATGACCGGGCGACCTGACGATCAGGACAATCCGGAACCCGCCCGGGAGAACTGGGTTGACCTGCCCGCGCACGACCAGAGCCAGCACCGCCCCGCCACGGCGGACGACGACTGGGCCGAGTCACACCAGTGGACCATCGACCAGCAGCACGACCAATGGGCCACGACCGACCAGGCGTACGGCCAGTGGGCCACGACCGCCGACCAGCCGCAGTGGTCGGCGGACCAGCCGCAGTGGTCGGCGGACCAGCCGCAGTGGTCCGACCGGCAGCCGGGGGTCTCAGCGACCAGCCCGGTGACGTTGGCCCGATCGGGCGCCGGCGTTGGCCAGCACCGGCGGCCACCGGCCCGGCACGGTCGTCGCCGGCTGCGCCGCATCGCCCTGCTCGGCATCACCGGCCTGGTGGTCGCCGCCCTCGCCGGGGTGGCCGGGGTGGCCGTCGTCAGTCACTACTACCTCGGCGAGATCAAGCGGATCCCCGACCCGTTCGCCACGATCCCGGCCGACCAGCGGCCGGCACCGACGCCGGAAGGGCTGACCGTGCTGCTCGCCGGCATCGACAGCCTCGCCTCCAGCGCCACCGGCGCGGACTCCCCCGCCGGGCCGTACGGCCGGACCGACTCGCTGATGGTGGTCCGGATCACCGCCGACCGGGAGCGGGCGTACGTCGTCTCCATCCCCCGCGACTCGTGGGTGCCGGTCCCCGGGCACGGCAACCTCAAGATCAATTCTGCGTACGCGCTCGGTGGTGCCAGCCTCGCCGTACAGACGGTCGAGAACGTGACCGGGCTGCGCATCGACCACGTCGCCCTGATCGACCTCGTCGGGCTGCAGGACCTGACCGACGCGGTCGGTGGGGTGACCGTGGATATCCCGGCCGGGACGCCCGGACCGAGCCTGCAGTCGACCTGGCCCGCAGGGCTGCAACGGCTCAACGGCGAGCAGGCCGTCCAGTACGTTCGCCAGCGCCACGGCCTGCCGGAGGGCGACTTCGACCGGATGCGCCGCCACCAGAACTACCTGCGCGCGCTGCTCGACGAGACCCTCGACCGGGACACCCTGACCAGCCCGCGACAGCTCGGCGCGCTGCTCGACGCGATCACCGCGACCGTCACCGTCGACGACGGCCTGACCAACGACAAACTCCGGCAGCTCGCCTTCGACCTGCGCAAGATCCGCAACGACGTCCGGTTCGTCACCGCCCCGGTGGCGGACACCGGGTACGTCGGCGACCAGTGGGTGATGTGGCTGGACCCTTATCAGGGTGTCGGCTTCTGGACCGCGGTGCGCGACGACACCTTGGAGCGGTACATCGAGCGGTACGGCGCCGAGCAGCTCGACTCGGTCGTCCGTTGACCGGACCGACCCACCGTCGGCCGAACCCACCTACACCCGGGTCGTCTCGCCTGACGGACGGGCCGCTGGTGCCCGGTTCGACCACCACCGGGCCAGGGCCGCGCAGACGATCAGCTGGATCTGGTGGAAGATCATCAGCGGTAGGACCAGCATGCCGAGCAGTTGCGGGCTGAACAGCACGGCCGCCATCGGCAACCCGGTGGCCAGGCTCTTCTTGGCGCCGCAGAAGACCGTCGCGGCCCGGTCGGCGTGGTCGAAGCCGAGCAGCCGGGTGACTCCGAACAACATCCCCATCACCACCGCCAGCAGGGCACCGACGGTGGCGCCGAGAACCAGCAGCTGGCTGACGGCGATCTGCTGCCAGATCCCGGCGACCACACCGGCGCTGAACGCGGTGTAGACCACCAGCAGGATCGAGCCCCGGTCGACCACCGAGGTCAGGCTCTTGTGCCGGCCGATCCAGTCGGCGGTCCACCGTCGGGACAACTGACCGGCGACGAACGGCAGCAGCAGCTGCCCGACGATCGATCCGATCGAACCGGCGGTCAGCCGCAGGTCACCGGTGTTCTGCATGAGCAGCACGGCGAGCAGCGGGGTGAGAGCGACCCCGACGATGTTGGAGAACGACGCGCTGAACACGGCGGCCGGCACGTTGCCCCGGGCGATCGAGGTGAACGCGATCGACGACTGCACCGTCGAGGGGACCACGCAGAGGAAGAGGACCCCCTGGTAGAGGTCGGCCGGCAGCAGTTGCGGGCTGATCACCGCGACGGCCAGGCCGAGCAGCGGGAAGACCACGAAGGTGGTGCTCAGCACCACGGTGTGCAGGCGCCAGTGCCGGGCGCCGGCGAGGGCCGCCGCCGGGGCGATCCTGGCCCCGTGCAAAAAGAACAGCAGGGCGATGCCGACGCTGGCGACGACACCGGCGACCGAGGCGGCGGCGCCGCGGACCGGGAGCAGCGCGGCGAGCGCCACGACGGCGAACAGCATCGCGATGAACGGGTCGATGATCAGCCAGCGGGGCCAGCGCATCCGGGTGCTCCAGGTGAACAGGGGGCGGTCCACCCATTCTGAGCGGCTGCCGATCAGCGGGAAAGCTGATCAACGCACTGACTGTCATCGCGTAACGCGATAACATGCAGGTCGTGTACGAGCCCGTCCAGCTGCGCAGCTTCCTGGCGGTGAGCCAGTTGCTGAGCTTCACCCGGGCCGCCGAGCGGCTCGGTCTGCGGCAGTCCACGGTCAGCGCGCACGTACGGCGGTTGGAGGAGACGGCCGGGCGGCCGCTGCTGCTGCGCGACACGCACACCGTGCAGCTGACGGTGGACGGCGAAGCGATGATCAGCTTCGCCCGGGACATTCTCGACGCGCACGACCGGGCCCGCCGGCATTTCAGCACCACGGTGGTACGCGGCAAGCTGCGGCTCGGCGTCTCCGAGGACCTGATCTCCAGCTATCTGCCGGACGTGCTGCAGACCTTCCGCCGCCGCAACCCGCTGGTCGACGTCGAGCTGACCGTGGCGCTGAGCGGCACACTGCACCAGTTGCTGGACGCCCGGGCACTCGACCTGGTCTTCGCCAAACGTCTGACGGGCCAGTCCCGGGGCACCCTGGTCTGGCGTGACCGGCTGGTCTGGCTGGGCGCGGCGGACCAGCCGACGCCGCCGCGGCGGGCCGTCGGGGAACCGGTGCCGCTGGTGGTCTACCCGCCACCGAGCATCTCCCGGGCGCAGGCGCTCGCCGCGCTCTCGTCGGCCGGTCAGCCGTGGCGGATCGCCTGCACCAGCGGCAGTCTCGGCGGGCTGGTGGCCGCCGCCCGCGCCGGTCTCGGCCTGCTGCCGCACTCGGCCCGGCTGGTGCCGGTCGGCCTGACCCCGGTGGCCCCGGCCGATCTGCCGCCGCTGGGCGAGGTGGAGTTCATCCTGCTGTCCCGTCCGGACGCCGATCCGGCGGTGGCGACGGCGGTCAGTGAGGCGGTCGGGGCCGCCGGTCGGCCGGCCGTCGGCGGTCGGGGGCGGACTCCGCGTACCGCCGGCTGACCCCAGGCCGGACCGCAGTTCGACGGATCTTGCTGCAAGCTGAGACCAGATCTTGCAGCCCGATCCGGGACCGCCATCTGAAACCCTAAGCTCCCGGCCGAAACAAGCTGTTCACAGCGAGACATCTGATTGTTACCCTCACCACACGCCTGGAAGTGCTTGCGAACCTTGCAGGATCTTTCAGGGCCAGGCCCTGCTGCCTGCCTCCTCGCAGGCAAGCCATCACCAGCATTGGAGCGCTGATGTCCGTGCCCGGATCGACCGTGTCCAGACCGGTGGCCACCGCCGTGGCGGCCGTCCTCGGGATCCCGTTGGCCGTCACCCTGACCGCGCCCGCCACCGCCACCGCAACGCCCCGCGCAGCGGCCCCGGCCGCGACCGCCGAGACGACCGCCACCGCTGTCGGCAACGGCGACGCGATCGTGCACCTGTTCCAGTGGCGGTGGAACTCCATCGCCGAGGAGTGCGAGACAACACTCGGCCCGGACGGCTGGGGTGGGGTCCAGGTCTCCCCACCGCAGGAGCATGTGGTGCTGCCCAGCGCGGAGGGCGCCAGCTACCCGTGGTGGCAGGACTACCAGCCGGTCTCGTACCGGATCGACCAGACCCGGCGCGGCGACCGGGCCGACTTCGTCGACATGGTCGAACGCTGCCGGGACCAGGGCGTCAAGATCTACGTCGACATGGTGCTCAACCACATGAGCGGCACCGGATCGGTCGGCAGCGGGCCGGGCAGCGCCGGCACCGTCTACCGCAAGTACGGCTATCCCGACCTGTTCGGCGACGGCTCCGGAGACAGCTACGGCTACGCCGACTTCGGCCCCTGCTACCGCACCATCAGCAACTGGGGCAGCAAGACCGAGGTGCAGGACTGCGAGCTGCTCGACCTGGCCGACCTCAACACCGCCGACCCGGAGGTACGCCGCAAGATCGCCAAGTACATGAACTCGGTGATCGCCCTCGGCGTAGCCGGGTTCCGGGTGGACGCCGCCAAGCACGTCCAGGAAGCCCACCTGGCGGACATCATCTCCCGGCTGGACGACGTGCCCGGCTTCGGCGGCCGGCCCGACCTGTTCCACGAGGTGTACGGCGACGCCACCATTCCGTACACCGCGTACGCACCGTACGGCAAGGTCACCAACTTCGACTACCAGCGGGCGGTCGCCGCGGCCTTCCGCGACGGCAACATCGCCCAGCTGGCCAGCCTGCCGGACTACGGCGGGCTGACCGGCGACCAGGCTGTCGTCTTCATCGACAACCACGACACCCAGCGAGCCACCCCGACGCTCACCTACCAGGACGGCGACCGCTACTACCTGGCCGACGCGTTCATGCTGGCCCACCCGTACGGGACCCCGCAGTTGATGTCCAGCTACGCTTTCGGCCCGGTGGTCGCCCAGGGCCCGCCCAGCACCGGCGACGGCACCACGCTGCCGACCGACTGCGCCAGCGCCGAGTGGATCTGCGAGCACCGCGACGAACAGGTCGCCGGAATGGTCGGTTTCCGCAACGCCACCGCCGGCGCCGGCATCGGCGGCGCCGGCATCGGCGGCGTCGTCACCGACGGCAACGGCCGATTCGGCTTCGCCCGCGCCGACCGCGGGTACGCCGCGTTCAACGCGACCGGCAGCACCTGGAGCCGCAGCTTCGCCACCGGCCTGCCGGACGGCCGGTACTGCAACGTGGCCCGGGGCACCTACCGGGCGGACAGTGGCACCTGCACCGGTGGCACGATCGCCATCACCGACGGCGGCTTCCACGCCGACATCCCGGCGAACCGGGCGGTGGCACTGCACGTCGCGGCGCGGCTCGACTGCACCGACCCGGCCGGCTGCGGCCCGGTCGACCCGCCCCCGGGCGACGGCACCCCGGTCACCGCCACCGTGCAGACCACACCCGGCCAGCAAGTACGGGTGGTCGGCTCACTGCCCGAACTCGGCTCCTGGGACCCGGCCGGCGCGGCGCCACTGAACACCGACGCGGCCAGCTACCCGACCTGGACCGGCTCCGTCGACGTCCCGGACGGTACGGCGTTCGAGTGGAAACTGGTCAAGGTGGCGTCGAACGGCGCGGTCGAGTGGGAAGCGGGCGCGAACCGCACCGGCGTCGGCGGCACCCCGCTCACCGCCATCTGGGGCCAGCCCGGCTCCGGCGGAGAGCAGCCGGGCACCGTCGCGGTCACCTTTGACGTCACCGCGACCACCTGGTACGGCCAGGACGTCCTGGTCGTCGGCTCGGTCCCGGCGCTGGGCTCGTGGGACCCGACCCGGGCGGTCGCCCTCGCTGCGGACGACTACCCGGTCTGGTCGGGCAGCGTCACGCTGCCGGCCGGTGAGTCCTTCGAGTACAAGTACGTCAAGCGGGCACCGGACGGCACCGTCGACTGGGAGTCGGGCGGCAACCGCAGTGCCACCCCGGCCGGCGACGCGACGACCCTCACCGACACCTGGCGATGACCAAGCGGTGTACGGCGGACCGGCTCCGCGCGGTCCGCCGTACACCCGGTGGCCGAGCTGATAGCCTCGGCCCAGGTGGACGGACCGGCTGCGGACGCCTGCCGTTCGGGAGGTCACCGGTGCGAATCGGGCCGCGGGTAGCAACCGTCGTAGTCAACTACCGGCACTACGACGACACTGTTCGTTGCCTCACCTCGCTGCAGGCCAGTGACACCGCCGACCAGCGGGTGATCGTCGTCGACAACACCGAACAGGAGCACCACGGGCCCGATCTCACCGACCTGCTGGATCCGGCCGTGGAGGTCGTCTCGGCCGGTGACAACGTCGGCTTCGCCGCCGGCTGCAACATCGGGATCCGGGCCGCTCTGACGTCGTCCGCCGAGTTCGTCTGGCTGCTCAACCCGGATGCGGTCGTCAGCGCGGAGACGTTGACGCGCCTGCTGCAGACCGCCGAGGAGCACCCGGACGCAGGGATCGTCGGCAGCCGCATCCTCGACGGCGGACACCCGGCCCGCATTCTGTTCAACGGCGGCGTGATCAAGGGCCACGGGTCCACGTACCACGCCGACGCCGGGGTGTTCGATCCGGCCGCGCCGGACGGGACGGTACGCGACGTCGACTACGTCACCGGCGCGTGTTTCCTGATCCGGCGGGAGACGCTACGCCAGATCGGTCTGCTCTCCGAGGACTACTTTCTCTACTACGAGGAGACCGACTACTGCCTGCGTGCCCAGCAGGCCGGCTGGCGCACCGTCCTCGCGCCCTACGCCCGGGTCTGGCACTACAAGCGGTCGGCCGGCAGGTACCCGCCGCCGTACTACGTCTACTACATGTGCCGGAACCGGTTGCACTTCAGCAAGCGGTTCTTCACCGCCTCGCTGAGCGAGATCGAGTCGGAGCTCGAGGCGTTTGCCACCTGTTGGCTCCAGCAGGTCGCCACCCATGCCCCGCAGTTGCGCGTCGGCTACGAGAAGCTCGTCGAACTGGCTCTCGCCGACGGCCGGGACGGTCGCCTCGGCCGCCGCGACGACATCGACGCACTCGTCTGCGGCTAGCCGGAGACGACGAGCCCGATCACCAGCCGGAGACGAGCGGATCGCCAGCCGCGCCGGGCCCGACGGCTCGCCAACCAGATTTGACGCGGTTGCTGTCGCTTCGCCGCCGATCACCCCGTTGATCCAGTAAAGTTGCTGTTCAGCCACCCCCTGAGCCCCGACTACGCACCGCCCGGCCGACGAGGCCCACGGCGCACCCGCGGAGACGGACTTGAGCAGATACTCCTACAGCTTCGAGCCGGAGGACACCAACAACACCGCCGCCGCCGTCTACCGGCTGGCGGCGAGCGGTGGCCCCCGGGTACTCGACCTCGGTTCGGGGCCGGGCGTCGTCTCCGGCATGCTCGCCACCGTCGCGGGGCGCACCGTCACCTGCGCCGACGTCGACACCGAGGCGCTCGCCGAGGCCCGGGCCGGCGGCGTACAGGAGACGGTGGTCGTCGACCTGCGGGAACCGGACTGGCCCGGCGTGCTGGCCGGCCGCGAGTACGACGTGGTGATCCTCGCCGACGTACTGGAGCACCTGATCGAGCCGGGTGCCGTGCTGCGCACGCTGCGGGACGACAAGATCCTCGCTCCGGACGGCCTCCTGGTCGTCAGCTTCCCGAACATGGCGCACGAGTCGATCATCATCCAGTTGATGACCGGCAACTTCGAGTACACCAGGACGGGCCTGCTGGACTCGACCCACCTGCGCTTCTTCACCCGGACCAGCATGCAGACGCTGCTCGAGTCGAACGGGTTCCTGGTCAGCGCGACACACCGGACGATCCGGTCCGCCGAGCAGACTCCGCACCGGGCCCGCGCCTTCGAGATCAGCGCCGAGCTGCGCCGGGTGGTGGCCCAGCTCGGAGCGGAGGCCGAGACCTACCAATACGTCGTGGAGTGCCGGCCGTCCACCGAAGCGGTCCGGATCAGCCTGACCGAGCAGCGGCTCACCGCCGAGCATTCGGCCCACCTCGACGCGCTGGCCGTCAACGAGCGGCTGGCCGCGCAACTCGACGACCTGCAGCACCGGCACCGGCAGCTGGACGAGCAGTTCCGCCTCGCCCAGGACCTGGTCGGCCAGGAACGACTCGACGCGCTGCAGGCCCGTGAGACGCTGCGCCGGGCCGAGCAGGAACGGACGCAGTTCCAGGCAAAGCTGAAGGACTCGCAGCAGAAGGTCAAGGAACTGCAGGAGACGGCCACCAGGCTGCAGACCCGGATCAACAAGATGACCAACAGCAACACGTACCGGGCCGCAAAGATGGTCCGGTACGTGTTCCGGCCGAACGAGGGCCTGCGGGCCGTCAAACGCCGACGGAGCCGGTCGACCAACCGACGCGCCACGGCCGGCACCGGTGCCGGTGCCGACAGCTCGGAGGGCCGCAGGGCGCCGGCCACCAACGTGCCGGCCCAGTTTCGGGGGCTGACCGCTGATCCGGTGCTGTGCGACGCCTACCGGCGGGCCTGCGGGCAGGACCGGTTCCACCGCTCGGACGCGGCGAAGGTGGTGTTCTGCGTCTCCACCGTCGACCTGGACGCCGGCCGTGGCGACCTCTACGTCGCCGTCGGAATCGGCCGCTACCTGCAGCGACACGGCTACGAGGTCGCGTACCTGCCGGCGGAGCGCTGGACGGACCTGCCGCCGGAGACCGACGTGGCGGTCGCCATGATCCCGACGTTCGACCCGCTGACCGTACCGGACCGCTGCCGGATCGTCGCCTGGGTCCGCAACGAGACCGACCGCTGGCGGGAGCATCCGCACCTCGCCCTGTTCGACACGGTGGTCGCCTCCTCGTCCGCTTCGGTCAGCCGGCTGCGCGAGCACTACGACGGGCCGGTCGGGTTGCTGCCGCTCGGGGTGGACACTGAGCTGTTCACCCTGCCCGGTGCCGACCAGGTCCGCGGTGGCGCGGTGACGACGGTCAACTCGTGGGGCCGGGAGCGGCACCTGTACCAGTGCCTGCGCGGGGTGGACATCACCTTCCCGTTCGTCGTCTTCGGCGAGCAGCGCGGGCTGAATCCGTACTTCTCCCGGTACGCCGGCGGCCCGACCAGCTATTTCAACCTGCCGGGCCTGTACCGGCGGGCGCTGCTGGTGCTCGACGACCTCAACCACACCACCCGGCCGTACGGCAACGTCAACTCCCGGCTGCTGGAGAGCCTGGCGGCGGGCGCGCTGCCCCTGACGAACTGCCGGATCGGACTTGCCGAACTCGGGCTGGCGGAGCTGCCCACGTACAGCGACGCGGCCGGCCTCGGCGACCTGATCGCCCGGCTGACCGGCGACCCCGCCGGCACCGTCGCGCTGGCCGGCCAGCTGTCCGCAGTGGTACGCGAGCGGCACTCGTTCGCCCGCCGGGCGGCGGACCTGCACGCGGTGATCGGCGGCCTGGACCCGCAGCCGCGCCGGGCCAACAGCCGGTTCGTCGGCACGTACCCCTACTACCTGGACAATCCGTACCAGCAGCTGCTGATGTCGGGTCTACGCGACGTCGGGGTGCGGTGGTTCCCGGTCGCCGACGCCGTCCGGGTCTCCGCCGCCCCGCACCTGGCCGCCGGTCGGCTGGACAACTACGTGCTGCACGTGCACTGGACCGACCCGATCGTGCACCCGGCCACCGACGCCCAGCAGGCGGCGGCGCGGCTGGCCGAGTTCAAGAACCGGATCGCCGACCTACGGCGTCGGGGCGGCCGGCTGATCTGGACCATCCACAACGTCTTTCCGCACGAGTGGAAGTTCCCGGAGGTGGAGAAGGAACTGGCCCGGTACCTCGCTGCCGAGGCCGATGTCGTGCACCTGCTCTGCCCGGAGACGGTGGCGGCGACCGCGCCACACTATCCGTTGCCGCCGGAGAAGGTCCGGATCGTGCGGCACAGCAGCTACCTCGGGGTGTATCCCGACTCGGTGAGTCGACTCGCGGCCCGTCGCCGGTTCGGGTACGCCGCAGACGACCACGTCCTGCTGTTCTTCGGTGGGATCCGACCGTACAAGGGGGTCAGCGAACTGCTCGACGCGTTCAACGCGGCCGGTGAGCAGGATCCCCGGTTGCGGCTGGTCGTCGCGGGGGCGCCGAAACGGCTCGACCCGCGCGACGGGCTGGCCGAACGCTGCGACGGTGACCCCCGGATCACCGCGATGTTCGATCCGGTCCCGGACGACGAGGTCCAGTTCTACTTCAAGGCCTCGGACACAGTGGTGCTGCCGTACCGCACGGTGCTCAACTCGGGCAGCTTCCATCTGGCGGTCTCGTTCGGCCGCCCGGTGGTGGCGCCCCGGGTGGGCGCGTTGACCGCACTGCTCGATCCGGCGTACACCATCGGCTTCGATCCGGCGGCCCGCGACGGGCTGACCGACGCCCTGCTGGCCTCGACCAATCTGCGCGGCAGACACGTGGAACTGGCGGCCCGGGCCGCCGCCCGCAGCTACCAGTTCGGCGACATGGCCCGTGACTACGCCAAGATGGTCACCGAACTGTTCGAGGCCCCACCCCTCGACTGAGCCGGTGGCCTTGGCGACCGCCCGTGCACTGGGCTGCCTACCAATGTGGAGGGCACATAGGATGATTACTACGATCGACCGGTGATAATCCGACGTACCGCCCAGGTTGTCCTGATCGGACTACTGGGCGTAATCATCCTGCCTGGAACCCCGCCCGCCGGCGCCGACGAGACCACCGAGAACCTGCGGATGCAGCTGGTCCTGGACGTCAGCGGCTCGATGCGGGAGCCCGACATGAACGGCCAGACCCGGATGGCCGTCGCCCAACGCGCGTTCAACGAGGTCGTCGACGCCGTGCCGGCCGGCACCGACCTGGGCATCCGCGTCCTCGGTGCCACCTACCCCGGCGACGACAAGGCACTCGGCTGCCAGGACACCCAGCAGATCGTGCCGGTCGAGCCGGTCGACCGTGACCAGGCGAAGGCCGCGATCGCCAGTCTGCGGCCCACCGGCTTCACCCCGATCGGGCTGGCGCTGCGGGAGGCGGCCAAGGATCTCGGCTCCGGTGAGACCGCCCGCCGCATCGTCCTGATCACCGACGGCGAGGACACCTGCGCCCCGCCCGACCCGTGCGACGTAGCCCGGGAACTCGCCGCCCAGGGCACCCGGCTGATCGTCGACACGCTCGGCCTCACCCTCGACGACAAGGTCCGTCAGCAACTGGTCTGCATCGCCGGGGCCACCGGCGGCACGTACACCACCGCGCAGAGCGCCGACCAGCTCGCCGACCGGATCAACCAGCTGGTCGACCGGGCCCAGGACACCTACACCCAGACCCCGGAGCTGGTCACCGGCAGCACCGACTGCACGGCGGCACCGCTGCTCGCGGCAGGTGTCTACACCGACCGGGAACGCTTCGAGGAGCACCGCTGGTACCGCGTACCGATCCGAGCGGACCAGGAGTTGCGCGCCTCGGTGAGCATCGCGCTGGACCGACCGGTGAACCGGGACTACGGGATCCTGCTCCGCGCGGTCCATCCCAACGGCCGTGAACTGGTCCGGGGTACCGACGCCGGCAGCGGCCGGACCGACGTACTGTCCACCGGCCTGCGCTGGTCCGCCGGCCCGGAAGACGACCGGGCGGACGACACCGACCAGGCCGACGGCACCGACCAGGCCGACGGCACCGACCGGGCCGACGCCGACCGGGCCGACGACCCCGATGGAACTGCTGACCTGGCCGGTACTCCGTCCGCCGCCGCGCCGACGGCCGCCGGCGTGGAGCCACCGCCCTCCGAGGTCTGCCTGGTGGTCAGCAACTCGTTCGCCGCCGTCGGCGGGGCCGGTGACGCCCCGGGCATGCCGATCGAGCTCACCGTCGATCTGGTCGCCGCCTCCCCCACCCCGGAAAGCCCGGGCCTGGGCCGCGGCTGGCTGCTGCTGATCGTGCTCAGCCTCGCGGGGCTGGTCACCGGAGTCCTCGCCGGCTGGCTGACCCGCTGGTGGACCACTGTCTGGAAGGAGAGCTGAGTTGACCCGCCGTACATTCCGGCTGACCCGCACCGGCCTGGCCGTCGGTGCCGCTGGCGCCGCCGTCCTTCTCGTCGCGACCCCGGCGGCGGCCGACGGCCCCACCCCGGCACCGGCGGAGGCCACTCTCACCAAGGCCGGTACGTCGTTCCTCACCGCCGCGGCGGTCCACATCGACCAGCCGGTCCGGGTCTCCGCCGCGACCGGCGAGTACCTGTACTGGTCGTTCCCGGCCCAGGCCGGCCAGACCAGCTCGATCGCGGCAACCGTGACCCTCGCCGACCCGGCGACGCGCAGCGGCGCGTCGACCTGGACCATCGACGTGTTCGACGGGCTGCGCCGCCGCCAGCCGTGCACCGCGGGCATGCAGGCACCCGTCGGCTCCGCCACCGACCGGCAGGTACGGGCGGGCTGCGTACTGCGGCAGGTCCGGGCCTGGGCGGAGCCGTGGTCCGCCGATCCACTACCCGGCACCTACTACGTCCGGCTCTCCGTCACCGACCTGCCGGAGCAGGACCTCGGTCTGCCGGTGCAGGTCGAGCTGCAGGTGAGCGCCGACGTGTCGGGCGACACCAGCCCGGAGGGCGGCCGGCTGGCGGCGCCGCTGACGCCGACCGTACGGCAGGGGGCGGTGCTCGCCAGCGATGCCGTTGCCGGCGACCCGGTCGCCGCCGGACAGGTCAGCGATGAGTCCTGGTGGGAGGGCGTCGTCGGCTGGTTCAGCGGCTGGTTGCCCGGCCTGACGAGTCGGTGGATCTGGACGGTGGCCGGTGGTGTACTGGCCGCCGTCGGTGGCGTGGTCGGCTTCGGGCTGACCCGCCGGCCGCGTCGCCGGACCGGCCCCGCCGCAGCCGGCTGACCTGCTGACCGGTTGCGGGCTCCGGCGGCCCAGCCGGTGGACTCGGTCGGCCCGGCCGACGGCACGGTCAGCCGGCGGCCGCCAGCCGGCGCATCGGTTCGGCCGGCAGCCGGCGTCCGACCGCCACCACCGGCCGTCCGGCGGGCCTACCGTCACCCGCACCGGCGGCGGCCGGGTCGATCTCGGTCAGCAGCCGGCGGAACAGCGTCGGGCGGTCCACCCGGATCACGGTGCTGCGCCCACTGCGCTCGACGACCGTGTGCGGCAGCGCCAACGCCGGCGCGGCACTTCGCAGCAGCGCCGCCGCCGGGGTGCTCACCGAGATGGCGAGCACCCCGGCGGTCCGGTCCGCCGGAGCCAGTAGCGCGGCCATCCGCCAGACGGCCAGCGCAGCGGGGTAGTGCGCGGCCGCCAGTCCGGGACTGCCGAGCATCCGCCGCCCGTCGCGCCACGCGCCGGCCAACGCCCGCAACACCCGGTGGTACCCGTCCGAGGACACCTCGACCCTGGTCAGCGACGTGGCTGCACCGACCGGGCTGGTCACCGACCAGGTGATCGTGGACAGCAGGCGAGCGGTCCGGGCCGCCGCTGCCGGCTGCTCGGTCTGCGCCACCGGTAGCTGCCGGTCCGCGGTGGCCGGCGCCGCCCCCAGCCGACGCCAGCCGACCGGCCGCCGTTCGTTCCAGCAGAACGCGGCCTCCAGCAACGGGTACGCGCCGAGCGGGCCGGCCGCGACGGCGCGCAGCACCTTCTCGGTGCCACCACCGGGCCGGTTACCCGCCCCGGGGCAGGCGTCGCCGGCACCGCCACTGCCAGCCGTGGTCGGTAGGGTCATGACTGAACTCCTCTGCCACGTTCACGGACGCGCCCGCCAGGGGCGCACAGGTCAACTTGCCGGGATGGACCGCTCCGCCACGAACCGGCCCTGCTGGACGCGGAACGCCCAGACCACCACCGACGACGCCACCAGCTCACCGGTGCCGGTCCAGGCGATCCGGGTGGTGACCCCGGGCGCGTCGTAGTCGTCGACGAACGCCGCCATCGCGGCCCGGTCACCATGTCCGGCCTGGATTCCGGCGAGAAACACCGTCGCCGCGTCGTACGACTCGGCGGAGTTGGTGCCCGGCTCCACCCCGAAGCGTTCCCGGTAGCGCTGCGGGAACTCGGCCCCGGCCCGCTCCGGCGGCAGGCAGGGGCAGGTGATCACCACCCCGGTCTCGGCGTCGTCGCCGGCCTCGCGGAGAAAGCCGTCCGCCTTCGCCCCGTCACCGGCGACGAAGGTCGCCGGGATGTCGGCCGCGCGGAGCTGGCGGCGCAGCCGACCGGCTTCCGCGTAGTAGCCGCCGTAGAAGACCACGTCGGCGTCGGCCGAACGGATCTGCCCGACGACCGCACTGAAGTCGGTCGCGCCGGCGGCGACCGTCGCCCGCTGCACCACCTTGGCGCCGAGTCCGGCGGCCACCTGGTCGGCCAGCCCCTGGCCGTACGCCCCGCCGTCGTCGACGACGAACACCGCCGTGCCGCCCAGCGCCTGGTCGATGTACCGACCGACGGCACGCCCCTGCGCGGCGTCGTTGCCGACCAGCCGGTGGAAGGTGGACCAGCCGCGTTCGCTCAGTTCGGTACGGGTCGCCGAGGTGGTGATGGTGGCGACGCCACCCTGGTCGAAGATCGGCAGTGCCGCTTCGGCCTCGCCGGAGAAACCCGGACCGACCACCCCGATGATGCGCGCGTCGTTGACGATCTGCTGGGCCAGCGCGGGGGCCTGCTTCGGGTCGCCCTGCGAATCGAACTCGACCAGCTCCACCGGGCAGTCCGGATGCTCCGCCCGGTACTGGTCGAAGGCCAGGCGGGCTCCGTCGCGGACGTTGCCGCCGAGATCGGCCGAGTCGCCGGAGAGCGGGCCGAGGACCGCGATGCGGCTGCCGCAGGCGCTGGCCGGTGCCGTCTGCTCGCCGCCGCCGGCAGCGACGCATCCGGTCAGCACCGACAGCAGGCCGAGCACCGCCGTCGGCCGCAGCAACGTGCGCACGTCCACCTCCTGGACCCGGTCGGACCCGCCTATCCTGCTGGTAGGAGCGTGAGATTTTGATGAGACGGTTGATCTCGGGCGCGGTGCTGACCCTCACCGGGTTGGTCCTCACCGGGTGCAGTGACCCCGGGGCCGGGACCCCGGCGGGTGTCTCCGCCGCGCCGTCGTCCACCGCGACCGGCACCGCGTTGTACGCGGTCGACTCCCGGACGCTGGACGAAATCGTCATCGACGCGCAGGGGTTCGTGCTGTACCGGTCCGACCGGGACACCGCGGCACCGACCTGGTCCGCCTGCGAGGGACAGTGCCGGCAATCCTGGCTTCCGGCCCCCTGCGAGGGCGAGGTACGGGTGGAGGGGATCGACCGGCAGCTGGTCGGCTGCTTCGACCGGTCCGACGGAACCCGGCAGCTGAGCCTGGCCGGCTGGCCGCTGTACGGGTACGCCGGTGACCGGATGCCCGGCGACGCGAACGGTCACGGCCAGTCGGGCAGCTGGTTCGCGATCCGCCCTGACGGCGGCAACGCGGTCTACGTGCCCTGATCGGGTGCTCCCGGCACGCTGGCCTGTCCGCTCGGGCATACCGCCCTACCCGCCCTGACCGCCGGGCAGCCGCAGCCGGGCCTCGGCACCGCCGCCTTCGGCGTTGACCAGCCGCAGCTGTCCGCCGTGCAGTTGCGCCACCCAGCTGGCGATGGCCAGCCCGAGCCCGGTGCCGTCCTCGGTGCCGCTGCGGAACCGCTGCTCGGGCGCGGCGGCGACGGCTTCGCTGAGCCCGGTGCCACGGTCGCGTACCCGTACCGTCGGCGGTCCAGGGGTGACCTCGAGCCGGATCTCGGCCGGCTGGTCGGCGGCCCGACCGTGCTGGACCGCGTTCTGAATCAGGTTGCGCAGCGCGATCCGGACCAGCGCCGGGTCGCCGTACGCCACCACCGCCTCGGTGACCGGCACCGCGCGGTGCGGCGCGACGACGGTGTCGGTCAGCACCTCCTCGGCCAGTTGGTCCAGGCGAAACAGCTCGCGGCGCAGGTCGCGCAGGCCGGCGACGAGCTGGGCCCGGGTGAGCAGGACCGAGACCGAGTCGGCGAGCCGGTCGGCGGAGCGCACCACCTGGCGCAGCGCCGCCGGGCGGCGCTGCGGCTCGGCCAGCGCGGTCTCGGAGACGGCACGGATCACGGTCAACGGGGTGCGTAGCTCGTGCGCGGCGTCGGCGACGAACCGTTCCTGCTGGTTGAGCGCGTCGGCGATGGGCTCGGTGCCGCGGCGGGCGAGCAGGTAACCGCCGGCGCAGGCCAGCGCGGTGAAGCTGACGCCGCCAGCGACCAGGGCCAGGGCCAGCCGCCGGTTGGCGGTCTCGGCCGGCCCGGTGTCACCGAGCACGACGACGGCGCCGGCAACCGCCCCGGTGACGGCGTGCTCGAACGGTACGGCGAGCAGTGGGGTGGAGGTTTCGGCGGTGTCGCCGACCCCGCCGGCGAGCTCGGTGCCGGAGGTCCAGACCGTCCGGGCCGGCGCCAGCAGGTTGTCCGGCGGTACGACCGGCAGCCGGGCCGGATACGCGAAGACCAGGCTGAGGTCGGCCCGGCCGGCCTCGTAGACGTAGACGGCGGTGGTGCCGTTGGCGACCGCGTTGTCGAACAGTTTGTCGAGCTGCAGCGCCCCGGACTCGTAGTAGAGCAGGGCGGCGGCGGTGCTGGCGGTACGCCGCAGCTCGGCGGCGACCACCTCGTCGCGCTGCCGCCCGTCGACCAGCAACGCGACGGCACCCATCCCGGCCAGGCCGACCACGTTGATCGCCATCACCAGCAGCGTGATCCGGATCCGCAGGTTACGCAGCCGGTCGGCGGTCTGCAGCGGCTTGCCACCCCGCCGAACGCGGCGGTTCACGACGGCACCCCGCCAATTCGGCCGGCGGTCACGACGGCGCCCCGCCAACCCGGTAGCCGACCCCGCGTACGGTGTGAATCAACTGCGGCTCGCCGAGCTTGCGGCGCAGCTGGGCGACCACCGCGTCCACCACGTTCGAGCTGGGGTCGGCGAGCTCGTCCCAACAGTGTTCGAACAGGTCGCTGCGGCTGGCCACCGCCGGGCGCCGGACCAGCAGCATTTCAAGTACGGCGAACTCCTTGCGGGTGAGCGTCAGCAGGACGCCGGCGCGGCGCACCTCCCGGCGGGCGGCGTCGACCTCCAGATCCGCCACCCGCAGCAGCGGTGGGGTGGTGGCGCCACGGCGTCGGCAGAGCGCCCGGACCCGCAGCACCAGTTCGGCGGTGACGAAGGGCTTCACCACGTAGTCGTCGACGCCGGCCTGAAACCCGGCGATCCGGTCCCCGGCGCTGTCCAGCGCGGTGAGCACCAGGGCCGGTGTGGTGAGCCCGGCCCGCCGTCGGTGGCCGAGCTGGTGCAGTGAGTCGCCTTCCGGAAGGATCCGGTCGAGCACCAGGCAGTCGTAGTCGTTGATGCTCATGCTCAGGTCGGCCTGGCTCCAGTCGGCCGCCTGGTCGACGGCGAATCCGCCGGAGCGCAGCGCGGTGACGACGGCACTGCGTACCTCGGGGTCGTCCTCGACCACCAGCACCCGCATGCGGGCGAGGCTAGCAAGCCGCCGTCACCAGCGCGTCTTCGACGAGGGTCAGCCCGAGGACGCGCACCGGTCGCCGTTGAGCAGGAAGTCCGTCGGCGGCGGGTTGCTCGCCGAGTGCCTGACCACGAAACCGAGCTGTACGCTGCCGCCGGCCGGGATCCGGCTGTTCCACGGCGTGTTGGTGACGGTGATGTCCGGCGGGACCAGGTCGACCGGTAAGGGCCCGGCCCGACCGTCGCCGCAGATCGGGCGCGGCAACCCAGCCACTGCCCAGGCCCCAATACACAACGAAGCCTGCCGATGCATCGACAGGCCGGGCAGCGCTGTCGGACAGATCGGCGTCGCGGTCCTGACTTGTTGGCGATTCCCCGCCGTAACAATCGAGGACTAGCGTGGGGACGGGGAGGGCAACCCCCGTCCCCACCATCAGTTGCTGAACACGCACGAGCGGTCTGGCGTCCGGGTCGTGCGTGACGCGCGGGAGCCGGGCCACGCGAGTGGCTCTGGTTCCACCTCCTCTCGACAGGTGGTGCGCGGGCTGGCGGCGGAGTCCGGGCTTGGCCCGCCGCCAGCCTCGGGAGCTGTGCGGTTGACACGGTGATGTCGCCATCGCCGCGCCACGCGTCGACTACTTCAACGGGGGCACATCCATCGATGGAAGCGCTCCCATGCAGGGACTGTAGCCTGAGTCACGAGTTTGCGAAAGTCCGGCGGCTGATCAGCTCACGAAATGAAGGTGTGATGAGGCGTTCACGCCCATGTTCACCGGCCGAACTGCTGAACCGCCGTGGTTGCCCCGGCGACGATCAGCAGCGCATCCGGCGGGATCAACGTCTCAGGTCCCGCGTACCTCAGCTGCCGGTCCCGCTCCTTGATCCCGACCACCGTGATGCCGTACCGCTGACGTAGCCGGCACTCGGCCAACGTCCGGCCGGCGGCGTCCGGCGGGGCGCAGACCTTGGCGATGGCGAACCCGTCGTCGAACTCGATGAAGTCGAGCATCCGACTGGCCAGCAGGCGGGCTACCCGGTCACCCATCGCCGCCTCCGGAAGGATCACATGGTGCGCGCCGACCGAGGCGAGGATCCGGCCGTGCTTGGCGGTGACCGCCTTCGCCCAGACCTCCGGGACATCCAGCTCGGTCAGCGCCACCACGGTGAGGATGCTGGCCTCGACGTCCGAGCCGATGCCGACCACCGCGCGGGAGTAGTCGGCGACGCCACACTGGCGCAACGCCTGGTCATCGGTTGAATCCGCCTCGACCACCCTCGGCAGCCGCTCGGACCAGCGATGCACCCGTTTGGGATGCTCGTCGATGCCCAGCACGTCGTGGCCGAGGCGGAGCAGAGACTGGGCGACCTGGCCACCGAACCGGCCGAGGCCGATCACCACCACGCTGTCGGCGTCCGGCGGCCCGACCGGGGAATCGTCATCTCTCACCGAAGATCCGTCCGACGCTACGACTTTCCCGCTTTTCCTCATACGCACTGTAGTCAGCCGCTAACCTCGGCGCAGCGATACCGACCCCTGACGACTTGTCGTACGCCGTCGAACGCAGAAAGTGGACATCACCGAAAGTCGTTGGCTGGTAACGGATTTTTCCAGCTCAGTCAGGATTGTCGAGGTGTTGATGCCGGTGACCAATCCGGTAAGCTTGCCGGCGGTCTTCGCCAGGCGGCGCCCACCGGTGCCGGCGGTGACCGCCGCCCAATCGCCCTCCGGGGTGAGCCGGGGAACCACGTCTCCACCGGGGTGAATCCGCGCCAGCGGTAGGGATCGTTCCGTCCCGAACCCGTCAGCTAACTCGGTCGGCGGCCAAGGAAAGGAACAGGATGACCGCACCCCTCCGCCGGCGGATTCCGACGGCCGCGGCCCTCGCCGCCGTCGCCGCCCTGCTCGCTGGGTTCGTCGTAGTGTCGCCAGCCGCCGCTCAGGATCCGGATGACGAAGGCGCCCCGCCACTGCTCAGCGAAGTGCTCGAATCGACCGGCCGGGGCTTCGTCGAAGCCAAGGCGGCGGTCGACGAGTCCCGCAAACGCCAGTTGAAGCTCAACCTCGAGTTGGAAAAGGTCGAGGAACGGATTTCCGCGCTGACCCCACAGATCGGCCAGGTCGCCTCCAACTCGTACCGTCTCGGCCGGATCACCCCGGTGATGGTCCTGCTCAACAGCGCGGACCCGGACGAGTTGCTGGAACGCGCCGAAGGCCTGGACATGATCGCCATGCACGACAACAAGCGGATTCGGGAGCTCAACGAGGCACGCGAACAGGCAGCTCGGGCAGTCGCCGCGATCGACGCCGAAGTGGCCCGCGAGGAACAGCAACTCGAGGCAATGGCCCGGCAGAAGGAAGAGGCCGAAAAGGCCCTGCAACTGGTCGGCGCGGTCGCCACCAACGGGTTCGTCTCGGCCACCTCGCCGGTCGCCGCCCAGGCGCCGCGTAACTCGGACGGTTCCTGGCCGTC
This sequence comes from Micromonospora sp. LOL_013, assembly GCF_048060315.1. NCBI lineage: Bacteria > Bacillati > Actinomycetota > Actinomycetes > Micromonosporales > Micromonosporaceae > Micromonospora > Micromonospora sp. LOL_013. The sequence continues at coordinate 76,086 of NZ_JBHMIQ010000007.1, forward strand.
CCAGTCGTGCAGTCTGGACGACCCCACCACGAGCGGCTGCATCACTCCGCGCACCATGCACGCGCTGAACGAAGCGAAAAAGGCCGGCTTCACCCGCTTCGTCTCCTGCTTCCGCCCCGGTGGGCCGTTCGAGCACCCCAAGGGGCGGGCCTGCGACTTCTCCGCCCAGCAGCAGGGGTTCGGCGGCGACGCCTTCGGCGACGACCGGCTGTACGGCAACAACCTGACCGCCTTCCTGGTCCGCAACGCCGACAAGCTCGGCATCCTCTACGTCATCTGGTACCGCCAGTTCTGGTCACCGACCACCGGTTGGAGTTCGTACAGCGGCGCCAACGGCGATCCCAACAGCGACCACACCAACCACGTACATCTGTCCCTGCTGTGACCTGACCTCCTCTCCTCGTGCGGTGCCGGGTCGGCCCGGCACCGCACGAGGAGGTGGTCAGTCGGTACGCGCCGACCGGCGTACCGGTGACCGGCCGGTCGGCTGCTGCGGCGGCGGACCGACCGGATTGGCCGGCGGGATCGCCCGGGTGACCGGCTTGTCCGCAGCCACCGTGATCGGCTCGCCGTGATGGGTAAGGTCAACGGTGGCGTTCGGGTCGACGTCACGCAGCGAATAGGTCACCTCGTCATGCTGGACCGCCACCCGCAGCCGCAGGCCCCGCCACATCATGGCGAACTCCAGCCGGTTGATCCGCTGCGGCAGCCGGGGAGCGAAGGTCAGCTCCCCGCCGTGGTCACGCATCCCCCCGAAGCCGGCGACCAGCGCGAGCCACGCCCCGGCCAGGGCGGCCACGTGGATGCCGTCGCGGGTGTTGCGGTTGATGTCGTGCAGGTCCATCAACGCGGCCTCACCCATGTAGTCGTGGGCGAGCTCCAGATGGCCGGTCTCCGCGGCTATCACCGACTGAGTGCACGCCGACAACGACGAGTCCCGCACCGTACGCCGCTCGTAGTAGGCGAAGTTGCGGGCCTTCTCCTGCTCGGTGAACGCGTCGCCCCGCCAGTGCATCGCCAGCGCCAGGTCGGCCTGCTTGACTACCTGCTTGCGGTACAGATCGAAGTACGGGTAGTGCAGCAGCAGCGGATAGTGGTCCTGCGGGGTGCCGGCGAAGTCCCACTCCTGGTGCCGGGTGAACCCGGCCGACTGCGGGTGCACGCCCAGCTCGTCGTCGTACGGGACGTGCATCGACAGCGCCGCGTCCCGCCAGGCCGCGGTCTCCTCGTCGTCGACGCCGAGCACCCAGGCCCGGTCGGCGTAGCGCAGCGCGCAGTCGGCGGCGGTCAGCAGGTTCCGCTGCGCCATCAGGTTGGTGTAGATGTTGTCGTCGACCACGGCGGTGTACTCGTCCGGCCCGGTCACCCCGTCGATGTGGAACCGGCCGTGCCGGTCGTGGTGGCCCAGCGAACGCCACAACCGGGCGGTCTCCACCAGCAGTTCGAGGCCGATCTCCCGCTCGAACTCGACGTCCCCGGTAGCGTGCACGTACCGTCGGACCGCGTCGGCGATGTCCGCCGCCACGTGGAACGCGGCCGTGCCGGCCGGCCAGTACGCCGAGCACTCCTGGCCACGGATGGTCCGCCACGGGAACGCCGCCCCGTTGAGCCCGAGCATTCGGGCCCGCTCCCGCGCCTGGTCCAGGGTCGAGTGCCGCCAGCGCAGCACCGAGGCGACCGCCCCTGGCTGGGTATAGGTCAGTACCGGCAGCACGAACATCTCGGTGTCCCAGAAGGCGTGCCCGTCGTATCCCGGTCCGGTCAGGCCCTTCGCCGCGATCGGCCGCTGCTCGGCTCGGGCACCGGCCTGCAGCACGTGGAACAGCCCGAACCGGACCGCCTGCTGGATCTCCGGGTCGCCGTCCACCCGCACGTCCGAGTGGCCCCAGAAGTCGTCGAGGTACTTGCGCTGCTCGGCGCAGAGCCCTTCCCAGCCGGAGATCCGGGCGCCGGCCAACGCCGCGCCGACCTGGTCGCGCAGCGCCGGCAACGAGCGCTGACTGGACCAACCGTACGTCAGCAGCTTCACCATCCGCAGCCGCTGCCCCGGCTCCAGCAGACAGGAGACGGTGGTCCGGACCCAGTCGTCGAAACCCTCGGTGCTGACCGACACCTCGCCGGGGCCGTCGATATCGTGCCCCATCGCCGCCGCCATCCGCAGCCCGCTGGCCTTGGTCCGGTGAATGAGCAGCCCGCCGTCGGGCTGCACCAGCCGCTCCTCGGCCTGCAGCGGCGTCTCCAGCACCGCCGCGACGCGCGGGTCCTTGCTCTGTGCCGGCAGCTCCTCATTGGCGACCAGCTCGGACTGCACGATGATGCGCAACGGTTCGTCGACCGCCTCCACCTCGAAGCAGATCGCCGCGACCGCCCGTTGGGTGAACGACACCAGCCGGGTGCTGCGGACCCGGGCGGTACGCCCGGCCGGCGAGCGCCACTCCAGCCGGCGGTCCAGCAGACCGGCCCGCAGGTCGAGCACCCGCTCGTGGGAGAGCAGGTCGCCGTAGCGCACGTCGAACGGCTCGTCGTCGATCAGCAGCCGGATCGGTTTGCCGTTGGTGACGTTGACCAGCGTCTGGCCGGACTCGGGGAAGCCGTAGCCGGCTTCGGCGTACGGCAGCGGCCGCAACTCGTAGAACGAGTTCAGGTAGGTGCCGGGCAGGCCGTGCGGTTCGCCCTCGTCCAGGTTGCCGCGGAATCCGACGTGCCCGTTCGCGAGGGCGAAGACCGACTCCGACTGGGCCAGGATGTCGAAGTCGAGCCGAATCTCCCGCACGTGCCACGGCTCCACGGGGTAGGCCCGCTCGCGGATCACCGTTCGGCTCCGACCAGCAACTCCCCCAGATCGCTCACTACGATGTCGGCACCGTTGGCGAGCAGTTCGTCACCGATGCCGACTCGGTCGACACCGATGACACAGCCGAACTCCCCCGCACGCGCCGCCGTCACGCCGGCCAGCGCGTCCTCGAACACCGCAGCGTTGCCCGGCTCGACGCCGAGCTGCGCGGCAGCGGCCAGGAACGTGTCCGGTTCCGGCTTGCCCCGCAGGCCCTTTTCGCGCGCGATCACCCCGTCTACCCGCACCTCGACCAACTCCTCAATCCCCGCCGCGATCAGCATGTCCCGGCAGTTGGCGCTGGCCGAGACGACGGCCCGGTGCAGCCCGACCCAGCGGGCAGCATGAAGGTAGGCCAGCGAACCGTCGTAGACCTGCACCCCGTCCTCGGCGATGCGTCGCAGCAGCACCTCGTTCTTCCGGGTGCCGATGCCGTACACGGTGTCGGCCTCCGGGGGGTCGTCCGCCGACCCCTCGGGAAGCTCAACGCCTCGCGAGGCGAGGAAGGAACGCACCCCGTCGGACCGTGGCCGACCGTCGACGTACCGGCTGTAGTCGGCGCCCGGATCGAATGGCTGGAACGGATGGCCGGTCTCGTCGGCTCGGGCGCGGAGGAAGTTGTTGAAAGTTTCTTCCCACGCCGCGTTGTGTACTTTCGCGGTCTGAGTCAACACCCCATCGAGGTCGAACAGGCAGGCGGTCACATGAGCGGGTAGACCGAGCACGCAGCCAATCTAACCTGATCTCCGGTCGGCCGGCTCGGTTTCCACCAGCGCGCCAGCCCATGGTGACCGGTTAGTCACTCATCGCCATCTGCCCACTCATCGCCAGCCGACGTCGATCCGGTCACCCCGTTCGTCGAAGAAGTGCAGGGCGTCCATCCGGACCGAGACGGCCAGTGGATGGCCGGTGGTGACCGCCGGGTACGGAGCCAGTCGCACGGCCAGCTCGGCCGGCCGGCGGTGGTGCCGCCCCGGGTCGCTGAGCACGCTCTCCCGGTCCGGGCCGGACTCGGCCGATTGGTCGGCGACGCCCGCCCGCCCGACGGACCGACCGGTGAGGCGCTGCATCACGCCGCCGAACCGGCGCAGCCGGCTGCCGGTGCCGGCCGGCTCCACCGCCGTGCCGGCGAGGTCGTCGACCACGATCGCGGTGGCCCCGATGTCGAGGTAGGCCAACGACTCGTGGCCGTGGTGTTCGAGGAACCGGATCCGGCCCTGCAGCACGTCGTCCGAGCTGCCGGGGGCCACCGGGGTCAGGGCCTCGGCCCGCAGGCCGACCACGATGCGTTCCCCGTGGTAGTGCGACACGGCCCGGGCGCGCAGATCGGTCCAGGGCAGGTAGAGGGTCTGTTCGCCCAGGTTGAGCGCGACGTAGCGGTCGAGATGGACGTAGACCGAGGCCTCCAGCAGGTTCATCCGGGGGCTGCCGAGGAACGCGGCGACGTAGAGGGTGGCCGGCCGGCCGTACACCTCGGTCGGGGTGCCGACGTCCTGCAGCACGCCCTTGCGCATGATTGCCACCCGGTCGGCCATGGTGAGCGCCTCGGCCTGGTCGTGGGTGACGTAGACGGTGCTGACGCCGAGCTCGCGGACCAGCCCGGAGATCTCCGCCCGCAGCTCGGCCCGCAGCCCGCTGTCCAGGTTAGACAGTGGCTCGTCCATCAGGAACAAGCCGGGACGGCGGACGATGGCCCGCCCCATCGCCACCCGTTGCCGCTGGCCACCGGATAGCTGACTGGGCTTGCGGGCGAGCACGTCGCCGATGCCCAACGCGCTGGCGACGTCCGCCACCCGCTCCTGCCGGGACGCCGTCTCCACTCCGGACAGGCGCAGCGGGAAGGCGATGTTGTCCCCCACCGACATGTGCGGGTAGAGGGCGAAGTCCTGGAAGACCATCGCGACCCGGCGGTCCCGGGGCGGAATGTCGTTGGCCAGCTCGCCGTCGAGCAGCACCGCACCGCTGCTCGGATCCTCCAGCCCGGCGATCATCCGCAGCACGGTCGACTTGCCGCAGCCGGACGGGCCGAGGAGCACCATGAACTCACCGTCGTTGACGTCGAGGTTGACCTTGTCGACGGCGACGGTTCCGTCAACAAAGACCTTGGATACATCCTTGAGCGCGACGGTGGTCACCGCCACCTCCCCAGCCATCGGTTGCCGGCCCCCGAATGACTGTGACGAGCGCCATCGCCCTGGCACATCGGGTAAACGTGCCATGTTCATACTGTGACAGCCCGATTACCGGGAGGGTCGAGCTAGCTACCGAGCGGTTACTTCGGGTAACCCGGCCAACGATGTACCAAACTCCGGGTGCCGGGGTACCCCGTCCCACTGCTGGCCACCTCGACGCAGGAAGTAGTCGAGACCGGCGTCCCAGGTGTGCCCGGCCGCCCGTCGTTCGTACAGGTAGCCGAGCGGATGGGTGCGGTAGATCAGCCCGCCGGCGCGCAGCACCCGGTCCATCAGGCCACGGTCCACCGACCGGGGCACCGGCCGCCAACCACCGACCGCCTCCAGGTCCCCGCGCGCCATCAACATCGTGCCGCCGGCCACCGGGGCGCCGTACGCCTCCGGCGGCACCGCCGCCCGACGGACCGTGACCCCGAGCATCTGCAGCACCACGAACTCGGCCGCCTTGCCCACCAGCATCGCGCCCGAGTACTCCCGGGCCAGTACCAGGTCCCAGATGTGTTCCGGGCCGTACAGGTCGTCGTCGTCGACCTTGGTGACCAGGCTGCCCCGCGCCCGAGCGGTCGCCGCGCCCATCACCTCCCCGAAGCTGAACCCGGCCGGCGCGGTGAAGATCTGGATCGGCCGGCCACACTCACCGAGCCGCGCCCGCAGGTCCGCCGTCAACTCGATACCGTGCAGGCAGAGCACGATCTCCAGTTCGGGGTAGGTTTGCCCGGCCAGCTGCCGGACCACATCCGGCAGGTACTCGGGACGCCGAGTGACCAGCACCGCGCTCACCGACGGCGGTGCCGCCAGCGCCGGAAAGGTGTCGCCGGTGACGTCACCGGCGGCGAACGCGGCGGCGTGCCCACGCAACGCCGCCGACCGCTGCCGTACGCTGCGGATCTCCCACTCCAACGGATCCGCGCCGACCCCGGGCAGGTCGGTGCGCAGCACCGCCAGCAACGGCTCGGCCAGCCGGTCCGCTACCGCCGGCGGCAGTTGCGGCACCCGCAGCACGGCACCGGTCGCCGCCAGCTGGGCGAGCAGCGTCGCCTCCGCCGCCGGCGCGACCGCCGGCACGTCGGGGCAGGTCAGGTGGGTGAACCGGCGGATCGCCGCCAGCTGGTCGCCGGACAGCGGCGCGCCGACCAACCCGCCGCGTGCCACCGGCATCGCATCGGCTGCTGGGGAATCCACCCCGACCGGTGCCGAATTCGCCGGTGCCGGATCGGACTCAGCCGGCCGCACCTGCCAGCCCGACACCGGGTCGCCGGGCAGGAACTCCAACACTCCGGTCGGCTCCGTCGGCCCGTACCAGCGACCCCGGCCGACCGGGTTCGCCACCGCCGAATCGATCAGCACCAGCGGCTGCCGGTTGGCCACCCGGGCGCCGGTGCCACCGGCGGTCACCGCCACCCCGACCAGGTCCGACGGCGCGGCCAGCGTCGCCGCGTCCGGGGCGAGCACCACGTCGTACCCGCGAATCTCGGGGTTCGTCGTCAGCCCCCCGGTCACCGAGTGGTTGGCGTCGACCGGCAGCCAGCCGGGCGCCACCCCGACCGCCGCGACGTCGGCGCTGGCCGGTCGCGGCAACGGCCGGACCGGCGCCAGCACCGCCAGCGCGGCGGTGAGCAGATCGTGCAGCGGGACCGGCTCGGCCAGGTCCACGCTCAGCCGTGCGTTGCCGCCACCGCGCGGCAGCCGCACCCGGTGCCGCCGCAGGCCCGGTACCGGGCCCAGCCGGCCGGACCAGCCGGCGGTCGGCGGACGCCAACGGCGTACCCGGACCACCAGCTGGCGGGTCGGCGTAGCCGCGGCCGGCTCAGCCAGCAGGCGGCGCAGCGCCGCCACCGAGTCGGCGTCCACCAGCGCGCGGCGGGCCGCCCCGGTGGTCGGCCCGGACACTGGACGGCCGTCCGGTCGATCAGGCAATCGGACCCGCCACCACCAGCGCCGGTGCTCGGGGCTCCCGCCGCGCACGACGCCGCCCACCGCATTCTCCGCCACCCTGCGCCACCTTGTCGTTCCGGCTCGGAGCACCACGTCGGGTCGAGGCACGCGACACCGACCCACATCACGGCAGAGGCTACCGGCCAGGCTTCCGGTACGCTGCACGCGTGTCCCTGCCTGGTGCCGTGTCCGCCGCTCCGTCACCACACAACGACTGGACCCTGATCGCCCCCGTGGAGCCCGGTCACCCGGCGCCCACCGCCCAGGTGAGCGTGCTGGTGGTCGGCGACGGTGGCGACCCGGCGGGCGCCGCCCGTACCGTCGCCGCACTGCGCCAGCAGCGGTACCCGGACCGGCTGTTGCAGATCGTCACCGTCACCGCCGACAGCGACTTCGCCGACCAGGTCGGTACCGCGAAGGGCGAGATCATCGTCCGGATTCCGGCCGGTGCGGTCCCGGCACCGGACCTGGTCTCGGCGCTCACCCGCTGGCAGCAGGCCAGTCCGGCGGCGGTCAGTGTCGCCGTACCGATGATCTTCTCCGGCCGGGCCCCGGACCCGGACGTGATCGTGGCCCATGCCAGCGCCGGCACCCTCGGCCAGCTCTTCCCGGGCAGTACGGTCGAACCCGGGCTGGCCCGGCTGATCGACACCACGCATCAGCTCCGCACCGCCGACCATCTCGTTTTCCTGGCCGCCGCCGGCACCGGTTACGCCTTCCAGCGGGACCGTTACCAGGCCGGCTCCGACCGGTTCCAGGGCGCTGACGTCGAGGTCGCCTACCGGCTGGCGCAGGCTGGGGCGGTGTTCGTGCCGGAGCCGGCGGCGACGCTGTGGACGGCCGCCCCGGCGGATTCGGTCACCGCCGGGGAGCGGGCCGATGCCGAGCTGACCGACCTGGTGCCGTTCCCCCGCGAGCGTCGCAACCGGCCCGGCCGGGTCTGGCAGGTGCCACTGGTGACCGTCGTGATACCGGTCGACCAGCCGTACCAGGTGGTCCGGTCCTGCGTCGACCGGCTGCTCGGCGGAGACGAGCGCGACCTGCACGTGGCCCTGGTCGGCGACTGGGCCGTGGCCGGGACCGACAGCAGCGGGACCGACAGCAGCCGAGCCGACCTGCGGCTGCTGGCCGCCGAGTACCGCAGCGAACCACGGGTACGCATGGTCAGCAGCGCTCCGGTGACCGCTTTCCCCGCGCCGTACCTGCTCCGGGTGCCGGCCCGGCTGGGCGTCGGTCCGCGGACCGTCCGCTCGCTGGTCGAGGCGATGGAGAAGTGGCGGTGCGGGCTGCTCCGGGTGCTGCCGGCCGGTGCCGGTGCCCCGACCCACGCCGTCGAGTTGTGGTCCACCGCGGCCCGCAGCCGGGCGCTGCACGCCGGTACCGCCGACGGCGCGCTGGTCGAGGCGGTTGCCGCCAGCCACGGGCAACGGTGGGAGACCGGCAGCGAGTACGACGTGGTCGACCTGACCCCAGCCGGGTCGGGCGCGGCGGGCGGCTCGGCTACGGCCGGACCGCGCGGCGGCCGACGGGCCGGGCAGACGGTCACCGTCGGTGGAGCACGCAGCCTCGGCCGGGCGACCGTTTTCGTCGCCCGCAAGTACGCCCGCGGGGTACGCCGTCGGCTGGTCTCCCGCTGAGCCTCGATCACCCGCCCCCCACCAAGGGGCGATCACGAAAATTCCTTGTTTCGGACCACCCGGCACTACCCGCTGTTCGGGCACGGCATTGCAGGTGGGCGATGATCCCGTCGGTTCCATCGCACCAGTGGTATAGACGTTCCGGAATATAACTTGCCAGTGTCCGCTCAGATTACTCTCAGCAAGATCGGCGTTCACTGATCCGCTGTCACCGTCAGCGGACTGACGCCCTGCCGATCTGATGGGAGGACGGGAGATGAATCTCCCCCGCAGGATCATCATCGTCGGTGCCACCGCACTGGCCATGGTGGCGGCAGTCACCGGACCGGTCACCGCCGCCGAACCGGAGGGGACGATCCGGCACGCTGGTGGACCGACCGCCGTACCGGACAGCTACATCGTGGTCTTCAAGAAGAGCGCGGTCACCCGGGGACAGGTCGCCGCGACCGCCCGCAACCTGGCCAGCCAGCACGGTCGGACGGTCGCCCGCACCTACGCCGCCGCGCTGCGCGGCTTCGAGATCTCCGCCAACGCCAAGCAGGCGGCCCGGATCGCCGCCCACCCAGCGGTCGAGTACGTCGAGCAGAACCACACCGTACGGATCAGCGGCACGCAGCCGAACCCGCCGTCATGGGGGCTGGACCGGATCGACCAGCGCGATCTGCCGCTGGACGACTCGTACACCTACCCGAACACCGCGTCCAACGTGCACGCGTACATCATCGACACCGGGATCCGGTTCGGTCACAACGACTTCGGCGGCCGGGCAGTCAGCGGCTTCGACGCCGTCGACGGCGGGTCCGCAGACGACTGCAACGGCCACGGTACGCACGTCGCCGGCACCGTCGGCGGCACCGCGTACGGCGTCGCCAAGGACGTCACCCTGGTCGGCGTCCGGGTGCTGAACTGCTCCGGCAGCGGCACCACCGCCGGGGTCATCGCCGGGGTGGACTGGGTGACCGACAACGCCGAACTGCCGGCGGTGGCCAACATGAGCCTCGGCGGCGGCGCCAACACCTCGCTGGACACCGCGGTGCGCAACTCGATCGCGGCCGGTGTGACCTACAGCCTGGCGGCGGGCAACAGCAACGCCAACGCCTGCAACACCTCCCCGGCCCGGGTCACCGAAGCCATCACCGTCGGCTCCACCACCAGCAACGACGGCCGGTCCAGCTTCTCCAACTACGGCACCTGCCTTGACGTGTTCGCCCCCGGGTCGTCGATCACTTCGGCCTGGCACACCAGCGACACCGCGACGAACACCATCAGCGGCACCTCGATGGCCGCGCCGCACGTGGCCGGCGCGGCTGCCCTGGTCGCCTCGACCAACCCCGGCTGGAGCCCGCAGGAGGTCCGCGACTACCTGTACGACAACGCGACGGTGGGCGCGGTGGGCAACCCGGGCAGCGGCTCGCCCAACCGCCTGCTGTACGTAGTCAACGACGGCACCCCGCCGGCGGACAACTTCTCCATGTCGGTCAGCCCGACGTCCGGCTCGACCACCCCGGGTGGTTCGGTGACGGCGACCGTCTCCACCGCCACCACGTCCGGATCGGCCCAGTCGGTCAGCTTCTCGGCCAGCGGTCTGCCGAGTGGCGCGACCGCCAGCTTCAGCCCGTCGAGCGTCACCTCGGGCGGCTCGGCCGCCCTGACCGTCAGCACCTCGGCGAGCACTCCGGGCGGCAGCTACCCGGTCACCGTCACCGGCACCGGCAGCTCGGCGACCCGTACCGCGACGTTCACCCTGACGGTGATCGGTCCGGGCGGCAGCTGCACCGGCACCAACGGCACCGACGTGGCGATCCCGGACAGCGGATCGTGGGTGAGCAGCAGCATCTCGATCAGCGGCTGCAGCAGCACCCCCTCGTCGTCGTCGACGGTGGACGTCAACATCCAGCACACCTACCGGGGTGACCTGATCGTCGACCTGATCGCCCCGGACGGCTCCTCCTACCGGTTGAAGAGCTGGGCGTTCTTCGACGGAGCCGACAACGTGATCGAGACGTACCCGGTGAACCTGTCGTCGGAGACCGCCAACGGGACCTGGCAGCTGCGGGTCCGCGACATCTTCAGCGGCGACACCGGCTACATCAACACCTGGTCGCTCGAGCTGTGATCCTGTCCCGGGCCCGGTCGGGTCGACCCTGACCGGGCCCGGCGAGACAGTGCACCGAGCCCGGGGGGCGCCGCGGACCTGCGGCGCCCCCCGGTCCGGTGCGCGCCGGTTGCACGCGCGGCGGGCACCTGGTCGCGTCAGTCGAGGAGGTACGCCTCCAACTGGTCGGCCAACTCCCGTTGGTGGGTGAGCGCCGCCAGATGGCCGCCGCCGATCTCGTCAGGCGTGAAGCCGAGCCGCTGCGCGACCAGGCCGCGGATGAAGTCGGCGGGAAAGAAGCGGTCGTCGCGGCAGACGACGAACCGGGTCGGCACATCCGGCCAGGCCGGCAGCGGCCAGGGCTGTCCGAACGGCGTGCCGGACTGGTCTCGGTCGTGCCGCAGCACCTCCGCCGCAAGGTCGTCCGGCATCCCGTGGGTGAACAGCGCGAGCACGTCCGACTCGGGCTGCCCGGCCAGGGCGGCCGCGTGACCGGTGTTCGCCCACCAGTCCCCGGCGGTCTCGCCCGGCACCGGAATCATCGCGCTGAGCAGCACCAGCATCCGCACCGGCACCCGGGCGGCCACCAGTGGCCCGGTGAAGCCGCCGAGCGAGTGCGCGACCAGTACGGCGTCCGCCCGACCGCCGATCGCGGCGACCACGGTGTCGGCGTACTCGTCGAGCCCTGCGGCGTCGTCCTCGCACGGCAGGTCGACCGGGATCGCCTCATGCCCACGGACCCGCAACTCGTCGACCAGCCGGTGCCAGTACCACGGATCGGTCCCACCGCCGGGGATCAGCACGAACGTCGCCACCGAGCCTCCGCTTCTGCCGCGACACCGGTCGTCACACCGACGCCGGTCGGGGTATTGCAGCATCCACCACCGACAGTACGAGTGTCGGGCATCTGACCTGCCGCTACGCCATCCGGCCCGGCACCACGGGCGTCACCTGCATTGCCCGGCCCACCGGCTGGGCCAACCCGTCGCGCAGATACGCCGACCGGCAGGAGGCCGCTGATGACCGCGATCCACCCAGCCGCAGTGACGATCCGTACCGCCGGAGTGGACGACCTCCCGCAGGCCGCCACCCTGCTCACCGAGGCGTTTCTGATCGCGCCGGTGTCGCAGTGGCTGATCAGTGACCTGGAGGCACGGGCGGAGATCTTCCGGACGCTGTTCACCATCGAGCTCGATCACGCCATCCGGGCCGGCGGTACGGTGCACGTCGCCGGCCAGTTCAGCGGGGTCGCGGTCTGGCACCCGCGCGGGCGACGTACGCCCACCGAGCCGGAGGCGGTCAGCGACCACGAGCTGCAACTGCTAACCGCGACCGGACGGTGGCAACCCCGCTTCGCCGCGTTGGGCCGGATCCTGGCGGCGCACCATCCGTGGCAGCCGCACTGGCATCTGGCCTACCTGGCGGTGGTGCCATGGCGGCAGGGCAGTGGATTGGGCAGTGCGCTGCTGCGGCACCACCACCGGCATCTGGACGGCTACGGCACCCCCGGCTACCTGGAGGCGACCACGCCCCGCAACCGGGATCTCTACCTCCGGCACGGCTACCGACCGCACGGACCGGTCCGGCTGCCCGACGGCCCGCCGATCTGGCCGATGTGGCGCGAGCCCCGACCCCGGGTGAACGATCGTTGACCATCCGCTACCTGTTGTCGCCGAGAGTCCTTAGCAGGTTCCGGCCGGCCACGTCCGCATATTCGTCGGCACTCAGGCCGACCAGGCCGACCGGATCGAGTGTCTGGGCGAACGAGACGTGGTCCAGACAGGGCGGGAAATCGGAGCCCCAGTAGAGCCGTTGTGGCCCGTACCACTCGATCAGCTGCTCGACGAAGGGCCGGGCGGCCGCGTGCGGGTGGTCGTACGGGGGGTCGCTGACCGCGTACAGACCGGAGACCTTCACCCCGACGTGGGGCAGCCTGGCCAGCCCACCCAGCGGGGCGAGGATGGTGGCTGCCGTCGACGGTGCCGGCGGTGCGGGTTGCCGGCCAGGCAGACCGAGGTGGCTGAACAGCACGGTGCAGTCGCCGACCGCGGCGAGCGCCGGGCCGAGCCGGGCGACAGCGGCCGGTACGGCGTTCAAGCTGAGTAGGCAGTGCGCCCGGTTGACGGTGGCGGTGTGCCGAGTCAACCAGTCGGCGAACCAGTCGGCGCTGTCCCGGTCGCCCAGGTAGGCGGCGAAGCCGACGAACCCGGCGGCCAGCCAGTGGCCGGGTGCGGTGTCGCCGGTCTGGCTCCGCCGACCGCCGTTCTCGTCGCCGGGTTTCGTTCCGCCGGGGTGCAGGTAGGCGACCGGGGCCAGCCAGTCGTGTACGGCGGCGAGGCTCGCCAGGTAGTGGTTGTTGCCGGCGAAGCGGGGCTCGCCCTCGTAGCCGACGACGAGAGCACGGCTGATCACGTGTTCTCGCCGTATGTCCTGGTATATAGATATTTCTTGCCCGCCTGACGGGGATCTGCCGTACCGGCCCGGATAGCCGTCGGCGAACAGGTGCAGGTGTGCGTCGGCCCGTTCCATGGCCGGACCCTAACCCGGATCCGACCAGCCCATTGACGCGACGCACCCGCTGACCTAAGTTCTGTCTCTATTAGGTCCGGATTTATGTCACACGTGAGGTGAAGCTAGGTGACGCTGGCAGGCAGCGAGGTCGAAGCGCTGACGCAGTTGCGGCGCCAACTTCACCAGCACCCTGAGCTGCGTTTCGAGGAGCAGCAGACGGCAGCGACACTGCAGAGACTGCTGGGACCACTGGGCCGGCTACACACTGGCATAGCCGGCACCGGACTGCTTCTGGAGCTCAACTCCGCCGCTCCTGGACCAGCCGTACTTATTCGGGCCGATATGGATGCGTACCCGGTGTCGGATGCCAAGGAGGTGCCTTACGCCTCCCGTACCCCGGGCGTCTGCCACGCCTGCGGGCACGACGTACACATGACCGTCGCGTACGGGGTCGCCGCCCGGATCGCCGGCGACCCGCCACCGGCCGGCAGCGTCACCGTGCTCTTCCAGCCCGCAGAGGAGATCCCGTTCGGCGCCGACTCAGGGGCCGCCGCCGTGCTCGCCGACCCGGCACTCGCCGACCGGCGCTTCGACGCCGTACTCGGGCTGCACTGCTGGCCAGGACTACCCGCCGGAGCCCTCGGTGTCGACCGGACCACCGCGATGGCCGCCAAGGACGCCTTCCGCGTCGAGTTGGTCGGCCGGGCCGCACACGCCGCCACCCCGGCCAGCGGCCGCGACGCCATCCTCGGTCTCGCCACCACCGTGACCGCCCTGCACGCCGCCGTCGCCCGCGCACAGAACCCCGACGATCTGGTCGCCTTCAACATCGGCACGATCACCGGCGGCGCCAGCCAGAGCCAGGTCGCCGAACGCGCCGAAGCGACCGGCACGCTGCGCACCCACGATCCGGCCGCCCGGGCCCGGCTCAAACAGGCGATCGAACGGGTCGCCGTCGGGCAGGCCGACGCTCTCGACCTCGACCTACGCTTCACCTGGGCCAACGAGATGCCCCCGGTACGCAACGCGGACCAGCTCGTCGCCCTTGCCGACGCCGTACTGCCCGGTCTGGTCGACCTGCACCCCTTGTCGGTCCCACCGCTGACCACCGACGACTTCGCACTGCTCGGCGCTCTCGGCCCCAGCCTGTACGTCAAACTCGGCGTGTCGAACGGCACAGTCGGCGGTGCGCCACTGCACTCCGGCTCGTTCGACGTCGACGAACGGTGCATCGGCGTCGGGGTGACGGTGCTGGAACGGCTGACCCGGGCCGTCCTCGCCGGCGGGCTCGCCCAGCCCGGCACCACGATCCCGGCACAGCCGTCCGCACGAGCCGAACCGGGACGGGTCACCGGGGCGGCGGACCGATGAACTCCGAACCGCGGGTCGCCGTGCTCGGAGCCGGCGCGTTCGGCACCCGGCATGTGGCCGCCTACCGATCACTCGGTGTCACCGTCGACGCCGTCGTCGACCCCGACCCGGTCGCCCGGGAACACGTCGCCCGGCAGTACGGCATCGGCCGCACCTTCAGCACCGTCACCGAACTGCTCGCCGTGGCCCGGCCCGACGCCGCCTCGGTCTGCGTACCCGGCCCGGTCCACCGGGCGGTCGCCGTCGCGCTGCTCGCCGCCGGTGTACCCGTACTGCTGGAAAAGCCGCTGGCCACGACGGTCGACGACGCCGCTGCCATCGTCGCGGCCGCCCAGGCGCACGACGTGCTCTGCCAGCCCGGCCACATCCTGCGGTTCAGTCCTGCGCACCGGGCACTGTACGACGCCGTACGCGCCGGCCGACTCGGCCGGGTGCTGGCCGTCTCGTCGCGCCGGGACCGGCCGCGCACGTTGAGCCGACTCTTCCCGCACGAGCATCCCGCGCTGCTCACCGCGGTGCACGACATCGACCTCGCCCTGTGGTACGCGCAGGCGCCGGTGGTCGAGGTGCGCGCCACGGCCCGGACCCGACCCGGATCGGCCACGCCGGTCCTGGTCTGGGCGGAGCTGCGACACGCCAACGACGTCGTGTCGTCGATCCGCAACAGCTACCTGCTGCCCGAACACTCGCCCAACCACACCAGCGACCTCGTCGAGGTGTACGGCACCGACGGGGTCGGTCACGTCGACCTCGCCCACCCCACCCTGCTGGTGCAGGCCGAACAGACCGAAGCGCCGGACTGGCAGGTGTCGCCCGCCGACGGCGGCGGTGCGCTCGCCACCGAACTGCGGCACTTCCTGCACCGCGTCGACGGCAGCGACCACAGTCCGGTCGTACCGCTTGCCGACGGCCTGCACGTGGTCGAGGTCGCCGCCGCCATCGCCGACAGCGCCGCCGCCGGTGGCGCTACCCACCGGATCCGCCACACCTCTCGCTGATTAGGAGCTTCACCGGATGAATCGACGACGTACCCTTGCCGGCCTCGCCGCCGCTGGGACGGCAGCCGCCGTGCTGCTCACCGGCTGCGGCGGTGACGACGGCACCGCCGACGGACCGGTCACCCTCAAGGTGCTGACCTGGGAGCCGGGTGGTGCCGAATACTGGCAGCAGGTCAAGAGCCGTTTTGAGGCCAGCCACCCGGACATCAAGCTGGAGATGGAATCGGTCCCGTTCGACAAGTACCCCGAGGTACAGGGACCGTACATCACCTCCCAGTCCGGGCCGGACGTGATGGCCAACAACGCCGGGCTGGAGCTGTTCGATCGGCGCAACGCGTACGTGCCGCTCGGCGAGCAGGCGGCCGAGATCAACAAGGACCTGGTGTCCTACAGCGGCACCTGCGAGGACTTCGACACCAGCAAGAACTGCTACGGCGTGCCGTTCTCCTACCAGGGCAACGTCCTCTACTACAACAAGGACGTGCTGGCCGCCGCCGGGCTCGACCCGGAACAGCCGCCGGCCACCTGGGACGAGTTCGGCGCGGCCTGCGAGGCGGTCGCCGCCACCGGCAAGACCTGCCTGGCGCTCGGGCTGTCCGGCACCTTCCCGGCGTACTGGGACTTCCCGGAGATTGCCCGCAACTACCTGACCGAGGACGACATCCGCGCCCTGCTGGCCGGCACCATCTCCTGGACCGACCCGAAGCTGGTGTCCACGCTGGAAAAGCTAGCGGAGATCACCACCAGCGGTTGGGCCAACGACAACGCTCCGTCGATCACCATGCTGCCCGATGGCGCGGACATCTTCCAGCGCGGTGACGCCGCCTTCGCCGGCACGATCATCTCCGACGCGGTCAACTGGCAGGCGTTCGGCGAGGCCCTCGGCGACGAGACCCTCGGCGTCACCCGATGGCCGGTGATCAACCCGGACGCGCCGCTGGCGCAGAAGTTCTCCGGCATCGAAGGCGCCGTCTACGGCGTCACCCAGTGGAGCGACAAGAAGGACGCCGGTCTGACCTTTATCTCCTGGCTGGCCAGCAAGGAGAACGGCGAGCTGTGGGTGGAGTACGCGAAGGGGCAGCCGCTGAACAGGAACGTGGACTCCGCACTGCTGCCCGACTCACCGGCGTTCCTCAAGATCCAGGAACTGGTCGCCGACCCGACCCTGCACGCCGGCGTGATGCTCTCCGGCCCGGAGGCCGACGCGCTGGCCCGCGGCTGGCAGCAGGTCACGCTCGGCCAGCTCACCGTTGACGCGTGGGCCGAACAGATGCAGCAGGCCCTGGAACGCAGCCCGACCAAGCAGCAGAACTGACCGCCGCGTCGGTGGGCAGGCATGGCACCGCCTGCCCATCGACGGCACCCCTGCCAGGCTAAGGACACCGCGATGACGATCTCCACCGCGCCGGCACCGGAGCCGACGTCCGCCGACCGGACGCCCGTATCCGCCCGCCGGCCGGCCCGCCGCCACCGGCACGCCCGCGAGTGGTGGCTGGCCGCGCTGCTGGTGACCCCGGCGTTGGCGCTGGCCGTGGCGTTCAAACTGGTGCCGCTGGTACGGGGTGTGATCACCAGCATGGAGTCGTCGGCCGGCTTCGGCGGCGCCACGTTCGCCGGCGCCGACAACTACCTGCGGATGCTCGACGACCCGATGGTCATCACCAGCTTCCGCAACGCGCTGATGGTGGTCGCCACCCTGCCGGTGTGGGTGGTGCTGCCGCTGGTGCTGGCGGTGCTGATCCACCAGCGGGCCCCCGGCTGGAAGTTCTTCCGGGCCGTCTACTTCGTCCCGTACACGATCGCGCCGATCGTCGTCGGCATCATGTTCCGCCAGATCCTCGCGCCCGACGGCCCGATCAACGCCGGCCTGCGCACGATCGGGCTCGACCCGTTGGCGGTCGCCTGGCTCAACGGCCGCTACAGCGCGCTCTTCTCGCTGGTCGCCGTCGCGTTGTGGAGCTTCTTCGGGCTCGGGGTGATGACCTACCTGGCCGGGCTGGCCACCATTCCCGACGAGATGCTCGAAGCGGCGTACCTCGACGGGGCCGGTTTCTGGCGACGGCTGTTCTCGATCGTGGTGCCGATGCTGCGCCCGACCGTGGCGTACTGGAGTGTGCTGTGCGCCTCCGGGGTGCTGATCTGGCTGTTCCCGCTGATCTACGCGCTGACCCAGGGCGGCCCCGGTGACGCCACCATGCTGCCGGAGTACCTGGTCTTCCTGACCACCTTCACCTTCCTCGACCGCGGTTACGGGTCCGCGATCGGCATCGCCCTGTTCGTCTTCGTCGCCGTGCTGTCGATCTTCTCCGTGCGGCACATGTTCAAAGAGGGGACCCGCAAGCCGCGATGAGCCGACGGACCACCGCCCGACTCGGGCGCTACCTGCTGACGTTCGCGCTGGTCGTCGTCGCGGTCGCGGCGATCTACCCGCTGCTGTTCACCGTGATCAGCTCACTGAAGACGCAGTACGGCTTCGCCGAGGACCCGCTCGGGCTGCCGACCACCGGGGTGACCCTGGAAAACTACGCCGAGGCGTTCCGCCGGATGGACATGCCCCGGCTGCTGCTCAACTCGCTGATCACCACCGCGGGCGGGCTGGTGCTGTCGGTGCTGGCCGCGCTGCTCGTCGCGTACGCGGTGACGAAGCTGCGTTTCCGCGGCGGCAAGGCCGTCTTCCTGCTGATCATCATCACGCTGACCATCCCCAGCCAGGCGATCATCTACCCGCTCTACCAGACCGTGCTCGACCTGGGCATGTCCGGCGAATACCAGGGGCTGATCCTGGCGTACGCGGCGTTCGGCCTGCCGCTGGGCACCTACCAGCTGGCCGGCTACTTCCAGCAGGTGCCCGACGAGCTGATCGAAGCCGCCCGGATGGACGGTGCCGGGCACTTCACCATCCTGTTCCGGCTCCTGGTGCCGATCGCCACCCCGGCTCTGGCCGCGCTGGCCATCTTCAACTTCGTGTGGATGTGGAACGACCTGCTGCTGCCGCTGGTCATCATGGGCGGGTCGGACTCCAAGACCCTGATGGTCGGGGTGTCGCTGCTGTCCGGCCAGTACGACGTGTCGGTGCCGCTGGTCAGCGCCGGCCTGATCGTGGCGCTGCTGCCGGTGCTGATCGTCTACCTGGTGTTCCAGCGGCAACTGGTCTCCGGCGCGCTCGCGGGCTCCGGCAAGTGAGCGCACCCGCCGACAGCGAGACGCCGGGCGCGCAGCTGTGTCACGTGTACCGGCTGCGCCCCGGCGCCGAGCAGGAGTACGAGCGGCGGCACGCCGAGGTCTGGCCGGAGTTGTCAGCGCTGATCGACGAGGCCGGCATCTACGACTACCGCATCTACCGGTACGGGCTAATGCTGATCTGCGTGCTGCGGACCCGCAACGGCTTCGGTAACGCCAGCCGGGTCACCGCCGCGTCGCAGGTGCAGGCCCGGTGGACCCGTTCGCTGGCACACCTGTTCGCCGAGGTCGCCGACGCCGACGGCGAGCCGCTCTGGGCGTACCCGGTCTTCGACCATCCGGGCCACCCACCGCCGCCCGCCTGACAGCGGACCGCTTTTGGCAACGGAACGTCCCGCACCTCGATCACCGCTTAGACGGATATCTATACAGCAAGCTTGCGCACCGACTTGATGATTGTCAAACTAGACGTGTGTCAAGACAAGAGTTGCCGGTCGTGCCGGACCCGTCGACCTGCTGCGCCCCGTTGACCGACCAGGCGCTCACCGACGGGGCGGCGACGGGCCTGGCCCCCGGCTTCAAGGCCCTCGGCGACCCGGTACGCCTGCGGCTGCTGTCGCTGATCGCGTCCCAGGCCGACGGCGAGGTGTGCGTCTGCGACCTGACCGAGGCGTTCACCCTGACCGGGCCGACCATCTCCCACCACCTGAAGGTGCTGCGCGAAGCCGGCCTGATCGACTGCGAGCGCCGGGGCACCTGGGTGTACTACTGGATCGTCCCGACCCGGCTCGCCGCCCTGTCCCGGCTCCTCGACGTCGCCACCACCGCCGGAGCCGCGCGGTGACCGACACCGGCGCGGCACCGCCGGTGACGCTCATCCCGATGACCGACGTGCACCGCGACGTCGTGCTCGACATCTACCGGCTCGGCATCGCCACCGGCAACGCCACCTTCGAGACCGAACCGCCCGGCTGGGACAGCTTCACGGCCACCCGATTGCCGGACCACCGCTGGGTCGCCGTTGACGCCGATGCCGCTCACCTCACCGTCCTCGGCTGGACCGCGTGCACCCCGGTCTCCGACCGGTGCGTCTACGCCGGAGTCGTCGAGCATTCCGTCTACGTCCACCCGGACGCCCGTGGGCGCGCCGTGGGCCGGCTGCTGCTCCGGCAGTTGATCGCCTCGACCGAGCAGGCCGGCATCTGGACGATCCAGGCCGGGGTGTTCCCCGAGAACACCGCCAGCCTCGTCCTGCACCACAGCTGTGGTTTCCGCACCATCGGCACCCGTGAGCGCGTCGGCTGCCATCACGGCCGCTGGCGCGACGTGGTGCTGCTCGAGCGCCGCAGCCCGATCGTCGACTGACGTCTGATCGGCGCCCAAACCGGGTCGGGCGGCCGGATGATCGGATCGGGCCACGACGGTCGGGCACCGCCAGGGTGCGCTCGGCCAGGCTGGACGTCGAAGGGAGGCCTACGTGATCTCGGCACTCAACCGGCTGGTCCACCTCGTCGAAGAGCACCTGACCGAGGAGCTCGACATGGACGCGCTGGCCAGGACGCTCGGCACGACCCAGTACCACCTGCGGCGGATGTTCTCGTCGCTGGCCGGGATGCCGCTGTCGGAGTACGTGCGCCGACGCCGGATGACGGTTGCCGCCGCCGAGCTGGTGCGCGGCGACGACGATCTGCTGAGCATCGCCGTCCGGCACGGGTACGGCTCGACCGAGGCGTTCGGGCGGGCGTTCCGGGCGGTCCACGGTGTCGGCCCGAGTGACGTGCGCCGCGATGGAGGCCCCCTTCGCAGCCAGTTACAGCTCAGGTTCCGCCTGACCGTCGAAGGGAGCATCCCGATGGACACCCGTATCGTCGACCGGCCCGAGTTTCGGCTCGTTGGACACGCGACCCGGGTCCCGCTGATCCACCACGGCGTCAACCCGCACATCCAGCAGCACATCGCCGCGCTGCCGGCCCAGGAGCATGGGCGGCTGAAAGACCTGTGTGGCACCGATCCGGCCGGCCTGTTGCAGGTCTTCGCCGACCTCGACCCGGACGCCACCGAAGGCAGCGAGCTGACCTACCTGCACGGGGTCGCGGTCGCGGCGGAGACGGCCACGCCCGCCGACCTGGACGCCGTGACGGCACCGGCCGGCAGGTGGGCGGTCTTCCGCGTCGCCGGGCCGTACCCGCAGGCCCTGCAGTCGGCTTGGGCGGCGACGGCGGCCGACTGGTTCCCGTCGAATCCGTGGCGGCTGCGGCCAGGTCCGTCGATGGTCGCGGTGCTCGACCGCGCTGCCGATTTCAGCACCGCGACCTGTGAGTTGTGGCTACCGGTCGAACCGGCCTGAGGTCACCGGGTCACGGGGCGAGTCACCGGGCTGCTGCGTCGCCGCGCTGTCGGCGGCGCAGTAGTAGCCGGGCGATGAACATCGGTGCCAGATGCAGGAGGGCGGCGATCGTCCCGGCGAGCACCGCGATCTGACCGACCGACAGCCCTTGCCACGCCAGCACCAGTGCCGCGCAGACGACGGTGAACAGCGCGCCGCGCACGGCACGCAACAGGATTTGGCTGGGCGGGGTGTCACCACCCTGCTCAGCCGGGGTGGCGCGCCGCCGGACCAGGGTGGTGACGACCGCCAAGATCGCGATCAGCGTGGCGAACTGCAGGGCCCACAGCGCGGTCGCCGCGACGCTGGCCCCGCTGGTCGCCGACGGCGCGACGCAGGTTGTTGGATCTGCGGCTGGACCTGCTGCGCGATCCGGCCCATCACCTCGTCGGAGGCGAAGACCAGTTGCCGGTCCGAACGGGTCTCGGGCGTCGGTTGCGACATGCCGACAAGCGTATCGACCCCTCGCTCGTCCGACCTGTCGGAATTGGAGTGACACAGTACGCCGGAGGGGTCGGGCAGGCCGGAAGGATCCGGCTCAGACGGCGTAGGCGACGGAGCCGTCGGCGCGGCGCGGAATCCGGGTCAGTGGCCGGCCGGTGAGGTCCAGTGGTGCGGCGTCGGTCAGGTCGAGGGTGACGCCGAGGCCCGGTTGGTCGGGCACCGGCAGGAAGCCGCCGTCACGGCGGACCGCCGGGCGGGCGGGGCCGGCGGCGAGGGTGTCGTCCAGTGGCGAGTACTCCTGCACGACGAAGTTCGGGATCGCCGCGTCGAGGTGCACCGACGCCATGGTCAGCAGCGGGCCGAGGCAGTTGTGGGTGACCACGGCGGCGTGGTGCGCCTCGGCCAGGGCGGCGATCTTACGGGCGTGACTGAGTCCGCCGGCCAGGCCGACGTCGGGGCGCACGTACTGGGCACCGCCCTGGGCGAGCAACTCCTTGAACTCCCAGATGGTGTGCAGTCGTTCGCCGTTGGCCATCGGTACGCCGGCCGCCCGACGCGCCACGTCGGCCTGGCTGCTGACGCTGTCGATCTGGATCGGGTCCTCGACCAGCAGCGGCAGGTGCCGGGCCAGTACGGGTACGACCGATTCGGCCTGTAGCGGGGTGAGTTTGCGGTGCAGTTCGATCAGCAGGTCGACGTCGGGCCCGACGGTGTCGCGCACGGCTGCGGTGGTGGCGTCGGTCTGCGCGACCAGCCGGGCCACCGACAGGTTCGCGTAGTCGGCCGGCAGCGGGTCGAACTTGACGGCGGTGAACCCGTCGGCGACGGCGGCCGCCGCCTGGGCGGCCAGGTCGTCGGCACCGGTGCCGCCCAGCAGCAGGTGCAGCCGGATCCGGTCCCGGACCTGGCCGCCGAGCAGCTGCCAGACGGGCACGCCGAGTTGCTTGCCGAGCACGTCCCACAGCGCGATGTCGATCGCGGAGACGGCGGCGGTGAGCACCGAGCCGCGGAACGGCCCCATCCGGTACAGGTGGTGCCAGTGGTGCTCGATCCGCCGCGGGTCGGCGCCGAGCAGGTACGGGCGGAAGGCTTCGACCACGGCGTGCACCGCCGCGGGGTAGCCCCAGCAGGCGGACTGGCCGACGCCGGTCAGCCCGTCGGCGGTGTGCACCTGGACGAAGTGCGCGTCGCCGAGCACCACCGAGTCGACGGCGACGATCTCCATAGCTGCCCCCAGAAAATTTGAGACCTATAACGGCCAGAAACTTGCCACCTCACTCTTCCATAGCATGATGCCCCTGGTCTAGGCTCCATTCTCAACGAGCCTCAATAAGGGACTAATGAGCGTTGGGGGTGTGATGGGGCTGCCGGACGACTACCGGTCGATGACCCGGATCCGCCGGTTCGAGGAGCGACTGACCGCCCTCAAGGACGGCGGCGAGATCCCGGGGTCGATCCACCTGTGCGACGGCCAGGAGGCGATCCCGGTCGGTGCCTGCCGTACGCTGCGTGACGGCGACTACGTGACTGCCACCTACCGTGGCCACGGCTGGGCGATTGCTCGCGGCGTCGACCTCGCCGGACTGTTCGCCGAGATGATGGGCCGCGACAGCGCGCTGTGCGGCGGCCGGGCCGCCTCGCCGTACCTGTCGGACCCGAGCCGCTGGTTCGTCGGCGAGAACTCCATCGTCGGCGCCGGGGTGCCGGTGGCCACCGGGGCGGCGCTGACCGCGCAGCGCACTGGCTCCGGCGCGGTGTCGGTGGTGAGCATCGGCGACGGCGCCATGAACCAGGGCAACGTGCACGAGGCGATCAACATGGCCGCCGTGCTGGACCTGCCGCTGGTCGTCGTCGTGGAGAACAACGTCTACTCGGAGATGTCGCGCATCTCCGACATGGTGCGAGTACGCCAGCTCACCGAGCGGGCACCCGGCTACGGCGTACCCGGTCGGGTCGTCGACGGCAACGACCCGGACGCGGTCGCGGCCGCCGTCGACGAGGCGGTGGCCCGCGCCCGCGAGGGCTCCGGCCCATCCATCGTGGAGACGATGACCGAACGCCTGGTCGGGCACTACAGCGGCGACGCCCAGCACTACCGGCCGGCCGGCGAGATCGCCGCCGCCCGTCAGCGTGAACCCCTCGCCCGTATCCGGCAGGCCGCCGACGCGGCGCTGACCGCCGCCCTGGACGCGATCGACGCCGAGGTGGACGCCGAGATCGAAGCCGCCGTCGCCGCCGCCCGCACCACGCCGCTGCCCGACCCGGCGACCGTCAAGGAGCATGTCCATGCCTGAGTCCCTGCGCTACATCCAGGCTGTCAACGCCGCCCTCACCTGGGCGTTGGACAGCCGGGACGACACCATCTACTTCGGCGAGGACGTCGCCCTGCCCGGCGGACCGTTCGGCGCGACGAAGGGGCTGCACAAGCGGTTCGGCTCGGCACGGATCTTCGACACCCCGATTTCCGAGTCCGGCTTCCTCGGCATGGCGCTCGGCGCGGCCATGACCGGCCTGCGGCCGATCGCCGAGATCATGTACGCCGACTTCTCGTTCGTCGCGATGGACCAGTTCGTCAACCAGATCCCGACGATCCACTACGCCAGCAACGGCCGGTGGCGGGTGCCGTTGGTGATCCGGATGCAGCAGGGCTACTCCCCCGGTGCCTGCGCCCAGCACTCGCACTCCCCGGAGGCGTACTTCGCGCACACCCCCGGGCTGCGGCTGGCTCTACCGGCCACTCCGGACGACGCGTTCCAGATGCTGCGTACCGCCGTGGCCAGCGACGACCCGGTGGTCGTCGGCGAGGCCCGGATGCTGTACCCGACTCGGGGCGAGGTCCGCACCGACGCGGCGGTGGAGCCGGTCGGCGGCGCGCGGGTGGTCCGCCCCGGCGCGGACGTCACCGTGGTCGCCTGGTCCCGAATGGTGTCCGCGTCGCTGGACGCCGCCGGGCAGCTGCACGCCGACGACGGCATCGACGCCGAGGTGATCGACCTGCGCTGGCTCAATCCGCTCGACTTCGACACCGTCGCGGCGTCGGTGGCCCGTACCGGCCGGCTCGTCGTGGCCCACGAGGCCAACCTGACTGGCGGCTTCGGCGCGGAGATCGCCGCCCGTGCCGCCGCCGAGTGCTTCGCCGACCTGCGTGCCCCCATCGCCCGGGTCGCCTGCCCGGATGTGCCGATGCCGGCCGCACCGGCGTTGCAGGCCGCCGTCGTGCCGGAGGCCGCCGACGTGGCCGCCGCCGTGCGCCGGACGGTCGGCGCGTGACCAGCGACGCCCGGGACACCCCGCCGGCGGAGGATCCGGCGGCGGCCACACCGGCCAGCGGTACGGCGCCCGTGCTGGCCGGACGGCGGGTCGTGGTGCTCGGCGGCGCCTCCGGCATTGGGCTGGCCACCGTCCGGGCCGCCGCCACGGCCGGCGCCGCCGCGGTCGCCGTCATCGACGCGGACGGAGCCGGCGCGGCCCGCGCCGCCGAACAGGTTCGCCACCTCGGTGTCACGGCCTACTCCCGTCAGGTCGACGTCACGGTCGAGATTGAGGTGGCCGACGCGTTCGGCGGCGTCGCCGCCGCCTGGGGCGGCATCGACGCGGTGCTGCATGTCGCCGGGATCATGCAGGGCCAGGGCCTGGATGTGACCGGTGTGCCGATCGAGCTGTGGCACCGGGTGCTCTCGGTCAACCTGACCGGGCCGTTCCTGGTCGCCAAGCACGCCGTCCCGCACCTGGCCGCCGGCACCGGGGTGCTGGTGCTGGTCGGCTCCAAGGCGGGCGTGCTCACCGGCTCCGGGTCGGTAGCCTACGGCGCGAGCAAGGGAGGGTTGCACGGCCTGGCACTGACCCTGGACCGCCAGCTTCGCCCACGGGGGGTCAGAGTGCATGCGCTCTGCCCCGGCGACATCGACACGCCGTTGATGCGCCGCTCGCTGGACGAGGCGCGGACCAACGGGGTCGATGCCGGCCGGGTCGCCGACATCGAAGCCGACCTGGGCCGGCCGGAAGATGTGGCGTCGGCGTTGGTGCTGCTCGCGGCACCACTGTCGGCCAGCATCACCGGCACCGTCTACACCGGTTGAACGGCCTGGCTGAGCAGCCCGCCCGCAAGCCGGCGACGACGTGGAGGCAAGCAACACATGATCGGCATCATCGGGCCGGAGGACTCCATCCGGCTGGTCCAGGAGGTCGCCGCCGGCGAAGGGCGGGCCGGCGAACTCACCAGCCGCGCGTACGCCCGGCCGGAGCAGGCCCCGGAACTGGCCCGCGAGCTCGACGAGCTCTGCCAGGTACTGCTGTTCACCGGCCGGATCCCGCACGCGCTCGCCACCGCCGCCGGTGACCTGCGCGCCGAGGTCGACTACATCCGCCATGGCGGCATCGACCTTTACCGCACCCTGTCCCGGATGCTGCTGGCGACCGGCGGGCAGCTGCCGACGGTCAGCGTCGACACCATCGAGGCCGGGGTGGTACGGGAGACGTACCACGACATCGAGGTGCCCGCACCGACCGAGATCCTGCCGATCGCCGACTCGACCGGACTGCTCTACGCCACCCTCGACGACGTCACCGCCTACCACCGCGACCGGTACGCCACCGGTGCCGTCGAAGCCTGCCTGACCTGCCTCGGTGCGGTGCACCGCGACCTGCGCGAGGCGGGCGTGCCGGTCTGGCGGGTCGAGCACACCCGCGCGTCGGTGCGCGACGCGCTGCGCCGCGCCTGGCTGGCCGCCGAGATCCGGCAGTCCCGGGCCACCCAGATCGCCGTGATGATGATCGAGTTCGCCGAGCCGGCCAGCCGCCGGCACGACCCGTACGAGGTGGAACGGCAGCGGCTGCGGCTGCGCGAGGCGCTGCTGGAACACGCCGAACGGATGCGCGGGCGGCTCAGCATGATCGACGACCGGACGATGGTGATCACCACCACCCGGGGCACCGTGGACAGCGCCCTCGCCCGTCACCGGGCCGGCCACGCCTCCCTGCTCACCCTGCGCGGCGTCGACGGCGGCCACACCGTCGGCTTCGGTGCCGGCACGACGATCGCCGCCGCCGAGGACAACGCCCGCAAGGCCCTCGCGTTGAGCCGGGGCAGCGGCGACACCCACGTCGTCTTCCCTGACGGGGAGATCCACTCCACCCGGGTGAGCCCGGTCAAGCAGCGCCTGCGGGAGACCGCGCCCGGCATCCTGCGCGTCTCCGAGCAGCTCAAACTCGGCCCGCTGTCCACCCGACGCCTGCTGGAGGCGCTGCATCAGCTGGACCCCAACGAGGTCACCGCCCGCAGCCTGGCCGATGCGTACGGGGTGGAGGCCCGCTCGGCACGCCGGCTGCTCAACTCGCTGCGCGCCGCCGGCTACGCCGACGAGGTCGGAGTGCACGTCAGCACCGGAGCCGGTCGCCCGCAGACGGTCTACCGGGTGGCGATGCAGCGGCTGTTCGAAGCGATCGGCGGTGACGCGTGAGATTCGAGCCGACCTACCTGGTCACCGTCAGGTACGCCGCCGACGCGGCGCAGCGGCGCGGGCCGCACCGATCCGCCCACCTGGACCGGGTCGCCACCCTGCTCGCCGACGGCACCGCGCTGGTCGCCGGCGCGTACGCCGATCTGAGCGCGTCGGTGCTCATCGTGCGGGCCGCCGACGCTGACGCCGCCCGCGCGGTGTGCGAGGCCGATCCGTACTGGCGGCACGGGGTGTGGACGGCCATCGAGGTGGCCGAGTACCTGGCCGCCACACCGCAATCCCTCGGGAGGTAGACATGTCGCAGTTACGCCGGATCGCCGGAGTCCAGGTACGCGGTGCCGAATCCGCGCCGTACGCCGCCCGGCTGCTCGCCGAGACCTTCGGCAGCTCCACCGACGGGGTGCCGGTGCACCTCGACGCCGACCCGGCGCTGCCGGAGGGCACCTACCGGATCGAAGTTCCGGCCGGTGGCGGGCCGGGTGCGGACGCGACCGGTGACGGTGGAGTCCGGCTGACCGGCGACCCGTTCGCCGGCCTGATCTACGCCGCCCGGGAGCTGACCGAGCTGGCCACCGAACGCCAGGTCCCGGTGGGGGTACGGGAGCAGGCACCCGGGCTGGCACTGCGCACCCTGTGGACCTGGGACCACTCGACCAACTGGGATCTGCGCCAGCTCGGCCTACAGGAGATCGGCGCGCTCAACCCGTACGCCAAGTCAGCCGACGCGTTCGGCGCCGACTACCGGCGACTGGTCGACTTCTGCAGCCGGGAACGGATCGGCGGGATCGTCGTGTACGGGCTGCTGCGCGACGCGCACGGCGGTGTCGACGCGGCCCGCGACCTGTGCGGGTACGCCAACGAGCGGGGCGTGCGGATCATCGCCGGGATCGGGGTCAACGCCTACGGCGGCATCTACTTCGACGGCCGGCACCGCTACAACCTGGCGACCTGGCTGCGGCAACGCCCCGAGCTGGCCGCCGAGCTGCCGAAGAAGGTTGGCTTTGACATCGATGAGTTCGGCGATCTGCACTTCCCGGCCAGCGAGTACATGATGGCCGCCTGCCCGTCGCAGCCGGACAATCTGGCCTGGAATCGCGACGCCGTCGACTGGCTGCTGGAGACGATCCCGGTGGGCGGGATCAACTTCGAGACCGGCGACTACGGCAGTTGCGCCTGCGCTCGGTGCACCCGGCGCACCGGCGGTGAACGCACCTCCTGGTCGTACGAGGCGATGCGGTCGGTCTACCCGACGCTGCTGGACACGGCCCGGCGTACCGGGCCCGCCGGGGTGCCGCTGCGGCACCTGGTCGAGGTCTACTGGGACAACATCTTCGACCTGCCGGCACAGCGTCCGCTGGCCGACCTGCCCGACGACGTGGCCTACCAGTACTGCGTCAACCGGGGATTCTGGTACGACAACCGGGACCGGCTGACCGCCGCGCACGTCGAAGCGCTACCGCACTCGACGAACGTGCTGCGTACCCACGCCGGATCGCAGTGGAACCGGCAGCGGCACTCCTGGGTGCCGCAGCTGTACGCCGACATGGCGGCCCGGGTCGGCGTGGCCGGCATGCGGGGGCTGACCATCTTCGGCGAGGCGGGTGCCTACCACCCGACGAACGAGATCGGCTATCTGGCGTACGCCCGGTTCAGCTGGAACCCGGAGCTGGACTGGGCGGACTTCTGGCGCGACGAGGTCGCTCCCCGCTTCGGTGGCGAGGCCGAGGCGGAGGCGTTTCGCGACGGCGCCGGGCTGCTCGACGCCCCGGCGGCTGACGCCGTCGCGCTGGACCGGGTGCGCACCGACGCGCTCGGCATGGTCGCCGCTACCAGCGGGGCGGTGCAGCGCCGGTGGCTGTGGTTGGCCGAACGGGCCGCCCGGTACGCGTACAGCGCCGGCTGAGTCCGGCGGCGCGACCAGTCGGCAGGGTCGCCGGTCACTGGGCGCCCTGTCACGCCAGCGGGTCGAGGTGCCGCCGCAACTCGGCCGCGAACCGGGCGCTGACCTTCGCCGGAGACAGGGCTTCGACGTGGTCACGGACCGCCGCGCGGACCGGCTCGGCACGGTCCCAGGCCCCACCGGACTCGGTGATCGTCTCGGCGGTCTTGTCCGGGTCGGACAGGTCGAACCGGCGCAGCGCGGCGTCCGGCAGCAGACCACCGACGGTAGTGCCGGTCGACACGTACGCCGGCAGGCCGAATCCGGCGGTCAGCGCCAGCGCGCCGGAGTTCAGCGACGACCGGTACGGGTAGACGGCGGCGTCGGCCGCCCGCAGGAAGTACTGCACGTCGGTGTCGGGCGCGAAGCCGGGATGGAAGATCACCGCCGGGTGCTCGGCGGCCCGGCGCATGAACTCGGGGCCGCCGGCCTCCTCGCGTACCTTGCCGGCGACCAGCCAGCGCAGCCGCGGGTCGTGCCGGACCGCGACGTCGAGCGCGTCAAGGAAGTCGCCGTGCCCCTTGTACGGCCGGACCTGCCCGAAGGTAACCAGCACCCGGGCGCCGAGCGGAATGCCGAGATGGCTGCGGGCGGCGGGCCGGTCCACCCAGTCCGGATAGGCGCCGGCGAAGGTGGGGTGCGGGGCGAACACCACGCGTCGGGGCTCGGCTCCGAAAGTGTCCCGCAGGATGTCGAGGTGGCTGTCGTGCATCAGGTGCACCACGTCGGCGGCGGCGAGCATCACCTGGCGCAGCCGGGTTTCGGTCGCCCGGTGCACGGTCTCGTGCGGAAGCAGGTTGTGCACCGTCCAGACCAGCCGTACGCCCTGGTCGCGCAGGGTGTCCAGCCGCTTGGCGAAGGCATCGACCGCAGCTTCGGCCTGGCCGGTGGTGGTGCAACCGGAGGTGACGTCGTAGAGCCAGTGCACATGCAGCACCCGGCCGATGCCGTCGGGCAGTGCGGGCAGCAGCTTGTCCAGCTGGTCGAGCCGGCGGACCCGCATCGGCGTCAGGTTGTGCTGGGAGAACCGGCTGTACAGCAACGATTGGTACGGATTGGCCGTGTCGACCGGCCAGTGCAGCCAGGCGACCGGGGGGCGGTCGGTGTCGGACCAGTCGGCGGCGGCCAGCGCGCTCAGCGCGTCGTCAAGCAGGTGTCCGGCCGAGGTGCCACGGCGCCAGGGAACGATCACGGCTGCCCACCGTATCGTGCGCCGGTGCCGGCGGCGACCGCTCGGGCGACGGATGTGCTGGCCGGGTCGTCGGCGCGCACCTCGGTGACGCCGCCGGTCGCGGCGAGTCGGGTGAGGACACTGGCGGTGAGCTGGTCTCGCAGGTCGGACGGCAGCCCTGCCCAGGCAGGACGCCAGTACGAAAGCGGTGCGGCTCGGCCGGTGACGGTGGCCTCGATCGGGGCTGCCGGATCGGGTCGGTGCAGGGTGAGCCGGACGGCGTCGCCGCCCGGTCGACCCGCGGGCGGCGGGTCGGCGACCGGGGCCGGAGCGCCGACGCCGACGGACCGGACCCGCCGCTGCTCGGTCTCGTTCGCCGCCCCGCGCTGCACCAGCCGGAGCAGGGCCGCCGTTACGCCCTGACGATCACCCTTGCGCTCGGCGACGCCGACGAGAAGACGAACGTCGCTCGCGGTAACGTTCGGGCTGTAGAGTTGCGCCGCTGGCCGGCCGGCCATGCGCTGTAGCCGACCAACCATCCGCCGTGCCGGGCGCAGCACGCGACGTACTCTACGAATCAGGGTCACCGATCCAGATTACCCAGTCGTGACGTGAGGTGAACGCGGTGCCATCCCCGACGGTCAGCATCGTCGTGCCGGTCTACAACACAGAGAAATGGCTCGCGGAAGCGCTCGGATCCATCGAACGCCAGCCTGGTCGGGACCTGATCGAGGTCGTCGTGGTCGACGACGGCTCGACTGACGGATCAGCCGAGATCGCCCAGCGGTACGCCGGTCAGGCCACCGCGGTGCGCTACGTCCGGCAGGACAACGCCGGGCTCGGCGCGGCCCGCAATCATGGCGTGCGCCTCGCCACCGGCCGCTACCTGGCATTTCTCGACTCGGACGACATCTACCCGGACGGCGCGCTCAGTCACCTGACCGGGCTCGCCGACCACCACGAGGCGGCGATCGCCGTCGGCGACATGCAAGGGCTGCCGCCCCGGCCGAACCCCGCCTGGCGTCGTGAACTGCTCATCGGTGAACGGGTCGTCGAGCACATCGCGCACGCCCCGGACCTGGTCGGCAACCCGTCGGCCTGCAACAAGATCTTCCGCCGGGATCTGGTCGACGCGGTCGGCGTCAAGTTCACCGAGGGCACCGCGTTCGAGGACGTGCTGTTCACCATTCCGTTGCTGGCCAGGTCGCCCCGGACGATCCTCACTCCCCGGCTGAGCTACCTCTACCGGCAGCGGGGGGACAATTCCTCGCTGATGGATTCCCGCAGCCAGCCGGCCCGGATCATGCAGCATCTGACCATCATCGAGCGGCTCGCCGACGAGGTGCGTGACCTGCGCTCCGACGACCGCGAAGCGGTGTACCGGTGGATCGCCTACATGCAGCTGCACTACGCGTGGCGGGCGGCGGCCGGCTGCGACGACGATCAGCTCGCCGAGTTCACCGCCCGGATGCACAGCCTCTTCAAGGACCTCCCGATCGATGTGGCCAGCGAGTTCGTCGGCAACGCCGGGGCCGGGTTGCGCGCCGTCGCGATCTACGAGCAGGACGCCGCGACAGTACGCCGGCCGCGTTCCAGCCGACCGCTGCGGGTGCACGCCGGCCAGCCGTACCTCGGGCACCCCGACTTCGACACCTACCGCGACCTGCTGCGGGTCTCTGAGGTGACGGTCAGTGTGCAGGGCCTGCGCGGCAGCGGGCCGGGTACCGGTCCGACGGTCACCGTTCAGGGCACGGTGCGCTGTGCCGGCATCGACGGCGAACCCGGTCAGGTCCGCTCCGACCTGCTGCTGGAGATCGGGGACGGGCTGCTCCGCCAACCGGTCACCGTCGAGTACCGCAAGGGCAACGACCTGCGCTGGTCCTGCCGGCTGACTGTCGGCGAACTGGCCTCCGGCCGGTACCCGGTCCGGCTGGTCGTCCGGGACAGCGGCCGCGAGTACGCCGTACCGCCGGGGCCGGAGCGCGGCGGCCGAGGCACCCTCGGCACCCGACCGACCCGGGTCGGCACCCGGGTGCTCTGGCTGACGCCGGGCGCCGCCGGGCCGACGCTTGTCGTCACCGACGGAACCACCGGCACCCTGGCCCGCAGCCCGCAGTGGCTGTCCGAGATGGGTGCCCGGCAGAGCCGGAACCTGCTCCGCCGGGCATGGCAGACGGCACGGACCGGGCAGCGGCGGCTGACCTCCCGCCGCACCGACAGTTAACCGGCACCGCCGGTCGCCCGCCCCCACCCGGCATCAGCTGGCCGCCGGCGGTGCCGGTTCGCCGAGCAGCGCGCGGCGGACCACCCGCTCGGCGGCGTGCCCGTCGTCGAGGTGGCAGAACCGCCCCCGGAACTGGGTCCGGGCCTTGGCCGCGGCGTCGTCGTCGACCGCCCCGGTACGGAACACGTCCAGCAGGTGCCCGAAGGTGGTGGCGACCGCTCCCGGGGGTTCCGCGGTGATGTCGAAGTAGACGCCCCGCGTCATCGCGTACGCCGCGGCGTCCGGCGCGTAGATCACAATCGGGCGGTCCAGGATCGCGTAGTCGAACATCGCCGACGAGTAGTCCGTGATCAGCACGTCGGCGGCGAGGTACAGGTCCTCGACCACCGGGTGCGCCGACACGTCCCGGACCCGACCGCTGGCCGGCGCGTTGGGTGCCTGGCCGGTCCGCTGCCGGTCGTGGAAGTAGTGGCTGCGGATCAGCAACCAGGCGTCCGGGCCGAGGACCTCGGCGAACGCGTCGGCGTCGAAGTCGGGCCGCCAGCCGGGCTGGTGTTCGCGGTGGGTCGGCAGGTAGAGCACCACCCGCTCACCGGGAGCGATGCCGAGCGCCTCCCGGGCCGCGGCCACCTCCGCGTCGGTGGCCAGTGCCAGCCGGTCGTTGCGCGGATAGCCGGTGTCGAGCGACTCGAAGCCGGCCGGGTAGGCGCGCTCCCACATCTGGGTGGAGAAGTGGTTGGCGCTGACGCTGTAGTCCCACCGGTCCACCCGGCGCAGCAGCAGGGAGAAGTTCATCGAGGTGGCACCGATCGGGTGCCGCTGCTGGTCCAGGCCCATCACCTTGACCGGCGTGCCGTGGTGGGTCTGCACGTGCACCGAACCGGACCGCTTGCGCACGTAGTCGGGAAAGTTCACGTTGTTGATCAGCCACTTCGACCGGGCAAGGGCCCGGTAGTAGCGCCAGGTGCCGGCGATGACGTACGGCACCCCGGGCGGCATGCTCGAGGCCCGGTCCCGACGGACCACCCAGACGCTCTTGATCTGCGGGGCGATCTGCGCCGCCTTGGCGTGGATCGCCGCCGGGTTGCAGCTGTAGCCCCGATACCAGTACGCCGCGTACAGCGCCAGCGACTGGTCCATCGGCAGCCGCAGCTGCAGCCGGTAGTAGCCACGCAGCAACACCCGCCGGCCGGCCCGGGCCAGGTTGATCAGCCGCCGTTTGACCGGCCGGCCGAACCGTCGGCTGACCGAGGGCAGCTTCTTGCGGACCTGCTGGCCGGCCCGCAACGCGGCGAAGGTACGCCACCGGTTGGCGGCCAGCAGCCGCCGCTTCAGCCCTTCCACGCCGTCCGGCTCGGGGTAACCGCCGGCCGGCAGCCGCCGCTGGTAGTCGGCGTGGGCCCGGGCGAAGAACTCCCGGTGCAGCTCGCGGGGCAGCCGACCGCCGTGTCCCAGCACCATCAGATAGTGGGAGATCATCAGACCGAACAGCTCGGGCCGGACCGGGTCGGCCTGCGGGCCGCGGGCATCCAACCAGTCGAAGGTGTTGCCCCAGTGGTCGAACATCTCGAAGTGCCGGGCGCTGCGGGTCCGGGTGATCGCCCCGGTGCGGCGCTGCCGGTAGTTGACGCACGCCCGGTCGAGTATGGTGACCCGCTCGGCCGCGACCAGCAGCGGGAAGGTGAACGACACGTCCTCGTACCAGCCCGCCTCGAACCGCAGCCCGAGATCGACCAGGAATTCCCGACGGGTGACCTTGTTCCAGGCGGTGTGCAGGACCTTGAGCGTCTCTGGCCGGGTCCGTACGTTGAACACCTCGGCACCGGGCGAGGTCGGGAACGCCTGGCGCAGCGCGCTACCCGCCTGGTAGTTGTTCCAGAAGACCCGCACGTGGTCGACGATCAGCACGTCGGGCGTGGTGTCGCGGAGCCGGTTGGCGACCGCCCGCAGCGCACCGTCGGTCAGCCAGTCGTCGCTGTCCAGGAACCAGACGTACTCGCCGGTCGCCGCGTCCAGGCCGGCGTTTCGGGCCTTGCCCAAACCGACGTTGGCCGGCAGCGACAGTACGGTCAGCCGGGGGTCGCGGGCGGCGTACTCGGCGAGGATCTGCCCGGAGGTGTCCGGCGAGCAGTCGTCGACCGCGATCACCTCGACGTCGGTGAACGACTGCCCGAGGATGGAGTCAAGGCACTCCCGCAGGTAGCCCTGCACCTTGTACACCGGCACAACGATACTGATCAACGTCATCGGTCATCACCTGCGATCGTGCCGGCGGAGCGGCCGGCGGGGCGGAGGGAGGGAGCCGGACCGGCCGGCATGGCCGGCGGCCGGCGGGGTGCCGGGACCCGGGCGACGGCGCCCGGCGGGCGGTGGTCCGCTGCTCGACCCGGTGCCGACGGTCGGTGGTCGACGACCGCGGTCACGAGGAAGTGCAGCATCAGGTAGCCGGCGAACGCGGCAACCACACCGGTGGTCACCGCGACCGGGGTGACCGTCGTGGGCAGCCCGGCGGCGACCAGCGCCGGTCCGGCAGCGGCGACGGCGAGCAGCAGTACTCGGCCGTCCCAGCCGAGGCTCCACCGGCGCAGCGGTGGTCCGTCGAGCCGTTTCTCCAGCCGGGCGGTCAAATCGTAGTGGTGCAGGGCGAGGATCAGCAGCAGTCCGTAGGTGACCGCGGCCGGTACGCCGGCGACCACGCCGGCCGCGACGACGAAGAGAAGTTCGGCCGCCCGCAGCGCCGCCGGCACCAGCCAGTCGAGCGCGCCGGTGGCCGGCCGGGCCGCGCTGGCCGAGCCGGCCGCCAGCAGGGCCGCCGCGCCGACGAGGACAGCGCCGGCACCGGACAGCACACCGGTCGTGGTCAGGGCCAACAGGATCGCGGCTGTCCCGGCGGCGGCCACCGCGAGGGGCAACTGCCCGGCGGGGGACCGGCCGGTCCGCAGATTGGCGATCCGACCGGCCAGGAAACCGTCGTCACGGTGATTCGCGGTGTCCACCGCCGCCAGTACCGGGACCCGCATCGACCGGGCCCGCAGGGTCCGCAGGCCCGCCGTCCAGATGGCCGCGAGCATCCCCCAGCCGAGTACGGCCCACAGGCTGACCAGCGGGCCGAACAGCACCACGGTGACGGCGATCAGTGCCCACCGCTCGCCGATCGGAAAGACGATGGTCCGTTTCGCCCAGTAGATCGGCGAGCGCGGCCCGGCGAGCACGCGATCGGAGACCTGGCTGAGCCGACCGCCGACCCCGCCCGCCGACGCGCCGGTGGCCGGTCGGCTCGGCGTCCGGTGGGCGGCTTCGTCGTGCAGCGCCCCGTACCAGGCGTCGGTCATGTGCCGGACGGTCTGCAACACGATCGCTGCGGTGGCCAGCACCCATCCGTCGGCCGCCCACCCACCGGCCAGTCCCGCCTGGTGTACACCGACGCCGAGCCCCGCGTAGACCAGGTACTCCTTGCCCCGGTCGGCGATGGTGTCCAGCCAACCGCCGAACGCGCTGAACCGGCCGGTGTAGCGGGCCAGTTGGCCGTCGACGCAGTCGAGCACGAAGCCGAGATAGAGCAGAACCGCACCGAGCAGCAGCAGCGGCCGGTCACCGACGGCGAACAACAGCGCGGCGGCGGCGGCGAACGCGACCGAGATGGCGGTGACCCCGGTCGGGCTCAACCCGATCCACGCCGCAAGCTTCACAACCCTTGGTGACCAGCTGCTCACGAAATAGGTGGCGAACAGGTCGTCCTGTTCCTTGACCGCGAGGCGCAGTCGGGCTTGATCGGGGTCGACAGCACGGATCCGGGCCTCGGCGTTGGACAGCTCGACCTGATCGGCGACCCGCCGGGCCACCAGGTGACGCAGCGGGTACGCCCCGACGGCGGCGCCGCCGGCAACGAACTCGGCGAGGATCGCGTCCAGCGGGTGGGTACCCGGAGGCAGTCGCCGGGTGGCGGCGGCCCGGGCCGCCGTGGCCAACGCGGGCAGGTCACCGACGCCGACCCGCAGTACGCCGCCGAAGAGCGGAAGCCGGTCGGTGGTGGCCGGATCGGGGGTGACGGCGACGATACGACCACGCAGCGCGCTGGCTGCGGCGACCCGACCACCGCCGGAGCCGTCCACAGCGGGCA
Source organism: Micromonospora sp. LOL_013 (assembly GCF_048060315.1). NCBI lineage: Bacteria > Bacillati > Actinomycetota > Actinomycetes > Micromonosporales > Micromonosporaceae > Micromonospora > Micromonospora sp. LOL_013. The sequence goes on from NZ_JBHMIQ010000007.1 coordinate 112,581, forward strand.
GCAGCATCGCCCGGGTCGTCTCGGCCGGCGCCACGGCGAGCAGTCGAATCGCCTCGGTGTGGGCGACCACGTCGGTGGCGCACAGCAGGACCGGTCCAATGGCCTGCTCAACAAGGTCGGCGACGCCGGCTGCTTCCGTCGGCCACACCTCGTCGGCGCCGGCAGCCACGAGCTGCTCCCGGAGATGCCCATTGAGCGACGATCCACTTACCGTACGCAACTCTCCGGAATCAACGCTGGCCGGGGTAGCAGAAGCCCGGTCCGCCGAAATGAGGATCGCCAGTGTCACATTCGCGCGCTTCCGTCTAGACGAGCGCGCGAGGCGCTCAGAGGGGTGGCGTCGCCCGAGCGCACCGACGCGAGTAGGGGCACCGTCGGCGTGGGCAACGCCGGCAAGATTAGCAGTCGGTGAACAAAGCGGGTAGCTCGCACGTCCGTGAGATGACGCCACCTCGGCATGGCTCCCTGAATGATCTTGAATCAGTCAGGGTAGCGCCGTACGGGGGCCACGCCGCGAATCGGTCCGTGGACCGAGGTCGCCGCCTCCCGGCGTACCTACCGTGGAACGTGGCAGACCGGCCAGCAAACGACACCCGAAGGAGCGTCCGATGAGCCGCAAACTGGTACGTCCCCGCAACGGAAGGATGATTGCCGGCGTCTGCGCCGGGCTCGGCCAACGGTTCGGCATCTCAGCGGGAATGGTGCGGTTGATCTTCCTGCTCTCCCTGCTGCTGCCCGGCACCCAGGTGATCATTTACCTGGCGCTGTGGATCGTGATGCCAAACGAGGACCGCAACCTCGCTACGTCGTACTGACCGCCCCGTCCCCGGCTAGCGCCCGCCATCAGGGACCGCTGACGACCCGTCACCGACGGATCGAGACCACGACCTGTCCCGGCAGGTCGTCGCGGACCACCCAGTAGCGCGGGTCGAACTGGTCGCGATGGAATTGCAGGTCCCGCCAGACCAGCTCGTCGCCGTCGCGGGTCAGGACGAAGATGTCGATCGGCCCGAACGCGGTCGCCGCAGACTCGGCGGCGAACGCCGCCGGGTCCTCCTGGTCGGCCAGATCGCGCAGCTCGGCCCGGCGTTCGTCCCACCGGGACAGGGTGCCCGCCGCGGTCCGGTCGTTGCTCAGGTAGCCGGGCCACGGCAGGTACGAGAAAAGCCGTTCGTCGACGCTGAGGGTGACCCGGTCCGGGTCCGGCCCGATGACCTGCTCAACCGCTCGACGAACCGGCTCGACCGGGAACCAGTCAGCGCGGCCGGTGTCGGGCGCGTACCGGGGATAGCCGCCGCCGGGCAGCGGCTCGGCGTGCGCCGCCGCCGCGTACCCCGAACCGGAACCGTCGGTGCCCGGCATCCAGTTCGTGGAGTAGACCGGCACCGCCCAGGCCAGCAGCACCGCCAGCGGCACGCCGGCCAGCCCGACCGGCGGACTGATCCGCAGCCGGCGCAGCAGCAGCGGCACCGCGTGCACCAGGGTCAGCACCCCGGCGACAGCCAGTACGACGCCGTACAGCCGGGCCGTGTAATGCGCGAAGGCGGTGTGCCCGGTCAGCACGAACCGCACCAGCGACAGCAGCCGGTAGGCGAACGCACCGGCGGCGATCAGCAGCAGCGGCCGGGCCCACCAGGTCGACCGGATCAGCCACACCGAGCCCACCAGGCCGGCCAGCTGCAGGCCACGCAGCGGCAGGTCGCCCCGCTCCAGAAACGGCAGCAGATTGTCGAGGTAGTACGGCGACACGAACAGGTCGGAAACCAGCTGTCCGCCGCCGCCGGTGGTCAACGCCCACAGGTACGGCAGCACGTACCACGCCGACGAGACGGCGGCGACCGCGGCGACCAGCAGCAGCCGCCGCAGGTACGCCCACCGGTCCGGCTCGGCCCGCCAGGCCAACCCGACGATCACCGCGAGGCCGAGCGCCCCGTAGACCAGCCAGGCCTGGTAGAGCACCACCAGCAGACCCCCGAGCAGCCCGCAGGCCAGCCAGTGCAGCCGGCTGCGAGGCGGACGGGTGAAGGTCTCCAGCACCCACGGGATGAAGACCATCAAGGCGAGGACCTCGTACGCCTTCCGCGGGTCGGACCAGGCCAGCACCCCCACGCAGGAGATCGCCAGCGCCGCCCAGGGACCCACCTGGCGGCGCCACAGCAGGAAACCGACCAGCACCGACGCCGAGACGAACAGCACCTCGGCGGCGCCGAGCAACCGCCAGGCCGGCTGGTCGAGCAGCACCGCCGCCCGGCCGACCAACCAGGCGTACAGCGGCGGGTACTCCGACGGCAGCCCGGGCACCGTGGTGTCCGCGCTGGCCACGGTGACCGTGTACCGGGTGGCGGTGGCGGTCATCCGCAGCATGTCCCCGGACAGGCCACCGAAGCCGAACGGGGTGCCGTACAGCGCGGCCCGCAGGATCAGCGCCAGCCAGGCCGAGGCCAGGCCGGCGCTGACCCCGGCCAGCGCCGGCATCGCGGTGGGCTGCCATCGCTGGACGGCGGCAGCGGCCAGTCCGCCGAGGCAGACCAGGAGCAGGCCACTGGCGACCGGCAGCGCCCGACCGGCCACCGTGAAGGGGTCGGCGCGCGCCACCGACGGCAGCACGACCGCCACCGGTGTGGCCACCAGCCAGGTCAGTACGGCGAGCAGCCCCGGCCGGCCGGCCAGTGCCGGCAACCGGCTGGCCCGGGGCCGCCCCGGCCCTGGCGCTGACTCCGGTCTACGAGATCCGTCCGGATTGTCCTGCACCGGGATCCGGCCCGATGCCGTCCGGCTTTGCGAGCCTGACCCCCGGCCGGGCAAACCGACCTCCCGGCCGGACGGCTCGCCAGCGCCGGCCGGGGATGTCTCGACAGTCATGGTGCTCCGCGGAACCGTTCGTTGTCGTGACGCGCGCCGGCTATGTCGCGCATCGGCGGGCCGTCTCGGTCAGTGGGTGCTGGCGACCAGCGGGCCGGGCTCCGATATCTGCTGATCGGCCACGGCGACGGAGACCCGCCGCAGGCTGAGCAGGCTGGAGAAGAGCCCGGCGAAGATCAGTGTCGCGCCTAGGCCGATCGCGGTCGAGGAGGGCAGCACTACCCGCATGGTCTCACTCGCGTCCTGGGCGCCGAAGCCGGTCGCACCCCAGGTGGCGACCGCCAGGATGGTGCCGGCCAGACCCAGCAGGATCAACGCGAACCCGCCGGCCGTGCAGGTCTCCAGTCTGACGTACCGGCTCCACCGGTCGGACTGTCGCAGGTCGGTGATGCCCTCGTATCTGCCGTAGATCAGCGCGAACGCCCCGAAGAGCAACAACTGTGCGCCGGCGAGCATGGCGAGACAGGTGTAGACGAGGGTGCTGACGTCGAAACCGATCCCGCCGACGACCAACGGGCCGACGGCCAACGTTACGGTGCCGATCAGGCCGACCGTGAACAGCACCGCACCGGGCCAGATCAGCATCTTCCGGGGGGCGAATACCAGTAGGAACCGCAGGTGACGCCAGCCGTCCCGCCAGGTCCGCAGGTGGGGTGGCCGGCTCCGGCCGTCGGGGCGCAGGGTGGTCGGCACCTCGGTGATGTCGTAGCCGTTGAGCGCGGCCCGGACGACCAGTTCGGAGGCGAATTCCATGCCCGGCATGCACAGTTGCAACTGCCGGACCCGGTCCCGGTTGAACCCACGGATCCCGCAGTGAAAATCACCCACATTCAGGTTGAACAACCGACGACCCAGCCAGGAGAGCACCGGGTTGCCGAGATGGCGGTGCAGAAACGGCATCGCACCGTCGGCTATACCGCCACGGAACCGGTTCCCCATCACCACGTCCCGACCGCGCCGCAGTTCATGAATGAAAGGTCCAAGGTCGGAAAGGTCGTACGAGTCGTCGGCGTCAGCCATGATGACGTACCGACCGCGGGCCTGCTCGACGCCGTTGATCAGTGCTCCGCCGTAGCCGCGCATGGGGGCGTGCGACACCCGGGCACCGGCGCGTACGGCGATTTCCTGTGAGCCGTCGGTGGAGCCGTTGTCGCTGACCAGGACCTCGCCCCGGACCCCGAGCTCGTCGAGGGACCGGCGGGCCTTGCGGATGCACACCTCCAGCGTCTCCGCCTCATTCAGACACGGCAGAAGGACAGTGACCTCGACCTCGTCGTTGCGCACCGAACGCGCCACGGGTGCACCCCCGAATTAGAGACTGACCACAGCCAGGCCGCCGTACCAGTCATGAGTCAATTTCATTTTCTGGCCCGCTGCTTCTGCGGATCCGGCCCTCGACTGCACTCTAGCGCGACCCACGCGGAACGAGTGCCCACCCCCGGACAGAAAACGCTGGGCCGAAGGATGATTCGGTCCGGCGGATCACCACCCTTCACGGGCGGTTTCAGCCTACAGAAATAGCTATGGCGCCACAAAGGTGACTGAGCTTTCCTCGTATCCCAGAGAGCGCAGCAGCCCCGTCAGCATCTTGCGGGTGTTCTCCTCGGCCCGCCCGGCGATCCCGCTCTCCCGGGCGGCGGCCGTGATTCGGTCCTCGGCCAACTGGTAGACCTGCTGCCGCCGGTTCGGGTCACCGCCGAACACCTCACCGAGACGGTTGAGCAGGCCACGCTCCTCGGCGAAGACATAACTGTTGTCGAGATCGAGATCCGCGTCGGTCAACTGTGGGGCCGGCAACTCGATCTGCGCAGAAAGACCATCCTCAGAGGTAGATATGGCTTCCTCGCCAATTTGCCCGAAATCGACGTATGCCTCGACCGTTCCGACCCCGACGAACAGGGTTCGTTCGTTGAGCAGGAAATCGGGCACGTACCGTCGGTCCTGCTCAAGGTCGACGACGACCTGATAGTTGCCCTCCGCCGCGACGAACCGGCTGAGATCCTGGATCGACTGCAGCACCGGCGGCTGGGTGCGATCGGTCTCCTGTTGGGCGAAGGGGTTGCGCCAGTTCGGTAGCAACCCGGCGGCCTGGGAGGACAGCAGCAGCACCACGACCAGGCCGACGATGGCGGCGAGCCCGAGCAGCCCGCGCCGACGTCCGCCGGACTCCGCCGGCGGCGTAGCCGGCTCGACCGGCCTGGCCGGCTCCGGCGAACCCTCGGGATACTCCGGAAACTCCTGAGTAGGAGTGTTGACATCGCCGCTACGGGACATCCACATCACCGTCCTCACCAGACGCCGGCCCACCGCCGGGACGTCTGGATTCACCGTACGGCCCCGGTACGACAACCGCATCCGGAGCCGACCGGCGGATCATCGCGCCCGGCGGACGAATCGGGCCGGGCCGGCAGGTCAGCCGGCGGCCCGCTGCTGGATGAGCAGGTACACCCGGGCGTGGATCTGGTTGCGCTGCTGAAGCGCGGCCCGCAGGGCACGGTGCAGGCCGTCCTCCAGGTAGAGACCGCCGTCCCACTGCACCACGTGCGGGAAGAGGTCGCCGTAGAACGTCGAGTCCTCGGCGAGCAGCTTGTCCAGCGCCAGCTCCCGCTTGGTGGTGATCAGTTGATCGAGCCGCAGCGGGCGGGGCGGAATCTCCGCCCACTGCTTCAAGGTCAGACCGTGCTCAGGGTAAGGACGACCGTCCCGCACCGCTTTGAAGATCACGACGGCGCGCTCCTCCCATGTCGCCTACCGGACCGTCTGTCTGCCGAACCGCCACCCGCCGGCCGGACGCCACCGTACGCCAGCGCGTCTGCCAGGGTAGCGACCTGCCGCGACCAGTCGGAGCGATCCTGCGGCCCGTACCGCAGCGTCACCGCCCGCAACCGGCCCCGGTCAACCGTTCCACCGGCCACGGTGAACCACCTCGTCGACCGGACGGCGACCGCGACGCAGCGACGGGGAACGCGAGTCGGGTGCCCGGTAGCCGACAGTGATCGCACCGATCGGGACGAACTCGTCCGGCACGCCGAACGCCTCCCGGAAATTCGGCGTGCGCTCCGGCGGGATGCCGAAGAAGCAGGCTCCCAGCCCTTCGTCCACGGCGGTCAGCAGCATCAGCAGCGCCGCGAACCCGGTGTCGATGTGCCAGTACGGCACCGGCCAGCGCGCCTCGTCGCGGTCGGTCCAACCCTTGTCCGGCTGGGCGTACCGGTCCAGGTACGCCGACCGGTTGGCGTGCGGGACGATGATCAGTGGCGCCTGGGTCATGCCGGCCAGCCAGCGGCTGCGCCGCTCGGTGTCCGGGTCCGCCGCCACCGGGGTGGTCGCCGCCCAGAACGCCGCCCGGTCGTCCGGCCGGTCCAGCACCAGGAATCCCCAGCCCTGGGAGAACCCGGCCGACGGCGCGTGGATGGCGTGCTCCAGCAACCGGTCGACGATCTCGGGCGGTACCGGGCGGTCCGGATCGTAGTTGCGGACCATCCGCCGCCTACGTACCGCGTCGCGGAACTCCATCACCGGCCCTCCGGTCCCGGTCCCGCCGGCTCCTGCCCCGGCCGGATGCCCCAGCTCGCCTGCCAGGTCTCGGCCGGCGCCAGGACGATCAGGTCCCGCCCGGACCGGAACGCGTCCGGCGGGCAGGTCATCGGCTCGACCGCCACCGACCGCCGGTAGCGCGGCTCCGCGAGGGTGTCCCCGCTGAACAGCTGCCACCAGCCAAAGGCGGCGTCGGCCCAGAGCGTCACGCCGTCCGATCCATCCTGGTTGGACAACCGGACCGCGGAGCCGCCCGACGAATCCCGGTCAAGATCGCCGAACGCGGTGTCCAGCACCACCGGACCGATCCGCCGCGGCTTGGTGAAGTCGTACTCGCCACCGGCCACCTTCGCCGCACCGATCGGCAGCAGCCGGCCGTCCACCAGCAGCCGGCTGCGGGCCGGCAGGTGCAGGGTCAGGTCGTCAACGACGGTGTCCGGCAGCCGCAGGTACGGATGGACCCCGAGCCCGAACGGTGCCGGCTCGGCGCTGGCGTTGGTCACCTGATGGGTCACCCGCAGTCCGTCGGCGCCGACCGCCCAGCGGGTACGCAGCACCAGCGACCACGGGTAGCCTGGGTGCGGGAAGAGGGTACAGCCGACCACCACTTCGTCGGCTGTCTTGCTGATCAGTTGCCAGGGCAGCCAGCAGACCAGCCCGTGCAGCGCGGTGTGCCGGTCCGGCTCGGACAGGTGCAGCTGCCGGGTGATCTCGGCGAAGGTGTAGCGGCCGTCGCGGATCCGGTTCGGCCACGGAGCCAGGACCTGGCCGGCACCGCCGACACAGAGCTCGTCCTCGGCGTACCCGTCGACGTAGTCGACCCCACCGGCGCGGTACGCCCGCAGCCCGCCACCTACCTCGACCACGACGGCCTCGTGCCCGTCCGCCGCGATCGTCCACTGCGCTCCGGACGGCGGGCCCGGACGTGCATCGACGTTGTCCATGCGGCGACGATAACGGTTCGATCCAGCTCGCGGGTCACCCGCCGGCCAATGATCCACAATAGCTAAGAGTAAATTAAAGGTTGCGCTACGGTGCGATCCGCTCGATCGACCAGCCACCGCCGGCATCCCGGCGGTACCGCAACCGGTCGTGCAGCCGGTCGGCCCGACCCTGCCAGAACTCGACGGTCCACGGCGTCACCCGCAGGCCGCCCCAGTGCGGCGGCGGTGGCACCGCGGTCGGCTCCGGGAACCGCCGCCGGGCGGCGGCCAGACCGGCGTCGACCGCCGCGCGGTCCGGCACCACCCGCGACTGCGGGCTGGCCCAGGCGCCGAGCTGGGAGCCGCGCGGCCGGGTGGCGAAGTACGCCTCGGTCTGCGCCCGGGGGATCGGTGCCACCACCCCACGTACCTCCACCTGCCGGGACATCGCGAACCATGGAAAGAGCAGGCTGACCGAGGGATTGTCGGTGGCCTCGGTGCCCTTGCGGGACCGGTAGTTGGTGAAGAAGACGATCCCCGTCTCGTCGTACCCTTTCATCAGCACCGTCCGGGTACTCGGTCGCCCATCGACGTCGGCCGTGGCCAGCACCATCGCATTCGGCTCCGGCAACCCGGCCGCCACCGCGTCGGCGAACCACCGGGCGAACTGGGTGTGCCAGTCGACGGCGAGGCCGCGGCGACGCAGTTCCGGGGCACCGCGATAGTCACGACGCGGCAGACTCGGTCGTGGTGTGTCTCCCGTCACGTCGCTCTCCTGAACTAGGGCTACCCCTGGCACCGAACTTACGCTGGGTACCCACCAGGCACGAACAACCGGTCACCCACCGGGTACGAACGACCAGTCACCGCAGCACACGGACGTCAGTGAAAGCCGTTCAGGGCAGCCTGCAGCAGTTCTACCGGGCGCTCGGGCAGCACCGCCAAATCCCCACCAGGAGAGCCATATGTCCGACTTCAAACCGGGTCTCGAAGGTGTGATCGCATTCGAGACCGAAATCGCCGAGCCTGACAAGGAGGGCGGTGCCCTACGGTACCGCGGCGTCGACATCGAGGATCTGATCGGACAGGTCTCCTTCGGCAACGTCTGGGCACTGCTGGTCGACGGCCGGTTCGGGCCGGGTCTGCCGCCCGCCGAGCCGTTCCCGGTGCCGGTGCACTCCGGCGACATCCGGGTGGACGTGCAGTCGGCGGTCGCCATGCTCGCCCCGTACTGGGGGCTGTCCCAGCTGCTCGACATCTCCGACGAGCAGGCCCGCGCGGACCTGGCCCGGGTGTCGGTCACCGCGTTGTCGTTCGTCGCCCAGTCGGCCCGGGGGCTCGGTCTGCCGGCCGTGCCGCAGAAGGAGATCGACAAGGCGCAGACCATCGTCGAGCGGTTCATGCGCCGGTGGCGTGGCGAGCCCGACCCGCGGCACGTCAAGGCGGTCGACGCGTACTTCATCTCCGCCGCCGAACACGGCATGAACGCCTCCACCTTCACCGCCCGGGTGGTCGCCTCCACCGGAGCCGACGCCGCCGCCTGCATCTCGTCGGGCATCGGCGCGCTCTCCGGACCGCTGCACGGTGGTGCCCCGTCCCGGGTGCTGCACATGATCGAGGGCGTCGAGCGCAGCGGCGACGCCGAGTCGTACGTCAAGGGCGTGCTCGACCGCGGCGAACGGCTGATGGGGTTCGGTCACCGGGTGTACCGGGCCGAGGACCCGCGCGCCCGGGTGCTGCGCCGCACCGCCAAGGAGCTTGGCGCGCCCCGCTACGAGGTTGCCGAGGCGCTGGAGAAGGCCGCTCTGGAGGAGTTGCACAACCGCAAGCCGGACCGGGTGCTGGCGACCAACGTCGAGTTCTGGTCGGCGGTGGTGCTCGACTTCGCCGAGGTGCCGGCGCACATGTTCACCTCGATGTTCACCTGCGCCCGGATGGGCGGCTGGAGCGCCCACATCCTGGAGCAGAAGCGGCTCAAGCGGCTGGTCCGCCCGTCCGCCCGGTACGTCGGCCCGCAGCCGCGCAAGCCGCAGCAGGTCGCCGGCTGGGACGCGGTCCCGCACGACGTTTGATCCGGCATCGGTCCTGATCCGGTACGGATCCCACCGGCACCGGCCCGGGGGGATGTGGGGCACGCCTCAGTCACAGACGTGGGACCACACCCCGGGGCCAGCCGGTCGGGTGCAAGGATTGGTCGACCCGTAGCGCCTCTGGAAGGACTGCTGACCACCGTGGCTGACGTTGCGACCATCCGCATCCCAGACGAGATCAAGCCCGCCGACGGCAGATTCGGCTGCGGCCCGTCGAAGGTCCGCCCGGCAGCCGTCGAGGCGCTGTCCGAGGTCGCCACCAGCTACCTGGGCACCTCCCACCGGCAGCGCACCGTCCGCGACGAGGTGGCCCGGCTGCGGCGCGGCATCGCCGAGTTCTTCGCGCTGCCCGATGGCTACGAGGTGGTTCTCGGCAACGGCGGTACCACGGCGTTCTGGGAGGTCGCCACGTTCGGTCTGGTCCGCGACCGGGCGCAGTTCGCCAGCTTCGGTGAGTTCGGGGCCAAGTTCGCCAAGGCGGTACGCGATGCGCCGTTCCTCGGCGAGCCGACGGTGCACAAGGCCGAGCCGGGCGGCGCCCCGACCCTAGTCGCCGAGGCGGGCGTCGACGTCTACGCGACGCCGCACAACGAGACCTCCACCGGGGTCGCGGTGCCGATCCGGCGGGTCGCCGGGGCCGACGACGGTGCGCTGATGCTGGTCGACGCCACGTCCGGCGCCGGCGGCCTGGAGGTCGACCCGACCGAGACCGACGTCTACTACTTCGCCCCACAGAAGTGCTTCGGTTCGGACGGCGGCATCTGGCTGGCCCTGATGTCGCCGGCTGCCCTGGACCGGGCCGCCCAGGTAAAGGCGTCCGGTCGGTACATCCCGGCGTTCCTGGACCTGGTTACCGCGATCGACAACTCGCGGTTGGAGCAGACCTACAACACCCCGGCACTGGCGACGATCTTCCTCGCCGCCGAGCAGACCGACTGGATGAACGCCCAGGGTGGGCTGGCCTGGGCGGCGAAGCGGACGGCGGAGAGCGCGGCGGCGATCTACGGCTGGGCTCAGCGGTCCGCAGTGGCCACCCCGTTCGTCACCGATCCGGCACTGCGGTCGAACGTGGTGGCGACCATCGACTTCGTCGACGGAGTGGACGCCGCCCAGATCGCCAAGGTACTTCGGGCCAACGGCATCATGGACACCGAGCCGTACCGCAAGCTCGGCCGCAACCAGCTACGGATGGCGCTGTTCCCCGCGATCGACCCGGCCGACGTCGAGGCGTTGACCGCCTGCGTCGACTTTGTGATCGAGCGACTCTGAGGCATATCGGGCGATAAGGCCGGTTCGGCGTGGATTGTCGCCGAACCGGCCGGTTTGCTCTAGGATGACGATCAACCGCCGACCGACCATCCGTGATCGCCGACGCTCGATCACCGTCCGCCACCCGACCCGCTCAGTGGACGGATCGGGGCAGCTCACTCGACATGCCCGGCGTGGCCTACTCCCATCAGGTGACTTATCGGCGTACCGTGTGCGGAGGACGTCGCGGGCGGGTCGACCTTGCGGCGTGGGGCAGCTCAGCGGGACGGAGGCAACGCGATGCGCCCGGTACGCTTCGTCGCCCTCTCCGAGGACGGTCAGGCCCTGGTCCTCGCTGACGAGGTCGGTCGACTGCTCGCCCTACCGATCGACGACCGCGTCTCCACCGCCGTGCAGGCCGACCCGGACAGCTCGACCACGTTGACGGTGGCCAGCCAGCCCGGCGATCCCCAGCCGTCGCTGTCCCCCCGGGACATCCAGGCCCGGATCCGGTCCGGCGAGTCGGCCGACGACGTCGCGCGGATCGCCGGGGTGCCGGTCGACCGGGTGCTGCGCTACGCCGGACCGGTGCTGCAGGAGCGGGCCATGCTCGCCCAGCACGCTCGGCGTACCAGGCTGAAGAACTCCGAAAAGGGTGCACCGCTCGCCGAGGTCGTCGACGGCCGGCTGGCCCAGCACGGCATCGACGCGGAGAAGATCTCCTGGGACGCGTACCGGCGCGACGACGGCACCTGGCGGATCATCGCCACCTGGCCGTCCGGCAAGGCCACCGCCCAGGCCATCTGGGAGCTTGACAAGAGCCGCCAGGTGATCTCGCCGCACGACGACATGGCGCAGTACCTCTGCACTGAGCGGCCCACCCAGATCCTCGGTCAGGAGCCGGCGCCGGAGCGGGGCGGGCACGCGCTGCCCGGTCCGTCGCGGGCCGAGCCGGGCCGAGGCGGCGGGCACGGCCTCCCGGCTGCCCCGAGTGACCAGCCACGACCCAGCCGGGACCCGATCCGGGCCGGGCGGGACGCGCTGCTCGCCTCGCTGGACCGACCACTCGGTTCGGCGGCCGGTCGCGGCCTGGAACCGGCGGCCAACGCCGAGATGCCCCGGCAGCGGCCGGTGGCCGGCGGCGCCGCCGCCCTGCTCGGCGGCGGCACGGGTTCCGCCTTCGACGACGACGCCGACGCGCCCAAGGAGGTCCCGGCGGTGCCGTCCCTGGCGGTGCTGCGGCCCCGGCGCGCCGCGTCCGGTGCCACCGAGACCCCGGCCGACAGCTCCGGCAAGTCCCGCAAGCGACTGCCGAGCTGGGACGACGTCCTGTTCGGTAGCGGCCCGGCCGACCGCGCGAGTTCCTGACCCGTCGGCGGCCGCCGGCGGCCTGGGACCGATCCGACCCGGGCAGTACCGGTCCAGGAGGTCAGGCTCGGACTGCTCCGGCATGGGCCGGCGCGGGTCGGGCCGGCAGTACGTAGAGCCGGGGCATCGGTGCCCACCTCAGCCGCAGCCGGCCGCCGGTGCGCCGCAACTGCCAGGCCAGTGCGGCGGCGGCGGTCAGGAAGGACAGCAGGCCGCCCAGCCAGATGCTGGCCCCGGCTCCGAAACGCTCAGCGACCCAGCCGATGATCGGTGCGCCGACCGGGTTGGTGCCCAGGAAGACCAGCACCCACAGCGCCATCACCCGGCCCCGGAACGCCGGGTCGACACCGAGCTGCACCCGCTGGTTGGAGGCCTGCGCGAAGTAGACCATGAAGAACCCGGTCGGCAGCAGCAGGAGCACCACCAGCCAGTACGTCGGGGCCAGCCCGACCAGGGTGCCGAGGCCGGCGAAGGTCAACGCGCTGCCCAGCACGACGTAGACCGACGGCCGGTCGCGCCGGCCGCTGGCGGCCAGGGCACCGGCCAGCGCGCCGACCGCGAGCGCCGTGGTGAACAGACCGAACGACGCCGCACCGGTCTCGAAGACCGTCTTCGCCAACGCGGCGAGGGTCAGCTGGAAATTGAACAGCAGTAGGCCGAGCACGGCCATCAGGGCCATCGGCAGCATCAGGTCGGGGCGGCGGGCGACGTAGCGCAACCCGTCGACCACCTTGGCGGCGTCCCGCTGCGCTCCGACCGGCAGGCCGACTCGGTGCAGTTCGCCGGAGCGCATCCGGATCAGTCCGACCAGCGGGGCCGTCGACGCGAGCGCGCTGATCAGGAAGACCGGCCCGACGTCGAACGCCGCGATGGCCAGCCCGGCCACGGCCGGGCCGACGATCCGGGCGGTGTTGAACGTCGCCGAGGACAGCGCGAGGGCGTTGGGCAGCAGCGGGGTCCCGACCAGTTCGGAGACGAACGCCTGCCGGACCGGGGTCTCCAGGGCGTTACCGACGCCGAGCAGGCCGGCGAAGACGAAGACGTGCCAGAGCGCCACCACGCCGGTCAGCACCAGCACGCTCATCACCAGGGCCAGCACGCACCAGATGGCGTTGGCGACGAACAGCAGCAGCCGCTTGTCGTAGCGGTCGGCGAGCCGGCCGAAGATCAGGGTGAACAGCAGCACCGGGGTGAACTGGAGGGCGACAACCACGCCGAGCGCGGTGGCGGAGTCGTCCGACAGCTGCAGGACAAGCCAGTCCTGCGCGATGAACATCATCCACACACCGATCAGCTTGATCAGCTGCCCGGTTGCGAAGATCCGGTAGTTACGGACCTGTAGGGACTGAAAGGTGGTGTTCAGTGTCGCCCGCACTCGGGGTGCGCCTCCTCGGATCGTACGCGTCATCCACACGGGACGAAGCGGACCCGATGGCGACTGTCGCGTCAGCCGCGGGCGACCTGCTGCAGGATCTCCGCCGCCTGCCGTAACGTGTCCCGTTCGGCAGGGCTCAGCGCGGCGAGCCGGGTGGCGAGCCACTCGTCACGTATCCGCTCAAACCCGGCGATCACCTCGCGGCCTGACTCGGTGGCTGACAGGATCACCTGGCGGCCGTCGGTCGGGTGCGGGGTGCGTTGCACCAGTCCGCGCTCCTCGAGCTTGGCGACGATCCTGGTCATCGTCGGCGGTTGGACCCGCTCGATGTCGGCCAGCTCCCGCGGCGTCATCGCACCGGCCAGCTCCAGGCTGGTGAGCGCGGACAGCTGGGTGACCGTCAGATCGCCGACCGGCCGGGCCCGTCGGACCCGCCGGTTGAGTCGGGTGATGGCATCGCGCAGGGACGTCGCCAGTTGCGCGGCCGTGACCTGTCGCTCTCCCATCACCGCCCACTCCGTCACGTTCGTTAGCCTAACTAACGAACACACCGATCGACCAGCCGTTATGACCACCGTCACCGGCGGCACCAGGGTACCGCCGGTGACGGCAGGCGAAGCGACGAGGCGGTCGGCTCAGCCGATCAGCAACTCCAGCGGATGCCGCAGGAAGTAGAGGGTGAACAGCGCGGCCACCCCGTACAGCAGCGGATGCACCTGCGCCGCACGGCCCTTCACGAGCTTGATCAGCACGAAGGTGATCACTCCCGCGCCGATCCCGTTGGAGATCGAGTAGGTGAACGGCATCAGCACGATGGTGAGGAAGGCCGGGATGGCGATCTCGTAGTCGGTCCAGTCGATGGTGCGCACCGCGGTCAGCATCAGGAAGCCGACCACCACCAGCGCGGTCGACGCCGCCTCGAACGGCACCACCTCGACCAGCGGGGACAGGAAGACGGCCAGTAGGAACAACCCGCCGGTGACCAGGTTCGCCGCCCCGGTCCGGGCACCCTCCGCCACCCCGGCGGCGCTTTCGATGTACGAGGTGTTGCTCGACGTACTCGCCATGCCGCCTGCCGCCGCCGCGATCGAGTCGACGACCAGGATCTCCCGGGTCCTCGGCGGCATCCCCTCGGCGTCGAGCATGCCGCCCTCCTGGCCGACCGCGACCATGGTGCCCATCGTGTCGAAGAAGTCGGTCAGCAGCAGGGTGAAGACGAACATCAGGGCGATCAGCCAGGTCGCCGAGTCCCACGCGCCCAGCACGGAGAAGTTGCCGAGCAGCGACAGGTCCGGCATGCCGAAGACCTGGTCGGGCAGGCTCGGCACGGTCAACGCCCAACCGCCCGCTCGGCCGTCCGGACCGCCGGCCGGCCCGAACCCGCCGATCGCCTCGACGACGATGGCCAGCACGGTGGAGCCCAGGATGCCGATCAGAATCGCACCCCGTACCTTCCGGACCACCAGCACCAGGGTGAGCAGCAGACCGAGTACGAAGACGAACGCCGGCCAAGTGGCGATCATGCCGTTAATGCCCAGGCCGAGCGGCGGTGACGCGGTGCCGCCGGTGACGAACCCGGCGTTGACGAAGCCGATCAACGCAAGGAACAGCCCGATGCCGACTCCGATGGCGGCCTTCAGCTGGGTGGGCACGGCCCGGAAGACGGCGGTACGCAGCCCGGTCAGCACCAGGACCAGGATGATCACGCCTTCGATGACCACCAGGCCCATCGCGTCGGCCCAGGTCATCTGCGGTGCGATCTCGAAGGCGACGAGGGCGTTCACCCCGAGACCGGCGGCCAGCGCCAGCGGGAACCGGGCGACCACCCCCATCAGCAGCGTCATCAGCCCGGCGATCAGGGCGGTCGCGGCGGCGATCGCCGGGATCGCCAGCGCGGCGCCCTCGCCGTCGACCGCGCTGCCCAGGATCAACGGATTGAGCACCACGATGTACGCCATCGTGAAGAAGGTGGCCAGTCCGCCACGTACCTCGCGGCCGGGGGTGGAGCCGCGGGCGGTGATTTCGAAGAAGCGGTCGAACGCGTTACGTGGGCTGGGGTCCGGGGTCGGCCCGGTTGTCTCTGCCGGCACTGTCGCCATGGATCCTCACAGCTGATCATAAGGTCGATAGGTTGCGCGCATCGTCTCAGATCAGCTGTTACCGGCGAAGGTCCATCCGGTTACGTCCGCGACATCGACGGCCGACTCAGCCCGCCGTCCGGGTCGACCGGCCCGTCGCGGCGGTCCCGATCAACCGGGACGTACCCTGGTGAGGTGCCCGACTCGCCGCTGATGACCCCGCCGGACGCCCCGACCGGCCCGGTGCGGCTGCCGAGGGCGCCCCGACCGGCGCCACTGGACCCACCGATGGTGCCGTTCGCCGTCGGCGGGATGATCGCCTGGGCCGTCGCCGGGCTGGTCTGCCTGCTCGCCCGAGACTGGCTGGCCGACACCGGGCGTACCGACTGGCTCTGGACCTGCCTGGCCGGTCTCCTGCTCGGGCTGCCCGGGCTCGCGGTGATGCTGCGGCACGACGCCAACCGGCGACGGCGCCACGCCGACCAGGTCAGTCGCCGGCCGGACCCGAACGCACCGTGACCGTCTCGACCTCGCCGTCGTCGTAAACCGTGGGCAGCTCGTCCACCGGAGTCACCGCCGGGCCGGTCAGCGTCTCCGAGTGCGCGCCGCAGCCGTGGTCCACGCTCACCACCCGGCCGTCGTCCGGTGCGTACACGTTGCCGCACACCCCGAACGCCTGCCGCAGCGCCCCAGCCAGCATCAGGTAGAACCCGCAGGCGCCGCAGCGGGCCGTGTCCGGCGCGGCGACCGAGATCGGTGCCTGCGGGCCGTGTTCGCCGTCGTACCAGCGCTGCGCGGTGTCGGCGCGGCCCTCGCGAGACATCACCCGGCTCCGGCCGAGCCCGAGCTCCCAGGAGACCTCCTCGACGGCCGGGTCGTCCGACTGCAGGTAACCGGGCGCGAGCCGGTCGTCGTCGAACGAGGTCGGCAGCAGGTCACCGACGCCCAGGTCACCGGGCTGCAGCCGGTCGTGCCAGGGCAGCCAACCCGGTGCCAGCAACGCGTCCGGACCGGGCAGCAGCACCGTCTCACAGACGGTCACCTGCCGGCTGCGAGACACCCGGGTCACGGTGACGGCCCACCGCCAGCCCTGGTACCCGGCAAGATGGCAGTCGAAGAGGTGGGTCACCAGCCGGTCGCCTTCGGCGACTGCCTGCAGGTGCTCGCCGACCTCGGCGGGATCCACCGCGTCGGTCAGCGCGGCGTACGCCACGTCGACGGCTTTGGCACAGACCGAGTCGAGGCGGGCGGCACGAGCGGTGCTCCTGGTCACCGTCCCATTGTTGCCTACCGGCCGGCACCGCCGACAGGCACTCCCCCGCCGACAGCGACTCGTTGTCGCCAGGCACTCCCCTGCCGACCCGGACCCGCGACCGCGAAAACCGGCACAGCCCGAGACGGGACAGCTGCGGATAGGTGAGGATGGGCGCATGGGGCTGTTTCGCTCGCTCGGGCACACGGCCGGGACCGCCTTCCGCGGCACCCGCGCGGTGCTGCGCGGCACGGCGCACAGCGGTCGCTGGGCCGGACACAAGGTTCTGCAGGTACGCCACCGCGGGGCGGGCGGTGAACCGGGCATGTCGCGCCTGTTCGACCTGCACGCCGCCTCCTGCGCCGGGGACACCCTGATCACGATCGGACTCGCCGGGACCATCTTCTTCAGCGCGCCGCTCGGCGAGGCCCGCAGCAGCGTGGCGCTCTACCTGCTGGTGACGATGGTCCCGTTCGCGCTGCTGGCCCCGGTGGTCGGCCCGGTGCTCGACCACTTCCGGCACGGCCGGCGGTACGCACTGGCCACCACCATGCTCGGCCGGGCCTTCCTGGCCTGGTTGATCGCCGACCACCTGAACGGGTTCGGGCTGTATCCGGCGGCGTTCGGGGTGCTCGCCCTGTCCCGGGCGTACGGCGTCGGCCGCTCCGCCGCCGTGCCCCGGCTGTTGCCAGCCGGGCTTGGGCTGTCCCAGGCCGGGGCCAGGGCCAGCGTCTACGGCACGATCGCCGGAGCGCTGGTCGCACCACTGGGGCTGGCTGCGTTCTGGTTCGGGCCGCAGTGGCCGCTGCGTGTCGCGTCGGTGATCTTTTTGGTCGGCATGGTGATCGCGCTGCGGCTACCGCCTCGGGCCGACTCCGAGCCCGCCGAGCGGGTGCCACGGGCGTTCCGGGTGTTCGGGATACGGCGGGGCATTGACCGGCAGCGGATCCTCACCGGGAGCCGGCTGGTGATCGCCACCCTGGTCGGCAGCGGCACGTTGCGCTGCCTCTACGGCTTCCTGCTGCTCTTCCTCGCCTTCGCGATCAAGGCGGGCGACCTGACCACTGTGATCGTCGGTCAGCAGCTCGGCGACGAGGGCGCGCTGGGGTTGGTCGGAGCGGCACTGGCCGCCGGCAGCTTCGCCGCCACCGCTATCGGCAGCCGGATGCGGATCAACCGTCCACTCGCCCTGCAGTCCAGCGGGCTGGTGATCGTGGCCGGTGTCGGCGTACTCGCCACCCTGCGGTTCTCGCTGCTGATGGTGGCGCTGTTCTGTTTCGTCACCGCGATCATCAGCGGCATCGCGAAGCTCGCGGTGGACGCCACCATCCAGGAGCGGCTGCCGGAACGGCTGCGGGCCAGCGCATTCGCCCACTCCGAGACCATTCTGATGCTGTCGTTCGTCGCCGGTGGCGCGTTCGGGCTGATCCCGGTGGACGGCCGGGTCGGTGTCATCGCGGCGGCCGGCTTCGGCATCCTCGCCGCCGCCCGCGCGATGACCGTCGCCGGCCGGCAGCGCAAGGACCGGCTCAACGGCCGACCGGTCGACGCAGCCGACGACGTCCCGGACCCGCCCGAACCTGGCACCGCCGAATCAGGCACCGCCGATCCCGGTACGCCCGAAGCCGGCTCACCCGACGACGGCGGCACGGTTGTTCCGCCACGCGCCCGCCGGTCGATCGTCCCGGCCCGGATCCGACCACGTCCGCGACCCGCCCCGCCGACGCCGGCACCGCCGGCACCGGTCGGCGCTGGGCAGGGCGGCACCGGCCCGGTCGGTGCCGAGCCGGTCGGCGTCCCGGCCGCCGGCGCACCCGCCGGTCACCGCGACGACGACCGGGCCGACGGCCAAGCCGACGACGACGATCCGACGCCACCCGGATTCCACATCTACCGCCCGTCGTCGACGCTGCGCCGCGCGGCCGAGGACGATCGACCCGACGGGCCGGACAGCGGAAGCTGACCCACGGGCAGGTGACGAGTCGCCGGGCAACGACCCTGCCCGGCGACCGGTAGGTCCAGGAAGGCGCGGTGGGTAGGGTGCGGCAGGTGCGGATTCTGATCGTGACCGCGGTCGAGGCCGAGGCGGTCGCCCTCCGGCGCGGAATCGCCCCGGGCGGCGGCACAGCGGGCAGCAGCACAGCCGGTAGCAGCACGGCAGCGGGCGGCGGCACGACGGGCGACACAGCCGACCGAGCGGTCGACATCGCGGTGGTCGGGGTCGGTTCGGCGGCCGCCGCCGCCGGGACCAGCCGGCAGCTGGCGCTCGCGGCGAGCAGCGGACGCCCGTACGACGCGGTGGTCAGCGCGGGGATCGGCGGCGGATTTCCCGACCGGATCGCCGTCGGGCAGATCGCCGTCGCCACCCGCAGCGTCGCGGCCGACCTCGGCGCCGAGTCGCCGGACGGGTTCCTGACGATCGACGAACTCGGCTTCGGCACCGCGGTCGCCCCCGCCGACGGCGCGCTCACCGGCTGGCTGCGGGCGGTGCTGCCGGACGCCGTACCCGGCGCGGTGCTGACGGTGAACACCGTGACCGGCACCGCGACGACCGCCGGGACGCTCACCTGCCGCTACCCCGACGCGGTGGCCGAGGCCATGGAGGGGTACGGGGTGGCCTGCGCCGCCGAGCTGGCCGGGCTGCCCTTCGCAGAGCTGCGTACCATCTCCAACCCGGTCGGCCCGCGCGACCGGGCCGGCTGGCGGATCCCGTCGGCGCTGGCCGCGCTGACCACGGCGGCCAGCGCGCTGACCAGCCGGAGCGCCAGTTACCGTGGCTGACGTGACCCTGCGGCTGGCTTTCTCCCCCTGCCCCAACGACACGTTCGTCTTTCACGCCCTGGTGCACGGGCTGGTGTCGGACGCCCCGCCGGTCACCGTCCGGTACGCCGACGTGGACGTCACCAACTCCGCCGCCGAACGCGGCGAGTTCGACCTGGTCAAGGTCAGTTTCGCTGCGTTGCCCTGGCTGCTGCCGGACTACCATCTGCTGCCCTGCGGGGGTGCGTTGGGCCGGGGCTGCGGCCCGCTGCTGCTGACCGGAGGTACGGCCGGAGAGGGCCGCTGGGCGGCCGGCGACCTGACCGGGGCAACTGTCGCCGTACCCGGTGAGCGGACCACCGCGTACCTGCTGTTCCGGCTCTGGTCGGCGGGTCGGCCGCCGGCCCGGATCGAGGTCGTGCCGTTCCACGAGATCATGCCCGGCGTCGCCGCCGGCCGGTACGACGCCGGCCTGGTGATCCACGAGGCGCGGTTCACCTACCAGCGGTACGGGCTCACCGCGCTGGTCGACCTCGGAGCGTGGTGGGAGTCGGACACCGGGCTGCCGATCCCGTTGGGCGCGATCCTGGCCCGACGGGGCGTCGTCGACCCGGCGCAGGCGACCGGCTGGGTACGCGAGTCGGTCCGACTGGCCTGGACCGATCCGGGCGCCTCCCGGGACTACGTGCTGGCCCACGCCCAGGAGATGGAGCCGGACGTGGTGGACCGGCACATCGGGCTGTACGTCAACGAATTCACCGCCGACCTCGGTGCCGACGGGTACGCGGCGGTCGCCGCGCTACTGGACCGGGCGGCGGCGCAAGGGCTCACCCCACCGACGGCAGGGCTGCTCGCGCCGCCGCCCGACGACCAGTCACGGCGGCGGTAGACAGTCGGCCACTGCGGTCCGGGGACCGCGACCGCGGGTCAGACCTCCAGTTCGCGGGCGACCGCGTGCACCAGCTGGGCCACGGTCTGCGCCGTCTTGCGGTCCGGGAACCGGCCCCGCCGCAGGTCCGGCTGGACCTTGGCCTCCAGCACCTTGATCATGTCTTCGACCAGTCCGTGCAGCTCCTCCGGCGGTCGCCGACGCAGCTCGGCGACGGACGGCGGGGGCTCCAGCAGCTGTACGCCGAGCGCCTGCGCGCCGCGCCGGCTGTCCACCACCCCGAACTCCACCCGTTGCCCGGACTTGAGGTCGGTGACGCCAGCCGGCAACGCACCCTTGGGCAGGAACACGTCGCCACCCTCGTCACTGGTGA
Organism: Micromonospora sp. LOL_013; assembly: GCF_048060315.1. Lineage (NCBI taxonomy): Bacteria > Bacillati > Actinomycetota > Actinomycetes > Micromonosporales > Micromonosporaceae > Micromonospora > Micromonospora sp. LOL_013. Next base: position 133,336 of record NZ_JBHMIQ010000007.1, read on the forward strand.
CGAACCCGTACCCCTTTCCCGCGTCGTACCATTTCACTCGACCCGTCGGCACCACTGACCTCGACTTCACTCGCAGGATTGACCTCACCAGGCTAGCCGGAGCAGTGCGCCGGCCGCCGCCGGGAATCCGGTCAGGTCGTCGATCACCGCAGCCGCTGCGGTGGACCGCAGCTCAGCCGCCGAACAGGGGCCGGAGGCCACCCCGAGACCCGGTATCCCGGCGGTCCGCGCGGCCACCATGTCCGCCGTGTGGTCACCCACATACAGCTGTACGGCGTACTCGCGCAGGGCGACCGCCTTGCCCTCGGCGAACAGGTCCCCGGCGACCTCGTCCGCCGGCAGCCTCAGGTGATCCAGGTGCAGGCGAGCCAGCCAACCGAGCTTCGAGGTGACCACCACCACCCGCCCGCCCTGCTCCCGGACCAGTTCGAGCGCGGCGACCGCCCCGGGCATCGGCAGGGTCGGACCGACCGCGTAACGGGGGTAGAGCGACCGGAACTGCTCGACCGCGGAATCGACCTGGTCGGCCGGAAACCACTGGCTGATCTCCTGGCGCAGCGGCGGGCCGAGCCGCGACACCGCGACCTCGGCGTCCACCTGCACCCCGGTGAGCTCGGTCAATGCCCGGTAGGTGGCGGCGACCCCTGGCCGTGAGTCGATCAATGTCATGTCCAGGTCGAATCCGACCACCGGCGACATGTGTACGTCCCTTCCTCGTCGCGCCCGCCACAACGGGTGGATCCGGCCGGCGGATGGCCGGTCGGGTGGCGGCCGGAGGGTGAGCCTATGCGGGCGACTCCCGAGCCGGCGCATCTGCTCCGGACGGCCGAGGCCACCTGAGGCGTCCGGCGGGCTAGCGTGGAACAACCATGGCCAACACACTCGCCGACCACCTGCGTTCCCGCTCCGACGCCGAGCTGGGTGACCTGTTGCGCCTGCGTCCGGACCTGGTGGTGCCGGCGCCGACCGACATCACCACGCTGGCCGCCCGGGCCCAGTCCCGGGTCTCCTCCGCCCGTGCGCTCGACGACCTGGACGAGTTCACCCTGCGAATCCTGGACGCCGCGCGACTGTGTCGGGAGCCGTCGGCCCGGGACGACTCGGCCGGTTCGACCGACGCCGCCGACGCCGCCGTCGAGTTGGACGCGGTGCTGGCGATGGCCACTGTGCCGGGCAGCGGGGCGACCGCGGCTCAGGTCCGCGCGGCGGTGGGCCGGCTGCTGGCCCGCTGCCTGCTGTACGGGTCGGCCGGCCGGTTCCGGGTCGCCGGTGGGGTGGACGAGGCGAGTTCGCCGTACCCGGCAGGGCTGGGCCGGCCCGCCGCCGACCTGGACGACCGGGTCGCGCGACGGTGCGCCGACCCGGCCGCGTTGCGCCGGACACTGCTCAGCGCCCCACCATCGGCCCGGGCAGTGCTCGACCGACTCGCCGCCGGCCCGCCGCTCGGCACGGTGACTACCGCTACCGCCACCCCGGCCACCAGCGCTCAAGCCGCCGACACACCAGCCGGCGGCGGTCCGGGCGACGGGGTGAGTCCGGTGCGCTGGCTGGTCGAGGCCGGTCTGCTGGCGGTGGTCACCGACGCGCCGGCCACGGCCGGCAGCCAGGCCGTGGAGTTGCCCCGCGAGGTCGGGCTGCTGCTGCGCCGGGACACCGGGCCGCTCGGCACGCTGCGCCCCGACCCGCCTGCGGCCGGTTCCGCCGAGCGCGATCCAAAGGTGGTGGACTCGACCGGTGCCGGGCAGGCGATGGAGGTGGTCCGGCAGGCCGGCGCGCTGCTGGAGGCGTTGGCTGCCGAGCCGGCGCCGCTGCTGCGTACCGGCGGGATCGGGGTACGGGAGCTGCGCCGACTGGCCCGCGCCGGTGGGGTCAGCGAGTCGCTGGCCGGGCTGCTGATCGAGATCGGGTACGCCGCCGGGCTGGTCGGTGCCGCCGAACTGCCCGCCTCGGCCAGCCGCACCGCCGTCGACCAGCAGATCCTGCCGACCGGCAGCTACGACCAGTGGATCAACGAGCCGGTGGCCCGGCGGTGGGAGCGGCTGGTCGGGGCGTGGCTGGCGATGACCCGGCGGGCCGGGTTGATCGGCCGACGGGACGACCGGGACCGGCCGATCACCGCGCTGTCCACCGACGTGGAGCGGGCCGGCGCGCCGCCGGTACGCCGTACCGTGCTGGGGGTGCTGGCCGGGTTGCCGCCGGGAGCCGCGCCGACCGCCGACGAAGTGCTCTCGCTGCTCGCCTGGCAGGCGCCACGGCGCAGCCGGGGCCGCGACGACCTGCACCGCGAGGTCCTCGACGAGGCGGCTCAACTGGGCGTCACCGGGCTGGGCGTGTTGACCGGGTACGGCCGCTCGCTGCTCGCCGGAGAGGGCCGGGACGGTCGGGACATCTCGGCCGACGACGATCCGCTCGGCGTACGGGCCACCGAACGAGAGCACCGAGGTGCGGCTTCGACGGCGGAACGCGCGCTGGCCGACCTGCTGCCGTCCCCGGTGGACCACGTCCTGGTGCAGGCCGACCTGACCGTGGTGGTGCCCGGCCCACCGGAGCCGGCCCTGGCTGCCGAGTTGGAGCTGGTCGCCGAGCCGGAGTCGACCGGGGCGGCCAGCGTTCACCGGGTCACGCCGGCAAGTGTGCGTCGGGCGTTGGACGCCGGCTACCAGGCGGCCGAGCTGCATGAGCTGTTCGCCCGGCGGTCCCGCACCCCGGTGCCGCAGGGCCTCACCTACCTGATCGACGACTCAGCCCGTACCCATGGCGGATTGCGCGCCGGATCAGCCGGCGGCTATCTGCGCAGCGACGACGAGGCGTTGCTGGCCACCGTGCTGGCCGACCGCCGGCTGGCCGCCCTGTCACTGCGCCGGCTGGCGCCGACGGTGCTGGTCTGTGTGGTGCCCGCCGGCCGGATGCTGGAGGCACTACGACAGGCTGGCTACGCCCCGGTGCCGGAGGACGGCACCGGGGCCGCGCTGCGTACTGGCCGGCCCCGAGCCCGGCGGGCACCGGTGCGGCATCCGGTGACGTTACGGTCGGTCGATCCGCTGGCCGCGCCGAAGCTGACCGCGCCCCGGATCAGCGGTCTGGTCGAGCAGCTCCGTCGCGGGGAGGCGGCGGCCCGGGCGGTACGGCGTACACCCGGCCCGATCCGGGCGGCCACCGGGCAGACGGTCGACGGATTGGCTGCGGTACAGGCGCACTCGCAGGCGCTGGCCGTGTTGCAGCAGGCGGTACGGGACAAGGCGCTGGTCTGGGTGGGCTATGTGGACGCGCACGGCGCCGCCGCTTCCCGGCTGGTCCGTCCGGTGTCGATCGGCGGGGGTTTCCTGCGGGCCGAGGACGAGCGCACCGAGACGCTGCACACCTTCGCGCTACAACGGGTGACCGCTGCGGTGGTGCACGACTGACTGACCGCGCAGCATGTGCTCCCGATCGGTACGCCCGGCGACCCGGGGCTCAGCCCGTGGGCCGACCGTCGTGCCGGTGCCGGCGGGCCGCCTCGATCACCGATACTGCGAGCAGCAGGGCGAATCCAGTGCCGAGCGCCTCGCCCACCGAGTCGACGAAGCCCTGACGCAGCACCAGCCAGCCGAACAGGAACCAACCGACCAGCGAGGACGACGCGAACGCGTACCAGAACAACGTGGTCCGCGACACCGACGACGGGTAGCCCCGGTCGGTCGGGTCTTGTCGATCCGCTCTGTCGTTGACCGCCATGACCGCCTCCCGGCCCGAATGCTGCCTTTCGCTCTTCCAGACTGGCAGGTCGGGGCCGGATCGGACAGTAGCCGGCAGCGGCCGACGTGTCCGGCGCCGGTGCGGCTAGGAACCCGCACCGGCGCCGGAGGTTTCAGTGGGTGAGCACGACGGTGGAGATGCTGCGTGCGCCCACGTTGACGGTGACCTGCTGGCCGTTCACCCCGACCGACTGGCTGGCCGCATTCGAGTACCGCGAGGTGAGGTAGTGCTCCGCCCGTGTCACGTTCTGCGGGGCCTGGACCACCGCACCGTTCACCGCGCTGTTCGAGCGGTTGAGGACCACCAGGGTGGTCTTCCCCTCCCCGGTGTAGGCGGTCACCTCCAGCGGTGACGCCTTGGAACTCTTCGTCAGGGCGACCCGCTGGTAGCCGGGGCGCACGTACTTGGCGTACTGGGAGAACGCGTATCCGCGCTTGAGCGGTTCCCCGGCCGTGGTGCCGTAGGCCGATTCACCGTCACCGATGAACGAGTAGAACCGCTTGCCGTACCACCAGATGTAGGCGGTCCAGTTGGCCTCCATCGTCCGGTGCACGGTACGCATGATGTCGTCGAGCGTCTCGTCCCAGACGGCCTGGTTGCTCGGGTCGCCCCAGATGTTGGAGCCGCTGCCGTCGGCCTCGTGATGGTTCCACTCGGTCATCCACACCGGTTTGCCGTGCTGATTGGCCAGGTTGTACGGCTTCAATCGGCCCGAGGACTCGAGGCCGTACAGGTGCCCACCGATGTAGCCGATGTTGTTGCGCGCGCCTGCGTCGTTGAGGGTCGGATCGGTGTAGCTGTAGTTCAGGTTGACCGCCTCGGCGACCATCAGCTCGGTGTTCTGCACCCGCCACCCGTGGTCGCGGACAAAGTTGCGCAGCTCGGTTCCGCTCCAGTCCATCGAGTCGTAGCTCGGGTGCCAGTCCGGCTCATTCTGCACCGAGGTGACGTCGACCGTCACGCCCTGGTTGCGCATGTACTGGACGTAGCTGTTCAGATGGTTGGCGTAGTCGTCGTAGTAGTCGGTACGCAGCTTGCCGCCGTTGATCCGACTGTTGTTGGTCTTCCAGGCCGCCGGTGCCGTCCACGGTGACGCCAGGATCTTCACGTCGGAGCCGTACGACTTCGCCGTGCGCAGGGCGTTGACCTGGTTCGACCATTCGCCGGACTCAGGTGAGATGCCGGTCCGGATGATCGACAATCCCAGTTGATCGGGGCCCAGCCCGACCAGGGTCTGGGTCTCGGCCGTCGACCAGGTGCTGCTGCCCCAGATCCAGGTGGCGGCTCCGAAACCGTCGACGGTCTGGTACCTGGTGGAGCTGTTCACCGTGATGTCGGCCGGCCCGGTCGGCGGCCGCGTGGTCGGCGGTGCGGTGGTCGGCGGTGCGGTGCTGGGCGGTGCGGTGGTCGGCGGTGCGGTGGTCGGCGGAGGTGCGGTGGTGGGCACCGTACCGCCAGTGCAGGCCACTCCGTTCAACGCGAAGCTGGTGGGAGCGGGGTTGCTGCCGTTCCACGACCCGTTGAAGCCGAACGAGGTCGTACCGTTTGTCGGGATGGCACCGTTGTAGCTGACGTTCCTGGCGGTCACCGCCGCCCCACTCTGGGTCAACGTCGTGTTCCATGCCTGCGTCACCGTCTGGCCGGCACCGAATGACCAGGTGAGGCTCCAGCCGGTGAGTGGGTCACCGAGGTTGGTGATGGTCACGTTGGCGCCGAACCCACCCGGCCACTGCGACGACACCGCGTAGTTGACCGAGCATCCGGCGGCCGCAGCGGCCGGGGTCGCGGCGGCCACCGCGGCCGACGCGAGCAGCACGGCCCCGACGGACGCCACGGCGGCGTTGATTCTCCACTTTCTCATTCACTTTCCCCGATCTACTGAGTGGCCATCCGCAGTGGGCTGGCCGCGATGCCTACCGAGAAGAGCTGGTTCAGCTGGTCCGGTGGGGCAGGACGGTCCCCTCACCGGCCCAGCGGGCTCAGCTGGCCGTGCAGCCGGGCGTCGGAATCGAACCGTTTCCACTGGCCTGGAAACCGAACTCGGTGGACTGCCCGGCACCGACCTGGCCGTTGTAGCTGACATTGGTGAAGTCGACGGCACCGGTGTTGCCACTGCGGTCGGCGTTCCACGCGTTGGTCACACTGGCTCCGGACGGCACGGTGAGCCGCACCCGCCAACCGTTGATGGACGCCGGTCCGGCGGTGACCCGGACGGTGGCCACGAATCCGCCGTTCCAGGAGTTCATCGAGACGGTGGCGGAGCATCCGCCGCCGGGCGGGGGCGGAGTGGTCGCCGGCGGTGCGGTGGTTGCCGGCGGTGCGGTGGTTGCCGGCGGTGCGGTGGTTGCCGGCGGTGCGCTGGTCGGCGGCGTGGGGTTACCACCGGCGTTGAGGGCGTTGAGTACGGCGTCGTAGGCGGGTTTCTTGTTGCCGTTGCCGTCGAACAGCAGCGGGTTGGCGCCGGTACGCCAGGAATCGGGGTCGAGCACGCCCCAGACGGTGATGCCGGTGCACCGGGCGACGGCGAGGCAGGCGCGGGTGACCTGGCCGTACATGTTCGCCTGGTTGGAGCCCTGCAGAATGTCGAGTTCGGTGATCTGGACGTCGACGCCGAGGTCGGCGAAGCGTTGGATGTTCTGCTGGTAGGTGGGGTCGAGGCTGGTGCCGAGGTGGGACTGCAGGCCGACGCAGTCGATGGGCACACCGCGGGACTTGAAGTCGCGGACCATGTTGTAGATGGCGGTGGACTTGGCGTTGATGCCGTCGGTGTTGTAGTCGTTGTAGCAGAGTTTGGCATTCGGGTCGGCGGCGCGGGCCGTGCGGAAGGCGACTTCGATCCAGTCGTTGCCGGTGCGTTGCAGGTTGGAGTCGCGGCGGGCACCGCTGCCGCCGTCGGCGAAAGCTTCGTTGACGACGTCCCAGGAGTGAATTTGGCCGCGCCAGTGGCCGGCGACCCGGTTGATGTGGTTGATCATGGCGTTGCGCAGGGCGGTGCCGGACATGTTCCGCGCCCACTGGGGTTGCTGGGAGTGCCAGACGAGGGTGTGGCCGCGGACGGTCATGCCGCGGGCGCGGGCGTGGGCGATGAGTTGGTCGCCGGCGGTGAAGTTGAACTGGTTCTGGTTCGGTTCGGTGTGATACCACTTCATTTCGTTCTCGGCGACGATGGAGTTGAACTCGCGGTTGAGGACCGTGGCGTGGGGTTGGCGGTTCAGCATGAACGAGTTCGTGGCAGCGCCGAAGTAACGCCCGCTTTCGGCCGCCGCCGCGCCCAGCGTCGACGCCGCGCTGGCCGAGTTGGCGACCGCTACCGCCATTGCGGTGGAAAGCACGATCGTCGCGGCGAACGCGACCATCGTGCGTACACTTCTGACCGTTTTCATTACCTTTCCTTCCTGACTGCGCGACCGGCGCCTATGGCCCACTGAGGTCGAACCGTCGGACGGCGACAGAGCTGAGGAACCACCGATCGAGCTCTTTCCAGGCACCGATGCCGATACGCCGCTATCCGGTCAGCAAGCATCCAGCGGAGTCGTAGTGGGATTGGGCGGTGCCCGGAAACCGCTGGGAGATCGCGTCATGCAGCGTGACCCGGGACGCTTGACCGAGGTAGACGAGGCCTGCCCGCAGCGCTCGACGCCGGAGGCCCGGCTCGGAAGGTGGCGACGCTGCCGACGACCACCCCGGCCGGCTCCCGACAAGACCGATGGATGCGGCTGGGGCGTGCCCTGAGCCCCACAGCAGGAGCATAGGTGCTACCGACGAAGCGTTCAAGACATAGAGGCATTTAGATTTAATCGCCGGTGGCGGCCGCCGGCTGCTCGCTGGAGAGTCGCCAGCAGCCGGTGGCCACCACCCGGCCACCACCCGGCCGCCGCACGGGTGCGGACCGCTCGCCCCCGTTGCTCCGCCCGCGTCGCCGCTACCCGAGCTGCCTCTCCGCCCGGACGGGTCACGGTGCAGATCGAACGCATCCGTCGGCGCCGGCCAGTGTGACGCTGCCCTGAGCGGGACAGCCGTCGTGGCGTAAGACGCCGCAGCCGCCGCCGAGGTTGCGATATTCACACGGTCCGCAACATCGCCACTCCGACAGTGGCGTCGGTCACCGGGGCCGCCCGGTGCCGGGCGATCGTGTGCGAGACTGGTGGGTCGGCCAGAAGGGGGATACCGACAGTGAACAACGGACCACTGATCGTCCAGTCGGACAAGACCTTGCTGCTGGAGATCGACCACCCGGACGCCACCGCGTGCCGGATGGCGATCGCCCCGTTCGCCGAGCTGGAGCGCTCGCCCGAGCACGTGCACACGTACCGGCTCACCCCGCTCGGCCTGTGGAACGCCCGCGCCGCCGGGCACGACGCCGAGAGCGTCGTCGACGCGCTGCTGAAGTACTCCCGCTACCCGGTGCCGCACGCGCTGCTGGTCGACGTCGCCGACACCATGGACCGGTACGGCCGGCTGCAGCTGGCCAACGACCCCGCGTACGGGCTGGTGCTGCGGACCACCGACCGGGCCGTACTGACCGAGGTGACCAAGAGCAAGAAGCTCGCCGGCATGTTCGGCGACAAGATCGACGACGACACGGTGGCGGTGCACCCGTCCGAGCGGGGCCGGCTCAAGCAGGGCCTGCTCAAGCTGGGCTGGCCGGCCGAGGACCTGGCCGGCTACGTCGACGGCGAGGCGCACCCGATCGAGCTGGGCACCGCCGGCGTCGACGGGCAGCCCGGCTGGTCGCTGCGGTCCTACCAGCAGGAGGCGGTCGAGCAGTTCTGGGCCGGCGGCTCCGGCGTGGTGGTGCTGCCCTGCGGCGCCGGCAAAACGCTGGTCGGTGCGGCCGCGATGGCCCAGGCCAAGGCGACCACCCTGATCCTCGTCACCAACACGGTCGCCGGCCGGCAGTGGAAGCGGGAGCTGGTCGCCCGCACCTCGCTGACCGCCGACGAGATCGGCGAGTACTCCGGCGAGCGCAAGGAGATCCGCCCGGTCACCATCGCCACGTACCAGGTGCTGACCTCGCGCCGCAAGGGCGCCTTCACCCACCTCGACCTGTTCAACGCCCGCGACTGGGGCCTGGTGATCTACGACGAGGTGCACCTGCTGCCGGCGCCGATCTTCCGGTTCACCGCCGACCTGCAGGCCCGCCGCCGGCTCGGCCTGACCGCCACCCTGGTCCGCGAGGACGGCCGGGAAGGCGACGTCTTCTCGCTGATCGGGCCGAAACGCTACGACGCGCCGTGGAAGGACATCGAGGCGCAGGGCTGGATCGCCCCGGCCGAATGCGTCGAGGTGCGGGTCACCCTCACCGACGCGGAACGGATGGGGTACGCGGTCACCGAAACCGAGGAGCGGTACCGGGCGGCGGCCACCGCGCGTACCAAACTGCCGGTGGTCAAGGCGCTGGTCGACCGGCACCACGGCGAGCAGGTGCTGGTCATCGGGGCGTACATCGACCAGCTGCACCAGCTCGGCGAGTTCCTCGGCGCGCCGATCGTGCAGGGCTCCACCACCAACAAGGAGCGGGAACGGCTGTTCGACGCGTTCCGGCAAGGCGAGATCCCCACGCTGATCATCTCCAAGGTCGGGAACTTCTCCATCGACCTGCCGGAGGCGGCGGTGGCGATTCAGGTGTCCGGCACCTTCGGTTCCCGGCAGGAGGAGGCGCAGCGGCTCGGCCGGGTGCTGCGGCCCAAGGCCGACGGCCGGCAGGCGCACTTCTACACCGTGGTCTCCCGGGACACCATCGACACCGAGTACGCCGCGCACCGGCAGCGGTTCCTCGCCGAGCAGGGGTACGCGTACACGATCGTCGACGCCGACGACGTCCTCGGCCCGGCCCTACCCTGACTCTTGGCTGCGGTCCGGGACCGGCGGCCCGACGGTCAGCAGGTCGGCGAGCAGGTCACCGTACTCGGCGAGGCGGTCCAGCACCTCGGCGGCGGTGAACCGGCGGACGACGCCCGGCTCGCCGGCCGCCGCGGCCTCCACCTCGGGCCAGGTCAGCGGCGCGGAGGCGGCCGGCACCGGGCCGGCCCGCAGCGAGTACGGCGCCACCGTCGTCTTCGCCGCGTTGTTCTGACTCCAGTCGATGAAGACCCGGCCGGGGCGCAGCCGCTTGGCCATCTTCGACGTGATCGTCTTCGGTGACCGGCGTTCCAGCTCCTCGGCGACCCGCTTCACGTAGCCGGACACCACGTCGGCCGGCTGCCCGGCCGACACCGGCGCGCCGAGCTGCATACCCTTGCGGCCGGAGGTCTTCGGGAAGCAGGCGATGCCGTCGTCGGCGAACCGGTCGCGGATCAGCACCGCGACCGCGCAGCACTCCTCGATCCCGGCCGGCGCCCCCGGGTCGAGGTCGACGACCAGCAGGTCGGGGTCGGCGCCGACCCGCCACTGCGGGGTGTGCAGCTCCAACGCGGCCAGATTGGCCAGCCAGACCAGGGTGGGCAGGTCGTCGGCGATCACGAAGTCGAGCTCGTCGCGGCCCCGCGACGACCCGGGGGTGGGCAGCCGTTCGGTACGCACCCAGTCCGGCGTGCTCGCCGGGGCGTTCTTCTCGAAGAAGAACTGGCCGTCGACGCCGTTCGGGTAGCGGATCCGGGTGAGTGCCCGGTCGGCGAGGTGCGGCAGCAGCGCACCAGAGACCCGGGTGTAGTAGTCGATCACCTCGCCCTTGGTGAACCCGGCCGCCGGGTACAGCACCTTGTCCAGGTTGGACAGCTCCAGCGACCGGCCGGCCACGTCCACCCGGATCCGGCCCTCGCCCGCGCCACGACCGCGGTCAGCCCGCATCGGCGTCCTCCTCGGTGACGTCGGTGGCCGGCACGTCCGGGCGGATCCGCAGGAACCGGGGGAACCGCAGCCGCCCGTCCGGGGTCTGCTGGCCGTACCGTACTTCGATCACCACCTCTGGGCGTACCCAGATCGCGCCGCGGGCGTCCTCCCGGGGCAGCGCAGCGTCGAACGGCGACACGTCGGTGCGCAGCGGCTCCAACGCGGCCAGCAGGGCCCGCTCGGCAGCCGAGCCGATCCCGCCGCCGACCCGGCCGGTGAGCCGCAGTGCGCCGGTCGCCACGCCGGCCGCGTCCCGCACCGGTACGCCGACCAGCAGCCCACCGATCCGGCGGGCACCGGGACGCCAGCCACCGACGACGAAGTCCCGGGTCAGCTCGATTTTGACCTTGACCCAGTCGGGGCTGCGGGCACCCGGCCGGTAGATCGCGTCGCGTCGCTTGGCGACCACGCCTTCCAGCCCGTGCTCGGCGGCGGCGGCCCGGGTCGCCGGCCCGTCGGTGAAGCTGGGCGGTACCGCCCACGCCGGCCCGGCCAGCCCGAGCGCTTCGAGGGCGTGCCGCCGGTCGTGGTACGGCCAGCCGGTCAGGTCGGCTCCGCGCAGCCGCAGCAGGTCGAAGATCATGTACGTGGCCGGCGCACCGGCGGCCAGTCGGGCCGCCCGCGCCGGGTCCCGTACGTGCATCCGTTCGGCGAGCAGGGTGAACGACGGTCGGCCGGCGGCGTCGAGCAGCACCATCTCCCCGTCGAGCAGGGCGTCGTCCAGGGCGCGGGGCAGCCCGGACAGCTCCGGGTAGGCGACGGTGATCTCGGCGCCGGACCGGGCGTACAGCCGCTGCCCGCCGGCGGAGATATCGGCCAGAGCGCGCACGCCGTCCCATTTGAACTCGTACCACCAGCCGGGGCCTGTGGGCAGCTCCCCGGTCGTCGCGAGCATCGGCCGCAGCGGTCCACCCGGCATCCTGTCACTGTAAAACCAGCAACGAAGTGGTCGCGCTGAGTTCTGTCGGATGCGATCCTGGATCAACACCGGGCCGACCTGGTGATCTTGACCTTGGGGAAGGGCGGGACAGGTCGGCGGCCGCCGGTGGTGGCGAAGGGATCAGCCATGCGCGCGATCTGGAAAGGCGCGGTGTCGTTCGGCCTCGTGTCGATCGGGGTACGCCTGTACTCCGCTACCGAGGAGAAGGACATCCGGTTCCACCAGGTGCACCGGGAGGACGGCGGGCGTATCCGGTACAAGCGGGTCTGCTCGGTCGACGGCGAGGAGGTCAGCTACGACGATATCGCCAAGGGCTACGACCTCGGCGGCGGCGAGATGGTGATTCTCACCGACGAGGACTTCGCCGACCTGCCGTTGAGCACCTCCCGGGCGATCGACGTACTGGAGTTCGTGCCGGCCGACCAGGTCGACCCGATGCTCTACAACAAGGCCTACTTCCTGGAGCCGGAAGGCACCGCGACAAAGCCGTACGTGCTGCTGCGCGACGCCCTGGCCGACTCGGACCGGGTGGCGATCGTCAAGGTCGCGATCCGGCAACGTGAACAGCTCGCCACCTTGCGGGTACGCGACAACGTGCTGGTACTCAACACGATGCTCTGGCCGGACGAGATCCGCCAGGCGTCGTTCGGCTTCCTCGACGACGACATCCAGGTCCGCCCGCCGGAGCTGGCGATGGCCGCCTCGCTGATCGACTCGATGGCCGGCGAGTTCGCCCCGGACGAGTACACCGACGACTACCGGGCGGCGCTGCAGGAGGTCATCGACGCCAAGGTGGAGGGCCGGGAGATCGTCGCCCCCGAGGAGGAAGAGGAGGCACCGGCCGCCGCGGTCGACCTGATGGCCGCGCTGCGCGCCTCGGTCGAGCGGGCCCGGGTGGCGCGCGGGGAAGCCGCTGGCGAAGCTTCGGACGAGGCTGCTGGCAAGGACCGGGAGCCCGCCGAGCCGACCCCGATCACCTCGGCCAAGTCGGCCAAGGCCGCCGCCGCCGCGCCGGCGGCGAAGAAGGCGGCCCCAGCCAGGAAGACGGCCCCGGCGAAAAAGTCGGCGACCGCCGACCAGAAGAAGACCACCGCCAAGAAGGCCCAGCCGGAGAAGAAGACCGACGCCCGCAAGGCCGCCGCGAAGAGCACCGGTCAGAAAACCGGCGGTACGCAGAAGTCAGGTGCCCGCAAGACCGCCGCGAAGAAGACCGCTGACCGCAAATCCGCCTGAACCGCCTACTCCGGACCCTCCCCGGGGCAGACACGAGTTACAGCTTGATGCCACAGGTGCATCTTGATGCACCTGTGGCATCAGCGTCAGCGGCTCGGGGCGACCCAGAATCGGCAGCCGGCCTGGTCCAGATGCGCGGCCACCACCTGCCCGGCGTGCGCGGTGGCCAGCTCGGTGAGCTGCCCGACGATGTCCGGCACGGCCGGCGGCGCCAACTGCTGCGGCACCGGGATCGGCTGCGCCGGGTCGGCCGGCAGCGATTCGACCACCGCCAACTCCAGGTAGTGCAGGCAGCAGCCGATCGCCTGCGGCACGCTGCGGCTCAACGGCTCGTCCACCGGCTCCAGCTCATCCACCGGCTCCAGCTCATCCACCGGCCCCTTCCCACCGGCCGGGTTCGTCCCGCCGGCCGCAGTGCTGGTCACCGGCAACGCCTCGACGCCCCAGAGCAGGTCGTGCACCACCATCGGATCGTCGACGTACGGCCGCATGTCCCGCGCGGTCACCCGCAGCGCCAGACCGAGCCCGACCACCAGCGCAGCGAACGCGTCGAACGCCGGTAGTTCGGCCCAGTCGGTGGCGTGCACCAGCAGGCGGGCGCCGGGTCGACCGGCGGCGGCAGCCCGCAGGTACCGCCGGATCGGGTCCGGCCCGTCGCCGAGCACCGGCACCACCCCGTCGCGCAGCTCCTGCGGGACCACCCGCTCGCCGGTCAGGTCGAGCAGGTCCACCGGCCGTACGCCGAACACCCCGGCCAGCCGGCCCAGCCGGAACCGTTCCGGCAGCCGCGCCACCGGCAGCCCACCCGTTGCGATGACGGGCGCACCGGTGGCCGGGCTCGTGGTGCGGCTCGGCCGCCACTCGACGTGCGTCGCCCGGTCCCGAAGATTGGTGACGGTGACGACGGCAGCGTCGAACTGCCGGCCGTGGCCACCGCACCGCCGACAGGTCAGCACCGGGTGCCGCCAGCCGGTGGCGTGACAGTCCGGGCACGGCTCGCTGGGGATCGGCTCGCCGAGCCACGGCGGCAGCGGCGGCTGCCAGGTCCGGCGCAGCACCGGTGCCCGTTCGGGGATCGCCGGCCGGGGGCCTGGGATTCGGCACAGCGACGTGTGATGCCAGCGGCGGTCCCGCCAGATGGCCTGCGCCCCGGCGGTCCACTCCCCCGCGCTGGCCGGTGCCGGCGGCGGCGTACCGCAGTCCTGGACGATGCGGCGCTCCAGCCGATCGACGTCGATCTCGTCGGGCGGCGCCGCCGACCGCAGCGCCGGCAGCAGGAAGTGCGCCGGTGCGGTCAACGACCGCTCGGCCAGCCCGGCCAACGCGTCCGCCACGGCGGTACCGTCGACGGCAGCGGGCAGGCTCGCGGCGTACCCGCGCTGGTCACGGGGCACGGCCGCGCCGGGCGTCTCGAACCTGATGTCCCAGTTGAGATCGGCCGCGAACACCCCCCACCGGGCCTCGACGACCAGGTCGAGGCAGAGCAGGTCGGCCAGCGCGCACAGCCGGCCCAGCGACTCGTCGACGCTGACCGGCTGCTCAGCCACCGTACGCCCGAAGTGGATCGACCAGGCCGGGTGGCCGGGACCGGCGTGCGCCGCCGCGAGCCCGGCGACCCGTTCGGCGTCCGGCAGATCCGGCCGCCAGGTCGACGGCAGGGTCAGCACCGGATCGGCTCCCAGGGCAGCGGTGTGGTCCAGGTAGCGCAGGTCACGCAGCGTCGACCGGTCGACCTTGACCTGCGCCGCCAACTCGTCACGCACCGGCCACAGTGGTATATCCCAGCCGCCGTGCAGGGCCGGCTCCGGCTCGATGTCGCCGGGCATCACGCTGGTGGAGGCGACCGCGCCGGTGTCCAGGTTCGCGACGGTCAGCACCAGTTGGGTACGCGGCCCGGTGGTCATGCGTACATCCGGGTCTGGGTGGACTGCCATTCGCGCAGCGCCCGCTTGATCCGCAGGTTCTCGTCGTCGGTGCGCCGCAGGTCGTCGCGCAGGGCGGTCAGGTCCTCCGCGACGTAGTGCAGGAAGGCGTACACCTCGGCAGGGTCGAGGCCGCGCCGCACTTCGCGGAACCGGCGGTCGCGGACCTGGCCGGGGTGGATCCGGGGCCGCAACGGCGGCCGGCGGAACACTCCGGCGTTGCGGGGCACTCCGGCGTTGCGGGGCCGCAGGTGCTGTGGTGGCTCGACCACCCGGTTTGCTCGCCGGCCTGGTCGGTTGAAGATCCGGTGGAGAAGGTTGCGCATCGTCGGGGTTCCCCTTCGGTCAGGAGTACGCCGGCAGCCGATGCCGCCGACGCGATGCCGCGCTGTTGCTGTGCCTGATCTGCTCCCGATGCTGGTGCTGGTGCTGCGCATCTGTGTGCTTGGACAGGGCGACCCGCCGACCGGGAAGGCCGAAGCGGGAGGACTCGCAGCCGACGGGTCGCCCCAGCTCCGGCGGTCGCAGCCTCGTTCGGCGAGTACGACCCCGGAGCGGCTCATGCTGGATCTCTGCTGCTCACGGGCTTACGGGTTTCGCGGGGATTCGCTCGGGTAGGGCGGTCGGGGCGGGCAGGCCGCGCGCCACCACCCCGCCCCGACCAGTGCACGAACACCCCATCGTTGCCACGCGAGGAGCGCTGGTGGGAGCAACTTGAATGAGGAAGCCAAGTAACTTAAGTCCCATTGTTCATACACGTTCCTTGTGATCAAATTGGAGTCGCCACGCGAGGAGCCCTCGACAAGCAGGAGCGTCATGCCTGCCAAGCCTGACTACCTGCGGGTAGCCGACAAGATCATGGCCGACATCCGCACAGGAAAGTACGCGCCCGGCAGCAAGCTGCCGTCGATCGCCGAGTTCTGCAAGATGTACACGGTCAGCTCGTCCACCATGCAGCTGGTGAACGTGCGACTCGAAGCCCTTGAGGTGATCGACCGCCGCCAAGGCAAGGGCATCTTCGCCACCGATCCGGCGACGTGGATGCGCAAGCCGTAGGGCCTCGCCGGCCACCGGCGACCCCTGCCGTCTCGTCAGACCCCGCGCATCCGATCACCACGCCCTGGAGCACGAAGCCCGGCCGTCAAGCCGTCCCGGGTAGCCGGCACATACGCACACCCCCTCCCTGACTAGTCAACCGTCCACGCCTGCCGGCCACCCGGCGAGGCGATACCACCTGCTCAGCCGCCACCCGATCCGTTTTGCCGAACCAACCGGAGACGACCACGGCTCAACTTACCTTAGTAACTAGGCCAGGTCTACCCCTGACTTGTTGGAGCTTGCCGAGCTATTGCAGTAACTAAAGTAAGTCCGGCATGATCGGAGGTGCCGAACCAACTGGAGACACCTCACATGCCTACAGCCCAACCACCGTTCCGGCGCATGGCCGCCGACATCACCGAGATGATCAAGTCCGGTGCGCTCGCGCCCGGAGACAAACTCCCATCCACTGCCGAGCTCGCCGACAAATACGGCGTCAGCAAGGGCACCGCCTACCGAGCGCTGTCGCTGCTCCACGAACGTGACCTGATCATCGGTCAGCAGGGACGAGGCACCTACGTTGCCGACCACTCGACCGGCTAGCCCGACGCCGACCCCGGCCAGGGCGAACCGCCCTGGTCAGACTCGCCCACCCGACTCCACTCTCGCCCTCAGTGACCACCAACGCCGACACGGACGGCCAAATACCACCCCCTAGGTCTCGAGCTGAAGCTGACGCACGTTGTCCCGCCGGGTTGACGTACATCAGCTTCAACTCGCGGCGAGCGGAGTGGACAACGACCGACCGCCCGTCACCGTCGGCGAAGAGCGTCCCGGCAACGCGGCACACATATGCCGCAGTCCAGACATCTCACCAAGCAGCCGACCATGCACCGCCACTGATCCACTGTGTCTACCAGTAGACCGTCCCCGTAGCGGACAGACGGTAGCCTCCACATCACCGGAAGGCGCAGCACGTCGCGGATTGCGTCGCCCCCGTCTGGACGGATGCCTACATGTCGGTCAACGATGTCAAGGTGCGTATCGGGCTGGCCATCGAAGCCGCCGAGGAGGCCAGGAAGCTCATCGAGCAGCTTGCGGAAGTCGCGGCAGAAGCGGGTGACCTGGCGCTGCGCACCGTGCACGACAGCCAGCACGACTGCGTCAACGAAGGCCGGGAGCACTTCAAGGCTGCGATCAAGGAGGTTGAGCTGACCATCCGTCGGATCGATGCGTGTGTCGAGCACGCCCGGGTGTACCGGAGAAAACTCGGGTGACCCTGGCCGACGTGGTCGCCCAGCTCCGTACCGCCGTCGAGCGACTGGACCAGGCCGCAGCCGGAGCTACTCGCGCCCAAGCGGACCTGGCCCAGGCGCACCGGCACCTCGACGAAGCCGGCGCCGGGTCCGACCACAGTGAGACGCGGGGTGCCGTCGACGATGCCGCGATCGCGGCGGCCAAGGCCGGCCGACTCGGCAACCTGCTCGCCAAGTCGGCAGAGGCGTTCTCCAGGTACGGCAACCACATCATGCCCGGCTCGATGCCCGTCGGCCGGGCCAACCCGGATACCAGCCTGCCCTCCGGCGAGGAGATCGTCGCCAGCACCGCACGCCCGAAGAGCTGGCACCGACGAATCGCCAAGAAGAGTGTTGAGAATGCCGAGACCGCCGGCGACGTGACCGGAAAGATAACGGATGCGATAACCCAGCTTGGACCGAAGGGAACCACATCTACGGTGCAACATCCCTCGACCCCCGGGCCCTCCAACCAAAGCCCCGGTTACGCTGAATCCGCCGAGTCCGCCGCAATTGTACTCGCGGCAACGCTTGCCCTTATCCTGAAAAAGCTCGACGATAGGAAGTCTCGGAGGCGGAACATTGACGACTGACCGCGAGCCGTACCTGGAACTCCTCCGGGAGCTCACCCACGGCGACCCAGCTGCCTATCGGGAGCGCTGCCGGCAGCTTGACGAAGCAGGGTGGCAGGAGCTCGGGCTTGTGCTCGGAGCAGCGTTTTTCCTCGCTGCACGCGAGCGGCTCGGGGACAGGACAACCAGGGGCGAGATTATTCGCCTGGTCGCCGAGGTTCGCAGCAAGTTCGCGGACACCACGCTGAATCTTGATCCGGAGCTGGCCGAGAAAATGCTGATCTCGGCCCTGACCGGCGAGACCGGCGACGTTGAGGGTGCTGAGCAGGGCGCACTACTTGAAACCGAACTCGTCGTGCTGTGGCATCTACTCTCGGACGCACCAGCAGACAAGTTGAACCGCTTCCTCGCTGAGGTCGACCAGCTCGCGGAGGAGTGGAGTGAAGAAGATTAGTCCAGGGGCGGTTGCCCTGGTACGGGCGTTGCTCGCCCTCGACGACGACACAGACGGGCCGACCGCCCAGGAAGATGTTCCGCCCGAGGACCAGCTCGGGGTGGCAGCACTCTTCACCTCCTTGTTCGTCCTCGCCGTGCAACGGCAGTACCCGGAGGGTGCCAGCCGCGGCGAGATCATCCGCTTCGTCGCGGAGCTTCGCGCCGCCCTTCCTGCAAGCACGTCGGTCGATGCGCGGGCGACCGAGGGGACGATCACCTCCGTGGTGGACGCAAAGCGCCGGGAGGAGATTCCGCCGGATGTGGCGGCGGAGTCGGTGATGGAGGTCATCCAGTACCTTCTCGACCCAGCCAAAATCGGCATGGACGAGCTGGAAGCAGTCTTTGCGCGGGCCATCGCGTACGCCGAGGAGCACGGCCTCGACGCTCAGCTGCGAGTGGAAGAGTCCTACGGGAGCCAGCCCTGATCCAACATCAGGCGCTTCCGATCACCGCGCTCGGACTACGACCGAGACCGCCGCCCTCGTCAGACCCGCACGCCGAACTCAGGCTTACCTACCCGGCTTTACTTTCACTCTCAGTGACCACCAATGCCAGGACGGGCGGTCAACATCGGACCTTCGCGTCGAGGTGAGGCTGACGCACGTCATTCCGCGGTTTGACGTGCGTCAGCCTCACCTCGACATAAGCGGAGTGGGCACCACAGCGGAGTGGGCACCACTCTGCACCGTTGACGGTCAGTGACGTGGAGTCCCGTCAGATAGGGAGCAAATACCGCGTAAGCCACGTTCCCGACGCTCGGAGCAGGCACCGGGCGGCCATACCCAGCGCGTCGTCACACCCGTTGTACAGTGACAGTCACTGATGTAACGATGAGGGCGCCTACAGTGGCCTGGGCCGGCGGACAACTGTGGGACCGTCCGTCCTGCCGGCCCAGCTAGGTCGGCACGGGTTCCTGGGATCAAAGGAGACCAGCCCCCATGTCGTTGTCGTCCACCCCACCGACGCGTCACCGTACCGATGAAGTGCCCCGCAGCCGCCGACGGACCTCGTGGTGGCGGACCTCGTGGTGGCGGGCCACGGCCGGCGTCGCCGCCGCGATGCTTCTCGCCACCAGCGGTACGACGGCGGCCAGCGCCCCGGCACACGCGGCCGGCACGACCGCCGGGGCCGCCACCAGTGCCAGATGCCTGACGGTGACAATCGAGAGCAGCTACTGGAACAACGGCCCGGACAGCGGTGGCGTCTTCCGCGACATCACCATCACCAACACCTGCGCCACGGCGGTCACCGGCTGGAAACTGGTCCTGACGCTGCCGGCCGGCGAAACGGTCCAGCAGGGCTGGAACGCCAACTGGACCCTGGACGGCGAAACCCTCACCGCCACTCCGACGACGTGGAACAACATCATCGCCGCCGGCAGATCGGTCGAGATCGGATACGTCGGCGCCTGGACCGGCGACCGACCGCAGGATCCGGGCTGCACCATCAACGGCGACCCGTGCGACGGCAACCAACCCGGGCCGGGGCCGGCACCCGAGGTGACGCTGACCAGCCCGGTCGACAACAGCTACCTGGTGTCAGTCTGCGCCATCCGGATGACCGCCGACGCCAGCACCAAGACCGGGACGATCGAACGGGTCGAGTTCCACATCAACGACCAGCTCGTCGGCAGCAACACGACGGCCCCGTACGGCATCGACGTTCCACCCGACCACCCGGCGCTGCGCGACGGCGACACCAGTGACGGCTTCCCACGGCACACCGCCTTCGCTCGGGTCGTCACCGCCTCACCGGCGGACACCGCCGACTCGGCGACGATCACCTTCAGCCAGGCCGCGCCGCCACCGGCGCTGATGGTGATCGCCTGTCCGTCGCAGGTGGAGGTGTCGGCCGGTGGCTCAGCGACCATGACGTTCGTGACCGTCTGCGCTGCCGCCCCGGCGCTGCATCTGACGGTGACCGGCGACCCCGGAGTCAGCGTCACCCCGACGGTCACCCGGCCCGGCAGCACGGAACACCCGGTCACCATCACCGCCGCACCCGGCAGCGCCGGAGCCGTAGCCCAAGTCAGGGCGACGGCCGACACCGGCTCGTGTCTGCCGGCCACAGCAACGGTCACCGTCGGCCCACCCGACTGACGAAACGGCTCAGCCCGCTGAGCCGGCGGTACCGCCGGGCCGCCTATCCGGCGCTGGCCGGAGTGCCGGCACCGTCCAAGGACGGGTAGTCGGTGTAGCCGTGGGCGTCACCGCCGTACACCGTCGCCTGGTCGACCTCGTTGAGCGGAGCCTGCTCACGCCAGCGGCGTACCAGGTCGGGGTTGGCGATGAACGGTCGACCGACCGCGACCGCGGTCGCCTTGCCGCTACGTACCAGGGTCTGCGCGGTTTCCCGGTCGGTGACCGACGCGAACCCGGTGTTGACCACGACCGGGCCGCCGAACCGGGCCGACAGGTCCGCGAGCAGCGGATCGGCCGGGTCGATCGACAGGTGCAGGAAGGCCAGGCCGAGCGGGGCGATCGCGTCGACCAGCCCCCGGTAGGTGGCGGCGGTCTCGGCCGGATCGTCCTCGACCAGCCCGTTGGCGCCGTTGGCCGGGGAGAGCCGCAGCCCGACCCGTTCCGGGCCGATCTCCTGGGCGACGGCGGTGACCGTCTCGGCGACGAACCGGGCACGGGCGGCCGGCGAACCGCCGTACCCGTCGGTGCGCTGATTGGTCGGCGGGGCGAGAAACTGGTGCAGCAGGTAGCCGTTGGCGCCGTGCAGCTCGACGCCGTCGAGGCCGGCGTCGACGGCCGAACGCGCCGCCTGCCGGAACTCGTCGACCACCTGCGGCAGCTCGTCGGTGGTCAGGGCGCGCGGCGTCGGGTACGGCTGCATGCCGGTGGCCGTGATCATCGTGCCGTCGGCGGTGACGGCGCTCGGCGCGACGGTCTCCTGCCCGTGCTTGTTGTCCGGGTGGGCGATCCGACCGGCGTGCATCAGCTGGGCGACGATCCGGCCGTCGGCGGCGTGCACCGCCTCGGCGATCCGCCGCCAGCCGTCGACCTGCGCGGGCGTGTGCAGGCCGGGGGTGTTCGGGTAGCCCTGCCCGACGGCGCTCGGCTGCACCCCCTCGGTGATGATCAGGCCCGCGGTGGCCCGCTGCTGGTAGTAGGTGGCGGCGTGCTCGTTGGGTACCCCGTCGGGCTGCGCCCGGTTGCGGGTCATGGGTGCCATGAACACCCGGTTGGGCAGGTTCCACTTGCCGATGATCACCGGCTCGAACAGCTCAGGCATGGTCAGGTCTCCCCAGGAGGTGGTGAATGGTCAGAAGGCGTACGGGCGTCAGAAGGCGTACGGGCCGAATCGGCCCCAGGCGACGACGGCGGCCATCGCCAGGAGTGCCAGGTTGGGAACGATCGCCGGGTACTCCTTGCGCTGGGCGTGCACGATCGCGGCGCCGATCATCATCAGGACCAGACCGAGGGCGGCCAGCGGTACGAAGATCGGGGCGATGCCGGTGGCTCCGGGCAGGATCAGGCCGATCGCGGCAAGGATCTCCAGCGCGCCGATGGTCCGTACCAGGCCCATGGGGAAGTCGGCGGCGAAGCCCATGCCCTTCTCGACGAGCTTCTCTCTCGGCTGGCTGACCTTCATCAGCCCCGCGCCGAGGAACGCTGCGGCGAGCAGTCCGGCGAGCACCCAAAGAACGATGTTCATATCTGTCTCCGATGTCGGATCGCTTTAAGCTTGAAGCGAGGCTAGTCCGCGATGACTTCAAGCGTCAAGTGACGCAGCTCTCGTGATCACTTGACGCTTGAAGCTAGACTCGACAACATGGCCACCCCGACCGAGCAGCCGCACTGGCTTGACGAGGACGAGCTGGAGACCTGGTTCGCCCTCGTCAGCGTGCTGACCAGGCTGCCGGCGGCGCTCGACCGGCAGCTGCAGCGCGACGCCGGGATCAGCCACTTCGAGTACCAGGTCATGGCCGCACTGTCCGAGACGCCCGAGCGCACCATGCGGATGAGCCGGCTCGCCATGATCGCCGACGGGTCGTTGTCGCGGCTGTCACAGGTCGTCACCCGGCTGGAGAAACGGGGTTGGGTCAGCCGCGCGCCGGACCCGACCGACGGCCGCTACACGCTTGCCACGCTGACCGACGCCGGCTGGGACAAGCTGGTCGAGACGGCACCTGGACACGTCGCCGAGGTGCGCCGGCTCGTCTTCGACCCGATGACCAAGGGCCAATGCCGACAACTACGCGACATCGGCCGCCGGATCACCACCACCATCGACCCCGACGACTCCTGCCTACGCTGAACGCGGCGGCCTGCGCACCCTGTGCCGGCACGCAGGCCACGCTCAACGAACGGTCACCCGATCGGGCCACCCGCCATTCCTGACATCCGGGCGATCATGGTCTCGTCGGCGGCTCCCGCGTACACCCGGACCTCGTCGACGACGCCGGTGAGGTACTGGCCGAAGCTCCCGTTGTGCAACGCCCGGCCCACCTGCAGGCCGCCGTCCGCCCGCCAGCCGGCCGTGTACGCGGCAGTGCCGGTCGCAGAAAGGTAGCCGTCGACGTAGAGTCTCACCTCCTGGCGCGCCGAGTCGTAGACCACCGCCAGGTGCTGGCCGAAGTAATCCCATTCCGGGTACGTCAAGTTGTCCTGTATGACCGTCGACGCCGGGTCGGTGGTGTCCTGGTGTGGCAGGACCAGCTCCCAGCGATTCGACGCGGCGTTGCAGCGGATGACGAAGCCACTGGCGGTGACGCCGGCCTGGGACAGCACCGCCTGGTCGGTGTCTCCGCAGGTCGGGCCCGGCAACCGCACCCGTACGCCGACGGTGAAGCTGCGGTCGGTAACCGCGATCGGTCCGTCGGTCTGCGCCCAGTCGTCGACGCCGTCGAGCACCAGATGCCCATCAGCTACCAGCGGCGGCTCAGCGAACGGGTCCTCGTCCATATCCGGGGCGTACAGGTGCGAATCGCCGTGCAACCGCAGGTCCGCACCGCCGCCGTACTCCGGGCTGTTGCCGTTGGTGGCCTCGTCCAGCGGCCAGTAGCCGAACGAGGTCGGCGGCCGAGCCGACAGGTCTCGCACCTCGTGCGACACCAGTACGCGGTCGAAGACCGCGACGTCGGCGAGGTCTCCGGCCCAGCCCTCGGTGTAGCCGCTGCCGCTGACCGCGCGACCGATCTGCACCGCACCCTGCGACGCCCACACCGACTGACGCAGCGCCACCGGCTGTTCGTCGCCGTGGACGTACAGGGTCATCGTGGTCAGCTCCGGGTCGTACGCGGCCGCCAGGTGGGTCCACTCGCCGAGCATGACCGGCGCGGTGCTGGTCACCGACCACACAGCCGGTGAAGGCGAGTCCGATGCGGCGATCTCGAACGCCCAACGGCCACTGTCCGCGTCGAAGCTGAGGGTGAAGCCGGGCGCGTCGATGCCGTCCTGGCTGACCGCGACCCGGTCGACCGAGTCGTCGGTCAACCGCACCCAGGCGCTGGCACCGAACCCGGTCGACGTGTCGATCAGGCCGGAAGTGCTGGTAGCCAGGTAGCTGGTAGCCGCGTCGCCGGTGAGTCGGGCCGCCCGGCCGAGTTGGCACTGCGCGCCCAGGTCAGCGCACTCCGACCCAGGAACGCCGAACGTGACGCCGCTGCCGGCGGCCGCCGGGTGGTTGCCGCGCGCGTCCGCCGCCGACGTGGCACCGGCCGCGTCGTCGAGCGGCCACTCGCCAGCAGCGAGCCGGGTCGGTACGGAGAAAAGGCAGTATGCGATCGGCGAACGTCCTCCGTCGGCGTCGACCGCCTGCACGGTGACTGAGGTCGTCCCGTCCTGCACCGGCATCCAGCGCAGCGACACCGGCGCACCGATGCTCGCGGGCACTAGGACGTTGTCCGGCAAGGGGTTGGTGTTGAAGCCGTACAGGTACTTGACGACCTGGGGGGACGGCGAGTGGAAGGTGAAGGTGCCGTACACACCGATCGACCCACGGTGCTGGTTGTCCTCGGCGCAGGCGCTGGTGTGTTCGTCGGCGTCGAGCGGCAGGTACTCCGGCGAGTCGATGTCCGGCGCGATCGGCGCGACGACGTTGCTCGACGTCGCAGTTTCGTGCCCGGTCGGTCCGGCCACCGCCGGAGCGGCGGCCACGGTGTGTACGCCGAGCACCAACGCGATCAGCACTGCCACCCGCCGCAGCCCGCGCACGGATCCACGATTATCCACTGTCATCTACTACTCCCCCTTGCCAGGCACTGAATACGCGCGATAACCATGCTTTCACACAACGATGATCGTTGTCAATGCGTGGCACCAGAGCTAATCGACTTGCATCTTCCGCATACAGCGGCACGAGAGCCATCGCACTACCCAAATTTCCACGGACAGCCCAAACGCCCACAAGCGAATAGAATCATCCCGCGACGAGGCAGCAACGACAGTCTGCGGTCTTAACCAAGGCGACCAGACAGACCAACCAATGTCCACATCCTGACCTCAACCAGCAACAATGAGCTCACTTTCTCCACCTGGAACTTCCAAGCCAGATGATTCACTCGAACGATGCATTCGGACAACAAATGACAGACAGGCAACGAAGCCTTCTCCAAGGTCGGACGACAAGAGCACCGGAATTACACTACCGGCACGATCATCGATCCTCAAAAAATCTAGGATAATTTGTCGATCATCATTATTGGCACAACTCAGGGTCAACGACGAGTACACTGACTTTAGTTTCACCCCCACTACACCAGAGAAGAGTGCGCGCGTCGTTACACCACTACCCTCTCCTCTAATCTCCAACTCAGAATGACTGACGCTATATCGCCACGGTCGAAACTTACCATCCAACACAACAGGAAGTTCCGCATAGCGAGCCAATTCGCTAGCCAAATGGATTCGCTACCTTTTCACCATTCCGATAGAATGTTGTGCGCGACACCTATTCAGGCAGCCAAGGAGCGACGCCCGGAATCAGAGTGCAGGGCGGGATCAAGTGATCATGGCGACACTGCGTTCTTGACCAGATCGTTGAAAACTTCGATC
>NZ_JBHMIQ010000008.1:0-158223 GCF_048060315.1 Micromonospora sp. LOL_013
GGTCGTCGAACAGGTCATCGCGAACCTGAAGACCTGGAGAATCCTACACACCGACTACCGCAGACCGCTCGCGACCTTTACGGAAACGATCTCCTGTGTCATCGGGCTGCACTTCTACAGGATCGCCTGTGAATAGACCTCCAGGTTCTGCTCGGCATCTCTCTGCTCACCGTGGCATTTTCGCTACTGATGAGCGCTTTCTTGCTCTCGGTGGACCGTCCGGAACCAAGCGTCACGGTCGTCCCGAAACCATGACCATGGCCTCAATCTCTCGACTGGATAGAGCCTGATCCGGGTAAGCCAGGTAGCCTAACCCGCGACGTCCACGCGCAGGTTGTCGGTCAGCCTCGGGCGCGGACGCCGCGGCCGGCCCACCAGACGCCGACGCCGACAGCGAACACCATCAGCCCGGTGAGCACTGCCGTGCCGGGCAGGGTGGCGGCCAGCAGCAGGCAGCCGGCGATCCCGACGACCGGTACGGCCTTCGGCAGCGCGCCCTCGTCGCGGCGCAGGGTCAACGCGGCGGCGTTGGCCACCGCGTAGTAGACCAGTACCCCGAACGACGAGAAGCCGATCGCCTCGCGCAGGTCGGCGACGCAGACCAGGGCGACCACCGCGACCCCGACCGCGATCTCCGCCCGGTGCGGCACCTGACGGCGCGGATGTACGGCGTCCAGCCCGGCCGGCAGATGCCGGCCCCGGGACATCGCGAACACGGTCCGGGACACCCCGAGGATCAATGCCAGCAGCGCCCCGAGCGCCGCCGTGGCCGCGCCGACGCGTACCACCGGGGTCAACCAGCCGGCACCGGCCTGCGACACGGCGGCGGCCAGCGGTGCCGGCGCGTCGGCCAGCCCGGCCGGGCCCAGGGCCCGCAGCGCCGCGACCGCAGCCAGCGCGTAGACCGCCAGGGTGATGCCCAGTGCGATCGGGATCGCCCGCGGGATGGTGCGCCGCGGGTCGCGGACCTCCTCGCCGAGGGTGGCGATCCGGGCGTAGCCGGCGAAGGCGAAGAAGAGCAGCCCGGCGCCCTGCAGCACCCCCCAGCCGTCGACGGGTACGCCGCCTGCCCCGCCGACGACCGGCCCGGTGCCGCCGATCAGCCCGGCCACGACCACCGCCGCCAGCACCACCAGCACGACACCGACGATGATCCGGGTGGCCAGCGCCGACCGGTGCACGCCGAACAGGTTCAGCGCGGTGAGCGCGACCACCGCCGCGACCGCGACCGGCCGGGCGTATCCCGGGGCCAGGTAGCTGCCGACGGTGAGCGCCATCGCCGCACACGAGGCGGTCTTGCCGACCACGAACCCCCAGCCGGCGAGGTGGCCCCAGAAGTCGCCGAGCCGGCGTCGGCCGTACACGTAGGTGCCGCCGGACTCCGGGTAGCGGGCGGCCAGCCGCGCCGACGACATCGCGTTGCAGTAGGCCACCACGGCGGCGACGCCGAGCGCGGCGAGCAGCCAGCCGCCGGCGGCGGCCGCCGCCGGGGCGAACGCGGCGAACACCCCGGCGCCGATCATCGCACCGAGACCGACGACCACCGCGTCGCCGGTGCCCAGCCGGCGGGCCAGACCGCCGGGCGACGGGTCGGTCGGGCTCACCGTACGGCAGGCGAACGCCGGTCGACCGGGTCGGCATCGCCTCCGGTGGCATCGGCCCGGTCACCGTCACCGGCCGGCCGCCGCCGGTTGTGTGCCTCGCGCCGGGCCAGCCAGCCGAAGCCGACCAGGGTCATCGCCGCGAAGATCCACCACTGGGCCACGTAGCCGCCGTTCTGCCAGCTGTTCTCGTGCCGGATCGGTACGGCGACGAAGACCGGGTCGGCCGGCGGGTCCTGCTCCTGCAGCAGCACGTAGCCGCCGTAGATCGGATAGGGCAACTCTGTGGCGAGCACCGGGGTGGCGATCCGCCGGGTCTGCAGCGTGCCGTCCTGGCGGGTCACCGAGCCGGACATCGGCTCCGGCTGGCGCAGCAGCCCGGTCACGGTCACCTCGCCGGTCGGTGCCGGCGGCACCGGCGGCGCGACGGCGAGCCCGCTGTCGTCCGGCGGGATCCACCCCCGGTCGACCAGCACCGCGGAACCGTCCGCCAGCACCAGCGGGGTGAGCACCTCGTAGCCGACCCGGCTGTTCACCGTACGGCTGCGGACCAGCACGTCGTTGCCGCTGTCGTAGCGTCCGACGGCGGTCACCCTGGTCCAGGTCGCCGACTCCGGTGGCGCGTCGCCGGCCTGGCCGGGTGCCGGGCCGGGGCGGCCGGCGGCCCGGGTCAGCTCGACCGGGGTCTGCTGCCCGGCGGTGTCGATCCGGTCGTTGACCGCACTGCGTTGGTGGTAGCGGTCGAGCTGCCAGTTTCCCAGCTGAACCATCACCGCCGCAGCGGCCAGGGCCACCACGAGGTAGCCCAGCCACCGGGGCGTCAGCAGGAACCGGTACACATGGCGGAGACTACCGGGTATCGTCTTGCGGCTGTTCCACCGATGCCGCCGGTGGCGGTCCGGCCGACCCCACCTGGCGTCCGTCGCCCGGAACCGCCCGCCACCCGTACGTAAAGAGGAGTCGCAGATGCCGTCCCTGCCCCGCCTGGTGGTGAGCGCCCCCGCGTCCGGCCACGGCAAGTCGTCGGTGGCGATCGGCCTGCTGGCCGCGCTGCGGCACCGAGGGCTGAGCACTGCCGGGCTGAAGGTCGGGCCGGAACACACCGACGCCGCGTATCTGGGTGCCGCCGCCGGGCGGCCGGGCCGCAACCTGGACCCGATGCTGGTGGGCTCCGGGCGGATCGGTCCGCTGCTGGTGCACGGTGCGGCCGGAGCCGACATCGCCGTGGTCACCGGGACGATGGGGCTGTTCGACGGTCTCGGCAGCCGGCCGGACAGCCCGTCCACGGCGACCGTCGCCACCGCCGTGCGCGCCCCGGTGCTGCTGGCGGTGGACGCGGCGACGATGGGCCAGTCGGTGGGTGCGCTGGTGCACGGCTTCCGGGCGTACGACGAACTGCTCTGGCTTGGCGGGGTGATCCTCAACCGGGTCAGCTCGGCGCGGCACGAACAGGTGCTCCGTACCGCCTTGGACGAGATCGGCGTGCCGGTGCTCGGCGCGCTGCACCGGGGCGAACTGCCGGCGGGGGTCCCGCGCCCGGCCGGGGTGGTGCCGGTCGCGCATCACAACATCGACACGGTACGGCTGATCCGCCGGCTGGGTGAGGCGGTGGACGCGGCCGTCGACCTGGACCTGGTGCTGGCGATGGCCCGGTCAGCGCCGCCGCTGCCGGTGCCGGAGTGGACCGCCGGCGACGCGTTGGCCGCCGAGGCCGAGGCGGCCGGGGTGCCGCCGGCGCCGCCGCCGGCCCGGCGTCCGGTGATCGCGGTCGCCGGCACGGCTGAGCTGATCTACGGCTACGCGGAGACGGTCGAACTGCTCACCGCCGCCGGTGCCGCGGTGGTGCCGGTGGATCCGCTGCGGGACGAGTCGTTGCCGGAGGCGACGGCGGCGCTGGTGCTGCCCGGCGGGCTGCCGGAGACCTACCTGCCGGAGTTGTCGGCGAACCGTGCGTTGACCCTCGCGGTGGCCGACCTGGCCCGGTCCGGTCGGCCGGTGCTGGCCGAGGGGACCGGGCTGCTCTGGCTGGTCCGGGAGTGTGACGGGCGGCCGATGGGTGAGGTGTTCGACGCGGCGGCGTCGACCACCGACCGGATGATCGTCGGCTACCGGGAGGCGACGTCGCGGGCGGCCACCCCGGTCGCGCCGCTCGGTGGTCGACTGATCGGCTACAAGCAGCACCAGACGGTGGTTTCCCCGCGTGCCGGCCACACCCCCGCGTGGACGTGGGGCAACGGAGTGCCGGAGGGCTTCGTCTGGCGTCGGGTGCACGCCTCCCAGTTGACGCTGCACTGGGCGGGGGCACCGGAGATCGCCCGGCGATTGGTGGTCGCCGCCGCCGACGGCCGGCCGGGGGCGGGCGACGGCCGGGTCGGCCCGCCGCCCGGTGAGCCCGGCCCGCCGGTGCCGCCGCACCCGGCCGCACCGCACCCGGCCGCACCGCACCCGCCCGGGCCGCGGCCGCCGTCGGTCGGCGACGACGAGGACACCGAGCCGGTGCTGGTGGCCTCAGCCGACGATCTCGGCTGACGGCGGGGTGAACTGGCGTGGCGGCTTGCCCTTGAGGGCATTCTTCAACGTACCGGCGGCCGAGTCCACCGGCTTCTGCGACTGCCAGTCGCCGACCGCGTTGAACGGGTTGTCCGGGTCGGCGATGAAGCTGGCCACCGCGAGTTCCGGGGTGTATCCGGTGAACCAGGCGGACCGGGTGCTGTCGGTGGTACCGGTCTTGCCGGCAACCGGTCGCCCGACCGCCTTGGCGACCCCTTCGGCGGTGGCCCAGCCGCCACAGCCGCCAGCGGCCGGGCGGTCACCGACCGGGCAGCGGGCGGCGTCGGTGGCGGCTCGGGCCACGTCCGGCGAGAAGGCCGCCCGGCAGCGCGGGGCTGCCACCTCGACGTCGACCCCGGTCAACGCCCGGTAGGTGACCGGGGTGCCGTCCGGGTTCTCCACCGCCAACACCGGGGAGTCCTCGCAGTGGCTGCCGTCGGCGGCGATGGTGGCGTACGCGTTCGCCATTTCCAGCGGGGTCACGTCGGATACGCCGAGGGTGAAGGCACCCCACTTGCTGGCGTACTCGGGTGAGGCGTTGCGCCGGTCGACGTCGGTGCGCCAACGCAGCCCGAGCCGCTCGGCCATCTGCACCGCCTTCTCCGCGCCGACCTGCTGCAGCAGCCAGACGAAGTAGGTGTTGACCGACTTACCGAACCCGGACCACATGTAGTGGAAGCCGGCCATTGACCCGTCGGCGTTGCTCGGGCACCACCGTCCGCCGCAGCTGCTGCTGCCCTGGCCGCCGTCGTAGATGGAGTTGATCCGGTGCGGCGCGTTGAATCCGGAGCGCAACGGCATGCCGGCGTCCAGCGCGGCCAGCATGGTGAACATCTTGAAGGTCGAGCCGGCCTGGTACCCGGGCAGGTCGCCGCCGCCGAGCAGCGGTGTCACCGTGTTCGGGTAGTTGCCTTTGACCTTCTCCCGCAGGTTGGGGTTGGAGTGCTGGCCGTTGTCGGTCTGGTCGAGCGAGTAGACCCGGTTGACCGCCATCGCCTTGACCTGTCCGGTGCCGGGTTCGACCGCCACCAGGCCGTGCGCGAACGGACTGCCGATCGACTCCCGGGAAGTGACCTGTTCCTGGGCGACCTTCTGAATGCCGGGGTCGAGGCTGGTGACGATCCGGTACCCGCCGGTACGCAGGTTTGCCAGCCGCTCGGACGGGCTGTCGCCGAACGCCTTCTGACTCATCCACCAGGACTTGAGGTAGTCGCAGAAGAAGCCCCAGTCGTTGTGCTCCTGCGGCACCGACACGCACTCGTTCGGCGGGGTGCTCAGGTTGAGCCGGATCGGTTCGGCCTTGGCCTGCTCGGCCGCGACCGGGGAGAGGTAGCCCAGGTCGGCCATTCGGTCGATGACGTAGTTGCGCCGCTCGGTGGCTGCGGCCTGGTCCGATGTCGCCGGGTCGTACTCCGACGGTGCTTTGACCAGTCCGGCGATCAGCGCGGCCTCGCTGGCGGTCAGCGCCTTCGGGTGCTTGGAGAAGAAGATCTCTGCGGCGGCGTAGATGCCGTACGCCCGGTGACCGAAGTAGGCGGCGTTGAGGTACCGCTCCAGGATCTCCGGTTTGGACATCTGCTTCTCGAGCTCCATGGCGATCCGGATCTCCCGGATCTTGCGGCCGGGGGTCTGCGCCGTGGCCGCCTGCAGCTCCAGCGGGTTCTGGGCGGTCTGCTGCAGGGCGAGCCGGACGTACTGCATGGTCAGGGTGGAGCCGCCCTGGGACACCCCGCCGGCCTGCTGGTTGGCGACGAACGCCCGGGCGACGCCCTTCGGGTCGACGCCGGAGTGCTGGTAGAACCGGTTGTCCTCGGAAGCGACGATGGCCTGCTGGATGAACGGCGACATCTCGGTCAGCGGTACGTACCTGCGGTGCTCCTCGTAGAACATCGTCACCAGGGTCTTGCCGTCGGCGGCGTAGACGTACGACGTCTGGGCGGGCTGGGCGTCGCGCAGCTCGCTGGGAATCTGGTCGATCGCCCTGGTGCTGGCGATGACGCCGAGACCGGCGGCGGCGGCCATCGGGTACGCGGCGGCGGCGACCACGACACCGGCGATCAGACCGGCCCGGAGCAGTTGGACGAGGCGGCCACTGCGAGCTGGGTGGCGGGTGCGTTTCCTCACGGCCCAAAGCTAAGCCGAACATCCACATAAAGTGACCAAAAGGATTAAAATCATAAGACGAATCGTGTCACAAGCGTCACCCTTCGTCGATTTCGTCTCGCCCGCCCGGCATGATCGCCACCATGCAGGAGTACGATCTCGGGCACCACGGCGACGTCGAGGCCACCCCCGGCCTGATCGACCTGGCGGTCAACGTCCGGGTCGGCGAACCGCCGCGCTGGCTGACCGAACCGGTCTCTGCCAGCCTGCGCGATCTCGCCCGCTACCCCGACCAGCGGGCCGCTGTCACGGCCGTCGCCGACCGGCATTGCCGGCCCGCCAGCGAGGTGCTGCTCACCGCCGGTGCCGCCCAGGGCTTCGTCCTGATCGCCCAGGCGCTGCGCGACGCCCGCCACCCGGTGGTGGTGCACCCGCAGTTCACCGAGCCGGAAGCCGCCCTGCGCAACGCCGGGCACCGGGTCGACCGGGTGTTGTTGTCCGCCGACACCGGGTTCACCCTTGACCCCGGCCTCGTTCCGGCCGACGCGGACCTGGTGCTCATCGGCAACCCGACCAACCCGACGTCGGTGCTGCACCCCGCCGAGACGGTCGCCGCGCTCACCCGACCGGGCCGGGTCGTCGTCGTCGACGAGGCGTTCGCCGACACCACCTGCGCCGCCGGCGTACCGGGCGAACCGCAGTCGCTGGCCGACCGGCGGGACCTGCCCGGACTCGTCGTGGTGCGCAGCCTGACCAAGACCTGGGGACTGGCCGGGTTGCGGATCGGCTACCTGCTCGGCCCGGAGCCGCTGCTGCGCCGGCTCGCCACCGCAGCGCCGCTGTGGCCGGTCGCCACTCCGGCGCTGGTCGCCGCCGAGGTGTGCGCCAGCCGCCGGGCGGTAGGCGCCGAACGCCGGTTCGCCGCCGCGCTCGCCACCGAGCGTGCCCACCTGGTCCGACGGCTCGCCGAACTGCCCGGGGTCACCGTGGCCGGCACCCCGGCCAGCGCGTTCGTCCTGATCCACGTCGCCGGTGCGCAGCGGGTGCGGCACCGGCTGCGTGCGCAGGGCTACGCGGTACGCCGCGGCGACACGTTCCCCGGGCTGGGTGTCGACTGGCTGCGGATCGCGGTACGGGACACTGCCACCACCGACGCCTTCGTCTCCGTGTTGTCGACCACCCTGGAGGACTGATGCCCGATGGTCGTGGAGTACCGATGCCCGACGGTCCTGGCGGACTTGTGCCCGATCACCCGACCGGCTCGCTGATCGAGGCGACCCTGGCGCGGATCCAGCCCCCCGACGGCGACGCGATGACTCAGGCCCGGGCACTGCACGCCCGGCTGACCAAGCCGGCCGGCTCGCTCGGCGCGCTGGAGGAGCTGTCGGTGCGGCTCGCCGGCCTCGCCGCGGCCTGCCCGCCACCGCTGCCCGAGCCCGGCGCGGTGGCCGTCTTCGCCGCCGACCACGGGGTGCACCGGCAGCGGGTCACCCCCTGGCCGCAGGAGGTCACCGCGCAGATGGTGGCCAACTTTCTGGCCGGCGGCGCGGTGGTGAACGCCTTCGCCCGGCAGATGGGGGCCAGCGTCACCGTGGTCGACGTGGGCGTGGCCGCGCCGCTGGAGCCCGCCGACGGGCTGGTGTCGGCCCGGGTACGCCCCGGCACCGCCGACCTGTCCAGCGGGCCGGCGATGACCGTCGACGAGGCCCGTACCGCCGTCGAGGTGGGTATCCGGGTCGCCGGCGACCTGCACGACGGTGGCGCCGCCAGCCTGCTCACCGGGGACATGGGGATCGCCAACACCACCGCGGCGGCGGCCCTGATCGCCGGCTTCACCGGTGCGGCGGCGGCTGACGTCACCGGCCGGGGCACCGGGGTCGACGAGCCGACGTACCAGCGGAAAATGTCCGTGGTGGACGCCGCGCTGCGCCGGCACCGGCCGGACCCGGCCGACCCGGTCGGCGTGCTGGCCGCGCTCGGCGGGCTGGAACACGCAGCGCTCTGCGGCTTCCTGCTCGGCGCCGCCGCCCGGCGGATCCCGGTGATCCTGGACGGGGTCAGCGCGGTGGCCGCCGCGCTGGCCGCGGCGGCCCTGGCCCCGCACGCCACCGCCGCGATGGTGGCCGGGCACCGTTCGGTGGAGCCGGGGGCTACCGTTGGGCTGCGCCAGCTCGGCCTGCACCCCCTGGTCGACCTGGAGCTGCGCCTCGGAGAGGGCACCGGCGCCCTGCTCGCCTGGCCGATGGTGGCCAGCGCGGTCCGGGTCCTGCATGAGGTGGCCACCTTCGACGCGGCGGGAGTTTCCGAGAAGTGAATCTCTACCCACTGGGGCTGCGGCTTCACGGCCGGCGGGTGCTGGTGGTCGGCGGCGGCGCGGTCGCCACCCGGCGGGTGCCGGCGTTGCTGGACGCCGGAGCCGACGTGCTCGTCGTGTCACCCGAGCTGACCCCGGCTTTGCACGGCCTGGTCACCGCCGGGCGGCTGGGCTGGCGGCAGCGGCGGTTCCAGCCCGGTGACCTCGACGGGGTCTGGCTGGTCCAGGTCGCCGTCGACGACCCGGCGGCGGCGGCCGAAGTCAGCGCCGCCGCCGAGCCCCGGCGGGTGTTCTGCGTACGGGCCGACGACCGGACCGAGGCGACCGCCTGGACCCCGGCGGTGACCCGGCACGGCCCGGTGACCGTGGCGGTGCTCGGCGGCGGGGACCCGCAGCGGGCGGTCCGGGTCCGGGACGCGATCAACCAGCGGCTGTCCGACGGCACCATCCCGGTCGCCGACACCGCCGGGACGGCGTCGGCCACCGCCGGCCCCGCACCGACCGGCCGGGTGGTTCTGGTCGGTGCCGGCCCCGGCGACCCGGAACTGATCACCGTGAAGGGCCGCCGCGCGCTCGCCGAAGCCGACGTGGTGGTCGCCGACCGGCTGGTGCCCGGGCTGCTGCTGGACGAGCTGCCCGCCCGGGTCGAGCTGGTCGACGCCGCGAAGATCCCGTACGGCCCGGCTGCCGCCCAGGAGGAGATCAACCGGATCCTGGTGGACCGGGCCCGGGCCGGATCCGTCGTGGTCCGCCTCAAGGGCGGTGACCCGTACGTCTTCGGCCGGGGCGGTGAGGAGCTGCTGGCCTGCGTCGAGGCGGGCGTGCCGGTGTCGGTGGTGCCCGGCGTGAGCAGTTCGGTCGCGGCACCCGCCGCCGCCGGTATCCCGGTCACCCACCGGGGGGTGGCCCACGAGTTCTCCGTGGTCTCCGGCCACCTGCCGCCGGGGCACCGGCTGTCGCTCGTCGACTGGCCGGCGCTCGCCCGGCTGCGCGGCACCCTGGTGGTGCTGATGGGGCTGAAGAACCTGCCGGCGATCGCCGAGACGCTGCTCGCCAACGGCCGTGGCGCGGACACCCCGGCGGCGGTGGTGCAGGAGGCGAC
Organism: Micromonospora sp. LOL_013; assembly: GCF_048060315.1. Lineage (NCBI taxonomy): Bacteria > Bacillati > Actinomycetota > Actinomycetes > Micromonosporales > Micromonosporaceae > Micromonospora > Micromonospora sp. LOL_013. Next base: position 9,671 of record NZ_JBHMIQ010000008.1, read on the forward strand.
CACCGGCGCCCAGCGGGCGCTGACGTCGACCCTGGGTGCCGTGGCCGGCGAGGCCGCCGCCGCCGGGCTGCGGCCGCCGGCCGTGGTTGTCTTCGGCGACGTGGTCGGCACGCTGGACGTGCCGACCGATCGAGCCGACCGGACCGAGGACTGAGCGGTCTGGCGCGCCGGGGGAGCGGCGCGCCGGACCGACCCGGTTCAGAGCTTGAGCATGTCGTCCAGCAGCAGGGCGCACCGGATCAGCCCCAGATGGCTGTACGCCTGGGGATGGTTGCCCAGCCCGCGTTCGGCGAGCGGATCGTACTGCTCGGGCAGCAGGCCGGTCGGGCCGGCGGTGTCGATCATCTGCTCGAACAGCTCCTCGGCGTCACCGCGCCGCCCGGTGCGCAGGTACGCCTCGATCAGCCAGGCGGTGCAGATGTGGAATCCGCCCTCCCGGCCGGGCAACCCGTCGTCCCACCGGTAGCGGTAGACCACCGGGCCGCTGCGCAGGTCCGCCTCCACCTTGAGCACGGTGGCGAGGAACCGCGGGTCGTCGTCGGGCAGCAGCCCGGACAGCCCGATCCACAACGAGGAGGCGTCCATCTCCTCGTCGCCGTAGGCGACCGTGTATGCGCCAGCCTTGGCGTGCCAGCCGTGTTCCAGCACGTTGCGGCCGATCCGGTCGCGCAGCTCGACCCAGTCCGGCCGTTCGCCGCCGCCGTGCCGGCCCGCCATCCGCAGCGCCCGGTCCACCGTCATCCAGCACATGACCTTGGAGAAGACATGGTGCCGGGGAGCGAGCCGGGCCTCCCACAGGCCGTGGTCCGGCTCGTGCCAGCGGCGTTCGACCGCCTGCACCATCGCCTCCAGCACCCGCCACTCGTCGTCGTGCACGGCACCGCGGGCGTCGGCGACCACCGCGAGCAGGTCGGCGATCGGCCCGAACACGTCGAGCTGCAGCTGGTGGTTGGCCAGGTTGCCGACCCGCACCGGGCGGGAGCCGGCGTAGCCGGGGAGGGTGTCGATGACCGCCTCAGCGCCCAGTTCCAGACCCTCCACCGTGTAGAGCGGGTGCAACCGCTCCGGGTGGCCGCCGGTGCGCTCGACGCAGCCGTCCACCCAGCGCAGGAACGCCTCGGCCTCGGCCAGCGAGCCGAGGTCGACCAACGCCCGGGCGCTCATCGCCGCGTCCCGCAGCCAGCAGTACCGGTAGTCCCAGTTGCGTACCCCGCCGAGCTCTTCGGGCAGCGAGGTGGTCGCGGCGGCGAGGATCGAGCCGGTCGCCTCGTGGCACAGTCCCCGCAGGGTGAGCGCGCTGCGGGCGACCAGCTCCCGGCCGGTGTTCGGCAGCTGCAGCTGCCGGACCCACTCCCGCCACGGCTGTTCCGCGGTGGACTGGCGCTGCTGCACGGTGACGGTGTGGTGTTCCAGGCTGTGCGAGCCGAACCGCAGCTCCATGGTGAGCATGCCGTCGAGCGCGGCCAGGTCGACCAGGGCGCGGCCGGTTTCCCGACCGCCGTCGTCGATGACCTTCCACACCACCCCGGGGGAGTAGAGCGCCACCGGCTCGTTGGAGCCGAGCACCAGCAGCCCGTCACCGAGCGGCTGCAACTGCACGGCCACCTGGCCGAACTCTGGGCGCGGTGCGAACTCCAGCTGTGCCTGCCCGGTGCCGGTGAGCACCCGGACCAGGGTGGAGTCGGCGCCCGGTAGCACCGTGTCGCCGGCGGAGGACTCGGCCGGCGGGCGGTCCAGCCAGTCGGTGACGGTCAGCCCCGACCAGCGGGTCTCCACGGTCATCGTGCCGGGCCGGTAGCGCTGCCCCAGCGGGAACCCGCCGCGGGCCGGTGCGACGGCGAAGTGCCCGGCCGGTGCGCCGCCGAGCAGATCGGCGAAGATCGCCGACGAGTCCGGCTTGGGATGGCACAGCCAGGTCACCTTGGCGTCCGGGGTGAGCAGTGCGATGGTCCGACCGTTGGCCAGCATCGAGTGGCGCTCGATCGGCACCGCGTGCTCGCCGTAGAGCCAGTTGCGCCGGGTCTCCAACAGCACGCCGAGCACCCGCGCGGCGTCGATCGGTTCGGCGACCCGGAACGCTGCCCGGGTGTCGCCGTCGCCGATCTTGATGCCGACGTCCGGGCCGTGCAGGTTGGCGAAGGCGCTCTCGTCGGTGATCGAGTCGCCGATGAACAGCACGCCGCTGGCCGACGTCTGGGTGCGGATCTGGTCCAGGGCGGTGCCCTTGTCGGTGGCGACCACTGACAGTTCGACGACTTCCTTGCCCTGGGTGACGGTGACGTCGGGCCAGGCGGCCGGTCCAGTGTTGACCGCCGCGACGACCGCTTCGGCGACTGCCGGATCGGCGCCCCGGGTGTGCACCGCGACGCTGGCCGGTTTGACCTCCAGCCGTACCCCGGCCTGGTCCTTGATCAGCTGCCGTAGCTCCCGCTTGAGCTGGGAGTGCACCTGCAGTTGCTCAGGGGCCAGCCGTTCGACGAAGCCGATGTCGAACTCGGACCCGTGGCTGCCGACCAGATGGACCTCGCTGGGCAGCCGGGAGAGCGCGGCGAGATCGCGCAGCGCCCGGCTGGAGACCACCGCGACGGTGGTCTGTGGAAGCGCGGCCAGCGCCCGCACCGCCGCGACCGACTCCGGTAGCGGTACGGCCCTGGTCGGGTCCTCGACGATCGGTGCGAGGGTGCCGTCGTAGTCGCAGGCCACCAGCAGTATCGGCATCCGGGCGATCCGCCCGATCGCCGCGCGCAGCTCGGGATCGATCTGATCCGCGGCCGCGCGTACGTCCCCGTCAAGGACGGACGTTCTCATTCATTCCTCCGTCTCGGGCACACCGAGTTCTGTGAGGAAGGAGCGGGCCCAGTGGCCGACGTCATGGGTCCGCAGATGGCGCTGCATGATCCGCATCCGCCGCCGGGCCTCGGAACTGTCGACGTGCACCGCCCGCAACAGGGCATCCTTGACGCCGTCCGGGTCGTGCGGGTTGCACAGGAACGCTTGACGCAGCTCCGTTGCCGCGCCGGCGAACTCACTGAGCACGAGGGCACCGCCGGTGTCGGCGCGGGCCGCGACGTACTCCTTGGCCACCAGGTTCATTCCGTCTCGCAGTGGTGTCACCATCATCACATCGGCCGCGCGGTAGAGCGCGGCGAGTTCACTGCGACTGTACGACTGGTGCAGGTAGTGCACGGCGGGCACACCAACCCGGCCGAATTCACCATTAATCCGGCCAACTTCGCGCTCAACCTTGACCCGAAGTGCCTGGTAGTGCTCGACCCGCTCGCGACTGGGGGTGGCAACTTGCACCATAACCGCATCCGGAACTGTCAGCTTTCCGTCAGCAAGAAGTTCCCGGAACGCTTTCAGCCTGAGTTCGATCCCCTTGGTGTAGTCGAGCCGGTCCACCCCGAGGATCACCGTCTTCGGATCCCCCAGCTCGGCGCGGATTTGCTTGGCCCGCGCCTCCACCGACGCGTCGTGGGCCATCCGCTCCATCTCCGGAACGTCGATCGAGATCGGGAAGGCACCCGCCTTGACCTTACGGCCGTCGACCTGGATCATCTGGCCCTCGTACCGCAGCCCGAGCAGGTGGCGGGCCAGCCGGACGAAGTTCTGCGCGGCCAGCCGCTGCTGGAAGCCGACCAGGTCGGCACCGAGCAACCCGCGCAGGATCTCGGCGCGCTGCGGCATCTGCATGAACAGCTCGATCGGCGGGAACGGGATGTGCAGGAAGAAGCCGATCCGCAGGTCCGGGCGGATCTCCCGGAGCATGGCCGGCACCAGCTGCAGCTGGTAGTCCTGCACCCACACCGTCGCGCCCTCGTCGGCGACCTCCGCTGCCGCCTCGGCGAACCGGGCGTTGACCACCCGGTAGGCCTCCCGCCAGCGGCGCTTGAACGCCGGCGTCTCGACCGCGTCGTGGTACAGCGGCCAGATGGTGGCGTTGGACTGACCTTCGTAGTAGCGTTCCAGCTCTTCGGCGCTCAGCGGGACGGGGTGCAACCGGATGCCTTCGAGGTCGAAGGGCTCCGGTGCCGCACCGGCGCCACCGGCCCAGCCGACCCAGGTGCCCTGGTGCGCGGCGAGCACCGGGTGCAGGGCGGTCACCAGACCGCCGGGGCTGCGCCGCCACTGGCGACCTTCCGGCGTGGTCACCTCGTCCACCGGCAGGCGGTTGGCGACCACTACGAACGAGCTCCGAACCGTCACGTTCCGTACACCTCCGGTGATTACGGGACCGCCATGAGCGTACTGTGCGGGCCAGGCGGGCGGACTCCCGTCCCCCTCTTGGTGCCCAGCTGATCAGGACATCGAAACCCGGCCGGGCGCAATGAGGCAGGTAACACCGGCGCGAAGATCCCGGCCGTCCGGTGGGGTGAGGTGCGGCTGGGGCGTCGGACCTGTCAGGATTGACAACGGCGTACGCACCGATCGGACCGTCGTACCGAGCACGACCGCGTACCGCGTACCACCCGCAGCCGCTCCGGTCGGTGCCGGCGGCCGGTGCGCGGAGGTCGTGACCTGCCCGTACCGACGGGTCCCACGAGAGTTCTGGAGGTAGGCCGCACCGTGGCCCAGTTCATCTACGTCCTGGAGAAGGCGCGCAAGGCGCACGGCGACAAGGTCGTGCTGGACAACGTGACGCTCAACTTCCTGCCGGGCGCCAAGATCGGTGTGGTCGGCCCGAACGGCGCCGGTAAGTCCAGCCTGCTCAAGATCATGGCGGGCTTGGACCGGCCGAGCAACGGCGACGCCCGGCTGATGCCCGGCTACACCGTCGGCATGCTCGCCCAGGAACCACCGCTCAACGACGCGAAGACGGTGCTCGGCAACATCGAGGAGGCGGTCGCCGAGACCAAGGCGAAGCTGGAGCGGTTCAACAAGATCGCCGAGCAGATGGCCACCGACTACTCCGACGAGCTGATGACCAAGATGGGTCAGCTGCAGGAGGAGCTGGACCACGCCGACGCCTGGGACATCGACTCCAAACTCGAACTCGCGATGGACGCGCTGCGCTGTCCGCCGCCGGACGCCGAGGTGACCCAGCTCTCCGGCGGTGAACGCCGCCGCGTTGCGCTGTGCAAACTGTTGCTGGAGGCGCCGGACCTGCTGCTGCTCGACGAGCCCACCAACCACCTGGACGCGGAGAGCGTGCACTGGCTGGAGCAGCACCTGGCCAAGTACGCCGGCACCGTGATGGCGATCACCCACGACCGCTACTTCCTGGACAACGTCGCCAACTGGATCCTCGAGCTGGACCGTGGCCGGACCTATCCGTACGAGGGTAACTACTCCACGTACCTGGAAAAGAAGGCCGCCCGGCTGGCGGTCGAGGGTCGTCGCGACGCCAAGCTGAAGAAGCGCCTCGGCGAGGAACTGGAATGGGTCCGGTCCAACGCCAAGGCGCGCCAGACCAAGTCCCGGGCCCGGCTGGACCGCTACGAGGAGATGGCCAGCGAAGCGGAGAAGACCCGCAAGCTGGACTTCGAGGAGATCCAGATCCCGCCGGGGCCGCGGCTGGGCAACACCGTCATCGAGGCGGTGAACCTGAAAAAGGGCTTCGGCGACCGGGTCCTGATCGACGACCTGAGCTTCTCGCTGCCGCGCAACGGCATCGTCGGCATCATCGGTCCGAACGGCGTCGGTAAGACCACCCTGTTCAAGACGATCGTCGGGCTGGAGCAGCCGGACAGCGGCCAGGTCCGGGTCGGCGAGACGGTGCAGCTGTCGTACGTCGACCAGAACCGCTCCGGCCTGGACAGCAGCAAGACGGTCTGGGAGGTGGTCTCCGACGGGCTGGACCACCTGATGGTTGGCAAGGTCGAGATGCCGTCCCGGGCGTACGTGGCCGCGTTCGGCTTCAAGGGCCCCGACCAGCAGAAGCCGACCAAGGTGCTGTCCGGTGGTGAACGTAACCGGCTCAACCTGGCGCTAACCCTGAAGATCGGCGGCAACGTCATCCTGCTCGACGAGCCGACCAACGACCTCGACGTGGAGACGCTGTCCAGCCTGGAGAACGCGTTGCTGGAGTTCCCCGGCTGCGCCGTGGTCATCTCCCACGACCGGATGTTCCTGGACCGGGTCGCCACGCACATCCTGGCCTGGGAGGGCGACGACACCAACCCGGCGAAGTGGTTCTGGTTCGAGGGCAACTTCGAGGCGTACGAGAAGAACAAGATCGACCGGCTCGGCGCGGAAGCGGCCCGGCCGCACCGGGTGACCTACCGCAAGCTGACCCGTGACTGATGCGGCACTGGCCGGGGGCTCGTCGACGACCGGCGAGGTCCCGGCCGCCGGCGGTGGTCAGCGCTACACGTTCCACGCCGCGCTGCGCTGGTCCGACCTCGACGCGTACGGGCACGTCAACAACGCCCGATTCCTGACGCTGTACGAGGAGGCCCGGGTCGCGTTGATGTTCTCCGGCGGGCGGGCCTGGGGCGTCGGTTCGTTCGCCGACGGGGTGCTGATCCACCGGCACGAGGTCGACTACCTGCGCCCGGTCGACTACCGGATGGGCCGGTCGACTGCCGACCAGGCACCGGCCGTCCGGATCGAACTCTGGATCGAACAGGTCCGGCCGTCGCGGTTCACGGTCGCCTACGAGATGTTCGTCGGCGACCTGCTGGTCAGCCGGGCCCGTTCGGTGCTGGTGCCGTTCGACCTGGAGCAGGGGCGGCCGCGCCGGCTGACCGAGGCGGAGCGGGCCTTCCTGCTGCCGTACGTCCGACCGGCCGCCACCGAGGCATGATGGCCGGCCGTACACCCCGGGCTGACCCGGCGTCGGGGGGTCACCGGCTGACCGGGCTGACCGACGCCGGCGCGTTCCTGGCCCGGCTGGTCCGGCTGGACCCCGACGCACCGGTGCGGCTGCGGTCGGCCGGCCGGGACCGCACCGAGCTCTGGGCCCGCCTGCCGTGGGCGGTCCTGGTGCAGCGGACCGTGGCGGGGCCTGGCCCGGGGGACGCCACGGTGTCCGCGGCAGAGCTGCTGGCCCGGCTGACGGCGGTCTCCACCGCGTTGCCGCCGCGCCGGGACAGCGTGTGGCGGTGGCCGTTGCCGCCCGGGCCGTCGCGGGCCGTCGAGGTGGTGCCGGCGGCCGATCTGCGCCGGGTCGCGGTGGCGGCGGCCGGCACCCTGCGGGCAGCCGAGACGCAGGGCGTCGGTGGCCGGGCGGTGGGCCAGCGGGCGGTACGGGACGCCCTGCTCGACCACGTGGCCGTAGTGGTGACCGACGACGGTCCGACCGGCGGGCGGATCGAGATCCGCCAAGGGCTGGTGCAGGCGGTGGCCCGGATGGGCTTCCTCGGCACGACCGAGGGGCCGGTCGGTCGGCCGGAGCCGGTCGACTGTCGGGACCGGACTGACCTGCCGGGCCGCCCTGCGGATCCACCTCAATCGGTGGTACGGGTCAGGACAGTAGGTAATTGGGTAGCGCTTGACGCGCCGTTCGGGGTTGCCTGGACGAAAAAAGTTAACGATCTTGCGCTCACGCCTACGATCACTCAGCCGAAAGTATGATGCTCCCTCATCCCTCTGGTTCAGGGGGTCCGTTGGGGGGGTGCTTAGGAACGGCTATCCGGGTACCGTCGGGCCTCGGATCCGACGCAACGTAGGCACCCGGATCCGCTGGGGAGTGAGGTGCGGATAATGCCATGGTGGTCGTGGCGCTCCGGTCACGTAGATGGCGGCGAGCCGGATGCCCGAAGCAGGACCGGAGTGGACAGCGGTGTCCGGCTTGGCCCGCCTGCGCCACGAACGCCGGAGCAGACGCCCCGGTCGTCGACCGAACTCGGGCCGACCAGGCCTGTGGGGCCGTCCTGCCCGATGCCGTCGGCGGCTGCGGGCAAGGAGCTCTCGCCGCAGGTGGTGCCGGTGACCCTCCGTCGCATCGGCACCGCACTGGACATGTTGGACATTCGGTATCTCGCGGACGGTGACGGCAGCCTGCTGGCGATGTGGGAGCGGCACGCTGTCCTGTTCACCCTCGAAGGGCCGGAGGACGAGATCCTGGTGGTCCGCGCCCGACCGCACTCCACCGTGCCGCCCGACTGGGCCGACCGTGCCTACCGGGTGGTCAACGAGTGGAACCACACCAGACGGTTCTGCAAGGCGTACGTCGGCGACCCTACCGACCGGGGCCAGTTGCCCATCTACGCCGAGCTGCAGGTCCCGCTCGCTGCCGGAGCCAACGACGCGCTGCTGGTCGAGCTGCTGGACTGCGGAGCGGCCGTGGCGACCGGTTTCGTCGACTGGCTGCACGACGAGGGCGCCCTGCTCTGACGGCCGGTCAGCCGCTGGCCAGGTCGCGCCGGGGCGGATCGGACGGGTCCATCTCGTTCACCATGAAGTAGGCGGCACGCTCCAGGTAGTCCCAGAGCATCCCGGCGAGCTCCGGATGCAGATCCAGCCGGTCGACCGCCCGGCGCATGTGGGTCAACCAGGCGTCCCGCTCCGCCGGACCGATCCGGAACGGTGCGTGCCGCATCCGCAGCCGGGGGTGCCCACGCTGCTCGGAGTACGTGCCGGGGCCGCCCCAGTACTGCATCAGGAACAGTGTCAGTCGCTCCGCAGCCGGCCCCAGATCCTGCTCCGGGTACATCGGGCGGAGCAGCGGATCGGTGGCGACGCCGGCATAGAACTCGTCAACGAGCCGGCGGAAGGCGGGTTCGCCGCCGATGGCGGCGAAGAAGGTCGGGGCGGGACCGCCGGCTGCGGGCGCCGCGCCGGCCGAGTCGTTGGCAGGATCTGACGCTGTCACCACTCCATCCTGCCAGCCGGTCCGCGCCCGGCGGTCCCCGGTGCGGCATGGTGCGGGCATGGTGGGCGCCAGCGCGGGCTCAGGCGCTGCCGACCTCGTCGGCCTGCTGCGTGTCACGGGCCTGCGGTACGGGGTTGCCGTTGCTGGCCGCCGCGCCAGTGGAAGAGCCGGCGGAAGTGCCCGGTGTCTCCGTTGTGGCGGCGGTCCCTGTGCCGGCTGTGCTGGAACCACCGCCGGTCGCGACACCGGGAGCGGCTGCGACGGCGGCGATCGCCGCGTCGAAGCGCTCCTCGGCCGGCCACCGCAGCAGCGCCAGGGAGATCACCACCGCACCGGTCATGCTCCACACCCCGACCACCGTCGGGATGTCGAACCGGTCGGCGAGCAGGCCGGTGGCCAGCACCGCGGCTCCCTGGCCGACCTGGATGCCGGTTGCGATCACGCCGAACGCGCGGGCCCGGTAACCGTGCGGCAACGCCTGGACGAACAGCCCGTTGGTCACCGGCAGCAGACCGGCCACCGCGAAGCCGCAGACCCCGGCGAGCACCGCCACCACCGGCGGAGACGGGTCGAGCAGAGTGGGGACCAGCGCCAGCGGGGCGATCACCGCGAATGGCCGGATCAGTCTGCGTCGGCGGCCCGGACGGACCAGCCGGCCGATCAGCAGCCCGCCGACGATGTAGCCGGTCGGACTCGCCGCCATGATCATCGCCTGGGCGAGACCCCGCTCGGAGTCGGTCACTCCCGGCTCGGCCGCCCAAGCGGCGGCCAACCCCTCTGGCACGATGGCGAACAGCGGGACCGTCCAGACCAGGATCGCGATGGCCCGCAGCACGTCGGTACGCCACACCAGTTGGAAGCCCTCGGCGGTCTCGCGGAGCAGGTGTTGGCGGCGGTCCGGGGTGGTGGCCGCCGGCCGGGCCCGGACCCCGAGCCGGATCACCAGGGCCGAGACGGCGAAGGTGGTCGCGTTCAACAGCAACGCCGCCCGTGGGTTGACGGAGGCGATTGCCGCGCCGGCGATGTAGCCGCCGACCTGGGCGAGCTGGCCGGTGCTGGCGATCAGCGACAGCCCCACGATCAGCCGGTCACCGGTCAGCACGGTGGGCATCAGCGCGGACCGGGCGGCCTGGTTCGGCGGATTCGCCAGGGTGGTGCAGAACAGCAGACTGATCATCGCCCAGACCGGCAGACCGGGGGTGGCGACCACGGCGATCAGGGCCATCCGGATCAGATCGGTGGTGATCATTACCCGGTGGTACGGGTGCCGCTCGGCGACCGTGGTGAGCAGCGGGCCGCCGATCAACCAGGGCAGGAAGCTGACCGCGAAGGCGGCGGCCGACAGGGCCACCGACTCCGTCTCCCGGTAGACCAGGACGGTGACCGCTGCCTTCGCGATGTAGTCGCCGATCCAGGACAGCGCCACCGAGACGAAAAGAAAGCGGAACTCACCCGCCGCGAACACCTCACGGAAGGTCGCCGGACTCCCGGCGGTTTGTGCCTCGTCGGACACGGACGGCGCCTCCATCGTTCTCGGCGGCACCCGCTCGTGGCGGGTGCTACCGGGGAACGTCCCGGACGTACGGCTGAGCGAAGTGGTGGTGACACTCCGATGACACTCGTCCCGGATCATGCCCGATCGGGTGACATCTGGCTAGTGTGAACGGCTGGTTTGTCGTCACTCCGACTAAACATTCGGATGACAACCAGACCGCCATACGGTGCATAGTCCCTGCTAGTCGGCCGAGGTGTACACGTCGTCCCGGTACTCGGACACGCCGTCCCGGTGATCGGTCAAGTCGTTCCGCCCTGGCCGGGCTCCTCCTGCCCACCTCCCGACCCGCGGGTGACGAACATCCGCCCGGCTACGATCTGTGCCGAGATCCCGGAGGTGTGCAGTGCCGCGGCCAGTTGACGGCGCAACTCGCGGCCCACCACGAACTGCCCCTCGGAGGTGGTCTTGGCGACGGTACGGATCACCGCGCCGTCGACCGTGACCTGCTCGACGCCGAGCACGTCCGGCGGCTCCACGAAGTGACCGGCCATCTCCTCGTCGGCGGCCACCCCCAGGGCAGCGGTACGCAGCACCGCAGTGGCCTGCTCGGTGTCGGCGAAGCCGACCGGCATGTCGACCACCACCATGGCCCAGCCCTGGCTCTTGTTGCCGACCCGGATGATTTCCCCGTTGCGGATGTACCAGAGCACGCCCCGGGCGTCCCGGACCGTGGTGATCCGCAGACCCACCGCCTCGACCACGCCGGTGGCCTCGCCCAGGTCGACGAGGTCGCCGACGCCGTACTGATCCTCCAGCAGCATGAACAGCCCGGCGAGCAAGTCCTTAACCAGGGTCTGCGCCCCGAAACCCAGCGCGATACCGGCGATGCCGGCGCTGGCCAGCAGCGGTGCCAGGTTGAAGCTCAGTTCGCCAAGCACCAGCAGTACGGCGATCCCGAATACGGTCGCGCTCACCGTGCTGCGCAGCACCGAGCCGATCGCCTCGGCGCGTTGCCGCCGCCGTTCCGGCATCACCACCGTCCCAGCCGGCGGTGTCCGTTCCCGCAACGGCCGCAGGATGGTCGGCCCGGCGACCGTCGAGGTGCTGGTCACCAACCGGCGGATGGCCCGATGCAGCAGGTACCGCAGCACCACCGCCACCACGACGATCAGCACGATCCGCAGGGGTTTGACCAGTAGCCAGAAGCTTCCCTCCGCCAGCCACGGCAGCCCGGTCCAATCGAGCACCTGGCTGCAGACCGGGTCGTCGTCGGGGCACACCGGGCTCACCGAGGGCTGCGGCTCCGGTTGAGCCCACTGGTACGGCGGGTCGGTCGCCGCTGCCCCGGTCGCCGGGTCGGGAGGCTCGGGGTCAGCGCGGGCGGGCAATCGTGCGGTCACCGTCAATTCGTACCGTACCGCCCTGCCCGGTCGGCGGCCGACCTACACCGTCGGCCTGACCAGGCGAAACAGGTCAGCGACCAGCCCTCGGCCGAACGCCCGAGGGGTCAGGCCCGAATAGTACGTGCATTTGGGTCATCTATCGGGGACTATTGGCGCACGGGCGCTGGCGATTCGCCAGCGCCGGTCGCGGTCCGACCGTCGGTCCGCGTCGAGTCGTAGTCGGCACTAGGAGCGGGCGGGAACACGACCGAGAGGGTGAGCGGGATGCCTGACATACGACCCGCGGTGGGCTCCGGTTCGTTGGTGCTCAACGCGACGTATGAGCCGCTGTGTGTCGTATCCGTACGCCGGGCCGCGATCCTGGTCCTGTCCGCCAAGGCGGTCTGCGTCGCCGACGGCGAGGGCATGCTGCACAGTGCCCGGCACTGTCTGCCGGTGCCGTCGGTGGTGCGGCTCACCCGCTACGTGCGGGTGCCCTACCGGACGCACGTCGGCCTTTCCCGCCGGGCGATCTTCGCCCGCGATGGCTGGCGGTGCGCGTACTGTCGGGGCCCGGCGGAGACCATCGACCACGTCTTTCCCCGCAGCCGTGGTGGCCGGCACATCTGGGAGAACGTCGTCGCCGCGTGCGCCCGCTGCAACCACAGCAAGGGCGACCGGACCCCGGCCGAGCTGGGCTGGCGGCTGCCATCCCCGCCGGCCGCCCCGAGGGGCACCGCCTGGCGGGTGCTCGGGCACCGTGCGCCGGATCCGCGCTGGGCCGACTGGCTCGACCTGTCCGAGTCCGAAGCCGCCGCCTGAGCCGGCTGGGCGCTGTCTTGAGCAGGCCGGTCCGCCGCCCGAGCCGGCTGCGGAGGTCAGCCGTGCTGGGCGCCGATCAGTGACGCGAAGACGACGACGTTGTCCGCGTACCCGGTGGAACCCCCGACCCACTGGCCACCGCAGGTGATCAGCCGCAGCCCGGGGTGACTGAAGTCGTCGTACACCCGATCCACCGGCAGGGACGACTTGTCGAACTGCTCTACCGAGGTGACCTCGAACAGCGCCACCGACCGGTCCATCCGGCGGACCTGGATCTGCGCGCCCGAGTGCAGCGTGGCGGCCCGGTGGAACACCGACGGACCGGTACTGGTGTCGACGTGGCCGACGATGACCGCCGGGCCGTTCTCGCCCGGCGTCGGGCTGGCCACGTACCACCCGGCCTCGTTGTGCCGGTTCAGTTCCGGAACCGCGATCGTGCCGTCCTCGGCCAACCCGACGTCGTGCACCGCGGCCTGCAGGTTCAACGCCGGGATGGCGAGGCTGACCGGGTCGCTGGCACCCAACGGCGGGTGCGTCTCGGGCGTCGCGCGGTGCGCTCCGGGCAGCCACTGCCCGAGCGGGGTGCCGGTCACCCGTTCGAAGCCGAACCCGGCGACGAAGACGCCCGCCACGATCAGCACCAGCGCGACCGGACTCCACCGTGACGGCGCGTCCGGACGCCCCCGGTAGCCACCCACCGCCACCCGCTGGGCGGCAGCCGTCTCGGCCCGGCGTCGACCCGGGCGCAGCGACCCGAACCCGGGCCAGCCCCGCCGTTGCCGGGGTGGGCCGTGCGGTGCACGACGGTTGGCGGCGGGCCCGTTGACGCCACGGTGACCGGCGACACCCGGCACCGCGGCCACCCCGCGCAGCGGGGCACGGGCCACCCCGCGGGCCGTGCCGGGGATCGCCGGGTACGCTGCTGCGTCCGTCGGCTCATCCGCCGGCGGATCCCCCACTTCGTCCGTCGGCCAATCTGGCGGTGTCGGCCTCGGCTGACCGTAGGTCGAAACCCGGGGTGCCACCGTGTGCGCCGTGGTACCCGCCGCCGTTACCTGGGTCAGGAACGGAAGCACCCAGCCGCCCGGGCGGCCGCCAGCCGGGGTAGGACGGACCATCTGGCCGCCCGCTGGTCACGCGCCGGAGTCGGCGCGTCGACGGCGCATCGCGAACAGCCCGATCCCGGCGCCCAGCCCGATCGCGACGATACCGCCGACCAGCAGGGCCGAGCCGCCGGAGCCGGTGCTGGCCGACGCGGTGCCGCCGCCTCCGGCGTCCGGGCCTCTGGTCGGGTGCGCCGTGCCGGTCACGGTCAGGGTGGTTGTCGCCGTGTTTCCGTTCTGACACTGCAGGTCCACCGGGTAGCGCCCGGGCCGCTTGCTGCCGGGCACCGTCACTTGAGCGGTCAGCAGATCCTGGTCCGGCATCACGATCACCCGCCCGAACGCGTCCGACTCGACTGTTGCCTGGCTGGTGTTGTCGTCCCCGCAGCTGGCCCGGATGGTCACCCGGCCACCGGCGTTCACGGTGCTCGGATCGGCCTCCACGTAGGTGCTGCCCGCGTACGCCGGCGACGCGTCGACCCCGGCCGCCACCGTGCCGATCAGCACGGCGGCGGCGAGCCCGGCCAGCGTGCGGACCGGATGGCTCACTCCTGGCATGATCTCCCCCCGACTACGCTCCGGCCGGCCGGCGATGCCGGCTGTGTCGGCGGCGACCGGTGTGCCGTGCCGACGGCCGGAGCCCGCTCGCCCGACTTCCCGTCCCGACGCCGGCTATGCCTCCCCCTCCCGGGTGAACCAGCGCCCGGTCAGGTCACCCGTACCTGGCCGCTGCGGCCGGCTAGTGACCTGCCAAAATCGGTCAATGTCGCAGATCCATGATCTGACCGCGTTGGAGCAGGCCGCCGCGATCCGCCGGGGCGAGCTGAGCGGCAGCGAGATCATTGAGTACTACCTGGCGCGGATCGAAGCCCTCTCGGACACCGTCGGGGCGTTCGTCACGGTCACCGCCGACCACGCCCGGGAACAGGCCCACGCCCTCGACCGGGTCCCGCCGGGCACCCGGACCCGGCAGCACCCCGGCCCGCTGTACGGCGTACCGGTGGCCATCAAGGACCTCACCCTCACCGCCGGGGTCCGCACCACCTTCGGCTCGGCGGCGTTCGCCGACTACGTGCCGAGCGTCGACGCGGACGTGGTCCGCCTGCTGCGTGCCGCCGGCACCGTCAGCCTCGGCAAGACCACCGCCGCCGAGCTGGGCTGTTCGCTCTACACCGAGGGGGAGGTGGCACCGCCGGCGCGTAACCCGTGGGACCTGGCCAGCACCGCCGGCGGCTCCAGCGGGGGAGCGGCGGCGGCGGTGGCCGCCGGGCTGGTGCCGTTCGCCCAGGGCTCCGACGGCGGCGGTTCGTGCCGGATCCCGGCCGCCCTCTGCGGCCTGGTCGGCTACAAACCGACCCGGGGGGTCGTCTCCGGCGGCCCGCTCGGCGCCGGCGGGTTCGGCCTGCCCAGCCACGGACCGATCGCCCGGACCATCGCCGACGCGGCCGCGATGCTCGACGCGATGGCGGTGCCGGTGCCCGGCGAGCCGTACCTGGCGCCGCCCCCGCCGCCCGGCGGCTACCTGGCGGCGGCCCGTCGAGCGGACCCCGGACGGCTGCGGATCGGCCGGTTCACCACCCCGATGCTCGCCGACGAGCCGGTGCACCCGGACTGCCGGGCGGCGGTGGACACGGCGGCCGCGCTGCTCGCCGACGCCGGCCACGAGGTGGTCGACGTCCCGGCGCCACTCGGCCCGGACCTGTGGCCACTGTTCGAGACCGTCTGGTACGTGCTCGCGCTGGCCCCGGTGCCGCCGGAACGGGAGGCGCGGCTGCTGCCGTTGACCCGGCTGCTGCGTCGCCGGGGCAACGCGGTCAGCGCCGCGACGCTGGTCGCCACCCTGGCCGAGCTGCAGGTCCAGGTGCGCCGGGCGATGCACGCGGTGGTCGGGCTGGACCTGCTGCTGTGCCCGACGCTGAGTGCCCCGCAGGCACCGGTCGGCTGGTTCACCGAAACGGGTGACCCGGCCGAGGACTTCGACCGGCAGCGGCGCTTCTCGCCGTACTGTGCGGTGTTCAACGTCACTGGGCAACCGTCGGTGTCCGTCCCGGTGGCGCAGAGTGCGGCCGGGCAGCCGGTGGGAGTCCTGCTGACCGGCCGCAGTGGCGCGGACGCCACCGTGCTGGCCACGGCCGCTCAGCTGGAGGAGCGGACCGGCTGGCCCGGTCGGCACCCGGAGATCTGGCGGGCCGGGCCCTCCGCTACCGTGAAGGCGTCTGAGCCGGAACGGGCTGGCGGTGTGGCCAGGTCCACCACTCCAGACATCCGCTGAGTCCCTTGAACCGATGCCGGGGGGCGTTGAGATTGTCTGTTACCAACACGGTGCTCTTCTTCGTCGTGATCCCGGCGGTCATCGTGCTCGTGGTGGCCGGTCTGGCGATGATCGGCGGGCGCGGCGGCGCGGACCGCCGCTACCGGCCCGGCCGGCAGTTCGACTTCAGCCCGGTCTGGTACGTCTCGTCCGGCGACCGGTCGACCGGGACCCCGGCGGCGGCGCTGCCGGCCGGCACCGAGCCGGCGGCGATCGAGGCGGCCACCCCCGGCGGCGGGCAGCCCCGCCCGGGCGCGACGGGAGGCGCAAGTGACCGTTGGTGAGCAGGCCCACGAGCAGTCCAGCGAGTCCACCCGGACGAGCGCGACCCTGCCGGGACCGTTCGGCACCCGACAGTTGCTCCGGCTCGACGAGGCATTGCGGCTGGCCGACTCGGCCACCGGTCTCGCGTTCAGCATCTACGTCGGTGAGCTGGAGGAGCCGACCCGGGAGTACGCGGTGACGCTGCACCGGCAGCTGGCTGACCCGGACGACGCTGTGCTCATCGCCGTGTCGCCGAACCAGCGGGTGCTGGAGGTCGTGACCGGTGCCGAGGCCCGTAAGCGGATCCCGGACCGGGACGCGAAGCTCGCCGCGCTGTCCATGGTGGCCTCATTCGGCGGCGGTGACCTGGCCGGCGGCCTGGTCAGCGGGATCGACCAGCTGGCGTCCCGGGCCGGCCGCGCCTGACAGATCCAGCCTTACGGGACCTCCCAGTCACCCTCGCCGGTCAGGGGACCAGCACGGCACGGCCGTGGATCTTCCCGTCCCGCAACTGCTGGTACGCCTGCACCGCCTCGGTCAGCGGGAAGGTCTGCACCTCGGCGCGGAGCAGGCCCTGGCGGCCGAGCGCGATCACCTCGGTCAGGTCGGCGCGGGTGCCCCAGAACGGGATGACCGCGCTGGTCTCCATCGGCACCGGCGGCGGGCCTTCGACGGTCGCCTCGATCCGCAGCGTACCGCCGCCGAGGCCGACCATCGTCAGATGACCGCCGGTCGACACCACCTGTCGGGCGGTGTCCAGGGTGGCGTCCACGCAGACGAAGTCGAGCACCACGTCGGCGCCGTCCGGGGCCGGGCCGGTGAGCTCGCGGATCTGGTCGACCGCTGTCGGGCCGGCCTGCACGGTGTGGTGTGCGCCCATCCGTTTGGCCAGCCGCAGCGCGGCGTCGCTGGTGTCCACCGCGATGATCGTGACGGCGGTGGTCACCGCCAGGATCTGCACCGCCATGTGGCCGAGGCCGCCGACCCCGATCACCACCGCGTGGGTGCCGGGCCGCAGCGCGTCCCGGCCGAGGGAGATCGCGTGGTACGGGGTGAGCCCGGCGTCGGTCAGCGGTGCCGCCTGCACCGGGTCCAGCCCGCCGAGCGGCAGCAGCCGGTCCGCCGGCACCACCACGTGGTCGGCGAGCCCACCGTCGCGGCTGATGCCGACCCCGCCGACCGGTACGGTGCGGCACTGGTTCTCCAGCCCGCGCAGGCAGGCCCGGCAGCGACCACAGCCGATGATCCCGTACACCGCCGCAGTGTCCCCTTCGGCCCATCCGGTCACCCCCGGACCGAGCTGGGCGACCCGGCCGGCGATCTCGTGGCCGATGGTCATCGGGGTCGGGAAGACCCCGGCGGGGGAGTCGAGGATGTGCAGGTCCGAGTGGCAGGCGCCGACCGCCGCCGTGGCCAGCAGGATTTCGCCCGGGCCGGGCTTCGGTGTCGGCACGTCGACGAGTTCGAGGGTGCCGGGCGCGGTGAGTTGGATGGCACGCATACCCACAGCGTCGGCCCGGCCCGCGCACTGCGTCCGCCGAACCGCCCCGGGTCACCCGCCGAGGCTGAGCCGCCCCCGTCCCGCCTGCAGGCAGCTGCGGTTTGGGTCGGTAGAAGTTCTCGGAGGTGCTGGGAGCGCTGGGAGCTTCAAGATCACCTAACGGCCCCACCCGCCTTACTCGTCGTAAATCGGGCTGCCGCCGGTGCAGCCCAGTTCGCCGGACTACTCACTGACTGCGCAAGGCCGGTGGGCAGAGATGTTCACCAGGATGTTGACGTGGGTGCAGCTGCAACCTGCAGTAGCTGCAGGCGATGCCGGAGGATAGGTATTCGATGGGTACAGGAATAAGTGAGGGCGAAGGGAATTGTCAGCGGAGGCGGCGCTAGTGGTAACAAGATGGTCTTTCAGGATTGGCACGATGTAATCCGTCTCTTTGGCGCATATCCAAGAACGCCGTGATTCCTTGGAACTTCCACGTCGGGTCACGCATCCTAATGTATACTGAATCCTAGTTGCTCGGAAAGGTGTCATATGGTAGCCGGAGGGCGAATGAGGCTCGCAGCGACAGTAGGTCTATCTGCGGCAGGGCTGGTGGCCGTCGCCACCTTCTGGGCGCAAGACGGGGGCGATGCGGCAGAACTCCCTCCGCCTGTCACTGCGGGTCCAGCCCACTGCCCTCCGACCAGAGACGTTTCCTGGAGGCCCGCGCTGTCATCGACTAGGGGTGGGGATTTACTTCCGCTCGCGCCTAGGAGAGCTTTGCTTTGTGTCTATCCTGCTCCGGGCGTGGACGCGGTCTCTCAGTTGTCGGAGACTCATGTGATCGAGGGAGCGGCCGCACGAGAGGCTGTTGCCTATCTCAATAGCCTGCCATCCGATACTGGTGATGAGGTCTTTTGCTTTGGGGCGGAAACAGCCATGTACACGACGGTTTTCGATTATGCCGAAGGTCACGCAAGCGTGTCGATCGGTTGCGGCGTCGAGTACGCCGGGGGGGGTGCGCCCGGAAGTGAATATCAAGAAGCTGGTTCGCTATTGGTTCGCTGAATAGTGTAGATTCAATCCAAATCTACCAGTTGTGTGACGGCGAGTCGATCCCTCGGCTCTGCGACCGATTGACCCCGCCGTTCAATCCGTTACCAGGGGAGTAGGCTGCGTTTGTAGAAGAGTTGGCCAGCGGCTCGGTCGTCGAAAGAAGTATGGCCAGCCAGGCGAAGGTGCTGGCCGCCTTACAGGGGTATGGCCGGCTTTTCCGCAGGCGAGGCGGTGTTGGCCCTGCCGGGGATGTCGTTGGGTTGGTTCCGGTGATCACTGCAGCTCGCTGGCGAACCGAGGCCACGCCGATACCCACCGCCGTTTCCTGGCCACACGCCCGCTGCCAGCGAGACTCAGTCACGATGGGTACCGGGTGGCCAGATGACTGTCACTGGGACGCCGTTGTTTTCGGCGTAGGCGACGACGTCGGCGGTTCCGCCGTAGCTTCGGGCGGGCATGCCGTCCCAAACGGCGAAGAGCTGATCCGATTGGTCGACCATCAACTCGCTTGCGGCCATGTGGGCAGTCGAGTCGGAGATGTGGTAGTCGCAGCGGTGGACAGCTACGGCCTGGCTGATCAACTTGTCGTACGCAGCATGGGCGTGCTCGGGTAGTCCGTCGCGGTACTCCTGGGCGGGGACGACGACTTCAAGCTGACCGCCGTGCCGGAGCACCGCCTCGGCAAAGAGTTGATCGGCTCCGTCGGCGAGGCAGGTTAGGCCGACGATTTCCTCCTTGACTTCGGACAGCCTCATGTTCAAGGTTTCGGTGACCTTGGCTGTGACTTCGTCGTTCAGTCCGCGATGTCCGGTGATGGCAATCCGCAACTTAGCGATCCTCCTGGTATCTTCCGTAGAGTCGTTCGTCCAGATCGAGCGTCAGTTTTCCGGCCCGTCCTCCGAGGGATTCGCGGAACCGCGAGACTGATTGGAGGATCTTCTCTGACTCGTACTTCTTGCCTGCGTCGAAAGCCTCACAGGCGATGTTGCATGCCTCGTCGAGGCGTCCAGACTTCGCCAGGATCTGGGCTCGTAGGACGTCTGATAGGGCTTTGGTCTTCGGACTCTGGGCTGGACCGCTGGCTGCTATAGAGAGCGCCCGGCTGGCCAGGCTTGGTTGATCCAGCTTGCTTGCGACTTGCGCTCGAAACGACGCCAGTTTTTGGTGATCGAAGCGGAAGATCCAAGGCCAGACAGGTTCATCGTTCCGGGCCTTCGCTAGGCGATCCTCGGCGTGGTTCAAGAGGTGCAGCGACTTTTTGTCGCCAGCCTCAGCGAGCGCGAGTGATTCGATCGCGTCCATCCAGACTGTGGAGATGGCGGGCGCTGAGCGGGGAAGGGCGCGGCGAGCGGATGCGACGATCTGGACGGCTTCGCGTGCGTCGCCGCAGTTCGCTGCGAACTGGCCCAGGCCAGCCTGCATGTATGCGAGTAGCAGCGGGTGTCCAGACCGATCTGCCGCGTGGACCGCGAGTTGGTAGTGTCGGCGGGCGTTG
Organism: Micromonospora sp. LOL_013; assembly: GCF_048060315.1. NCBI lineage: Bacteria > Bacillati > Actinomycetota > Actinomycetes > Micromonosporales > Micromonosporaceae > Micromonospora > Micromonospora sp. LOL_013. The sequence continues at coordinate 29,834 of NZ_JBHMIQ010000008.1, forward strand.
GCTCGGTCGTCGACATCCACGTACAGCCAGGCGGTCAGCCCGGCGGTTTCGCTGAGCACCGAGTAGAGCTGGCGGGTGTGCACAGGTGAGCGTTCGTTCCGCGATGCGAGTTGGCGGATGAGCGCGAGGTGTGCGCTCACCGGCGGAAGCAGGCTACGCGCAGGCATGCGCTGCTCCAGCCTGCGGTAGGTGGTCGAGGGGATGGTCAGTAGTTGCTCGTCGTCGCGTGATTCGAGGGGAACGCCTCCAGCAGCTGTGCCGACCAGGGCAACCCGCGTGGCTGCTGCGGCTGCGGCGACGAATTGGCGGCGGTTCGTGTCACTCTCCTGTTCATCCAGCAAGCCGGCCAGAGATCGAGGTATCCCCAGGCCGTCGCAAAGTGCCCGCACGGTGCGAAGCCCCGGATCTCGGCTCCGTCCGGTGAGCAGGCGGGAAACGTGTGGCTGCGATATGCCAACGGCTTGCGCGATCTCCGTCTGCGACACCCGAGTTTGGGTCGTGACGACCTGAAGGACGGTAGCCCAGTCGCCGGCCTTCAACGCCTGGCGGACATCTACTCGCTCCAGGATCTCGGGTGGCAGCTTGATCATTTGCTCATGCCTGCGCAGCTCGGCGTTGGTTCCTGCTCTTGCATCTGTCCCTCCTGCGGTGCTGCGCGTCCGTCCGCTAGGAAAGCGAACCGGACCTCCTCTACTATGCCGCTTCCGTGTCGGAGGCGTATGCCTGAAGGTATAGATCTTGATTCCTATGCCGCTGGGAGTGGCGCTGACTATCTGTGATCGTCAAGCTGCGTGTCGTCGCGATCCGCGACAGGACAACTCAGACGATCAGGAGCACGCCGATTGGCCACGGCCGCACCGGCGTGGTGGGGAGGATCAAGAGTGTTGACCTTGGTAGGAGTCGTGTTGGCGGCGCTGGGCGGGTTGTGCGTCGGCTTCTTCACGTTCCGGGTGAAGCAGCGGTGGTGTCCGGTGTGTGGGGCGACGTTGCGGTGTCCGGAGTGTGCGCCTCGGCATTCGATGCGGTTCAGCCCGACGGGCCCGTCCGGCGTGCCTGGTTCGGCGGGTGCTGGTCGGGCTGGTGCTGTGGGGCGGGCGGCGGTGGATGCGGCTCGGGTGAACCGTGGCCGGTGGTCGCGGTGAGGGCAGAGTTGCGGGAGTTGGCCGCCGCTGGTGGTGGGGTGCTGGTGGTCCGGCATGACGGGCGACCTGGGGTCGGCCGGGGCGCGGGTGCGGCGTACCGCGATGTGCCCGGCGCGGAGCCGGCGGCCGACAGCGGCGGTGGTGGTGGTCATGTGGCGGTGCGGCCGTCGTGGTCGTGTGCCGGTTGCGGCGAATCGTGGCCGTGTCTGGTGGCGCGGGTCGAGTTGGCGGGGGTGTTCGGGCCGGTCGCGTTGGCGACGTACATGGTTGAGCGGATGACCGAGGCGGCGTTCGACCTGCCCGACGTCACCGCGGCCGAGTTGTTCGACCGGTTCCTGGTGTGGACGTGGCGGCCATGCTGACCGTACGGCCGGCGACGGCCGCCGACGTGGAGCCGTTGGCGGAGTTGTTGGCGCAGTCGTGTGTGCTGGACCCGGTGGTGTCCTGGCTGATCGGCGACCATGCGCTGCGCTATCTGACGATGCACCGGTTCTTCACCGCCGAGCTGGAGTTCGCCGTCCGGCACGGGATCGTCGACGTGGTCGGGCACTGCGACGGGGTAGCGATCTGGTACCCGCACCCGTTCGACCGGCTGCTCGGTGCGGAGCATCAGCGGCGGCGGTTGCGCGCCTGCGGCGACCGGCACGGCCCGTACGCGCACTACACCTTCACCGCCGGCCGCGTGGAAGCGACCGGCCGACACCACCACCTGGCGTTCCTGGCGGCGGCACCCTGGCTGAGACGGCAGGGGATCGGGTCGGCGCTGCTGGCCGCGCACCACACCCGGTTGGACCGGATCGGCATGCCGGCGGTGGTCGAGGCGAGCAGCCCACGCTCCCAGGCGTTCCACCTGCGCAACGGCTACCGGATCGTCCGGGTGGCGCACCTGCCGGCCGGCGGACCGCCGCTGTGGGCGATGCGCCGGGGCGGCGCACCACCCGACCAACCACCCCTGGCCGCCGCACTGCGCGTCGGCTGACCAGGTGACCCGAGGTCCTGCATCGAGGTGAGGCTGAGACACCTCAAATCTGCGTCGTAAGGTGTCTCAGCCTCACCTCGATGATGCCCGGGACGGGAGTCGCTCAGCGGGCGGCGGCCGTGTCGGTGGCCCGTGCGGTCAACGCCCGGACCACCCCGTCGCGGCCCTCGGCGACCAGCCGGCGCAGCGGAGCCGGGTGACCCTCGCCGGCCAGCCATTCGTCCGTCGCCGCGACGGTTTCCTCGGAGACCAGGTACGCCGGGTAGGCGAGCGTGACGAACTCCTGCGCCGGCTCGCTGTCCCGGGTGGCCCAGATCCGGCCCACCACGTCGAAGTACGCCGTCCGGTACGGCTCGGTCAGCTCCACCTGCGTCGAGTGCTGGAAGCCTTGCAGCAACGCCCGGTGCTGCCAGTTCGGCAGGCTGTCCGGCCCGGTCAGCTTGGCCCAGATGGCGGCCTTGTTGGCCGGGTCCGGCAGCAGGGCGCGGGCCAGCGCTGCCTCCCGCTCACCGCTGGCGGTCCGGTCCCGGGCCAGCTCCGCGTCGATCTGCTCGCCGGTGGCGGCACCGTTGGCGGCCAACGACTGCAGCACCGTCCAGCGCAGCTCGGTGTCGATGGTCAGCCCCGGCACCACATCTGCCCCGTCGAGCCAGCCACGCAGCACCGCCAGGTCGCCGTCGGAGCGGGCCGCCGTGGCGTAGCTGCGCGCCCAGGCCAGCTGGAAACCGCTGCCCGGCTCCGCCGCCTGCAGCGCCGTCCGGGCGGTACGGGCCAGGTCGGCCCAGCCCTGCGCCGCCCAGCCCGGCTCGGCGTAGAACGTCAGCGTGTTGGTGGCCTGCCGCAGGGTCGCGGTCACCAGGTTGATGTCGGTCTCGTTGGGCAGCCCGGTGAGCACCAGGGCGACGTAGTCGCGCGCGGCGAGTTCCCCGTCCCGGACCATGTCCCAGGCCGCCGCCCAGCACAGTGCCCGCGCCAGCGACGACTCGAACGCGCTGATGTGCTGCACCACGTTGGCCATTGACGCCGGGTCGAGCCGCAGCTTGGTGTAGCTCAGGTCGTCGTCGTTGAGCAGCAGCACGTCGGCGGCGGGCAGCCCGGCCAGCCCGGTCAGCTCGGTGCGCTCACCGCTGATGTCGACCTCGACCCGGTGCCGGCGGACCAGCCGGCCGTCGGTCAGGTCGTAGAGACCGACCCCGATCCGGTGGGTACGCAGCGTCGGGTGCCCGGCCGGTGCCTCCTGAAGCACCGTGACCTGCTGGTAGGTGCCGTCCGGGCCGACCGACAACTCCGGCCGCAGCGTGTTGACCTGGGCGGTCTCCAACCACTGGGCGGCGAATTTGCGCAGCTCCCGGCCGGAGGCGGCCTCCAGCTCGGAGAGCAGGTCGTCGAAGGTGGCGTTGCCCCAGGCGTGCCGCTGGAAGTAGGTGCGCAGACCGGCGAGGAAGGGCTCCAGACCGACGTACGCGACGAGCTGCTTGAGCACGCTGGCGCCCTTGGCGTACGTGATGCCGTCGAAGTTGACCTCGACCGCCTCCAGGTCCGGCATCTCGCAGTAGACCGGATGGGTGGAGGAGAGCTGGTCCTGCCGGTAGCCCCAGTTCTTGCGGACCGACAGGAAGGTGGTCCAGGCGTCGGTGAACCGGGTCGCCTCCGAGTTGCACCAGTGGCTGGCCCATTCGGCGAACGACTCGTTCAACCACAGGTCGTTCCACCAGCGCATGGTCACCAGGTTGCCGAACCACATGTGGGCCAGCTCGTGCAGCACGGTGTTGGCCCGCTGCTCGTACTCGAAGTCGGTCACCTGGGAACGGAAGATGTAGTGCGCCTCGGCGTGGGTGACCGCGCCGAAGTTCTCCATCGCACCGGCGTTGAAGTCCGGCACCCAGATCTGGTCGTACTTGGGCAGCGGGTAGCGGACCCCGAACTGGGCCTGGAAGAAGTCGAAACCCTGCGCGGTGATCAGGTGCAGGTCGTCGACGTCGAGGTGCTCGGCCATGCTGGCCCGGCAGAAGTAGCCCAGGTCGACGCCGTCGTGGCTGCGTCGCACCTCGTGGTACGGGCCGGCGCACAGCGCGGTGATGTAGGTGCTCATCCGGGCCGACTCGGCGAAGTGGACGGTCTTGGTGTCCGGCCCGGCCGGCTCCTCGGTGGCCACCGGCATGTTCGAGATGACCCGCCAGTGGGCCGGCACGACAGCGTGCCAGGTGTAGACGCTCTTCAGGTCGGGCTGGTCGAAGCAGGCGAACACCCGCTGCGCGTCCGCGGTCTCGAACTGGCTGTACAGGTACGTCTCGCCGTCGACCGGGTCGAGGCTGCGGTGCAGCCCCTGCCCACTGGCCGAGTAGATGAAGTCGGCCTCGACGACCAGCGTGTTCTCCGCAGCCAGGCCCGGCAGGGCCAGCCCGGACTCGGCCGACCAGCCGGACGGGTCGAGTCGCTGGCCGTTCAGCGTCGCCGAGTGTAGCTGGTCCGCCGCCACCTCGATGAACGTGCTGGCTCCGGGCTCGGTGCAACGGAAGGTGACCGTTGTCGTCGAGCGGAACACCCGGTTGTCCGTTGCGCTGCCGGCGGCGGACAGGTCGAGGTGGATGTCATACCCGGTCACGTCGAGCAGGCGGGCGCGTTCGGCCGCCTCGACCTGGGTCAGATTGCGCACTCCAGCCACCGTGTGCCTCCGTCCAATCGTTCAACCGCCGACGTCGACGTCGGCGGCGTCGGGGACAGCTGGGAATGACCCCGTTCGGCCAAGTCTTTCACGTCGTGGGGGCCTGGCGAGGCCGGCCCAGATCCTGGACTTGGTGGGTTGGGGCGCCGTCTGGCGAGGTGACCCGGACAATGGCGGCGGACAGCCGCCGGACAAAAAGAAGGAGAGTCTGATGTCGGACCGTCAGACCGTGGACATGTACTTCGATCCGTTGTGCCCGTGGGCCTGGATCACCTCACGTTGGTTGTTGGAGGTCGAACAGGTCCGGCCGGTCGACGTGCGGTTCCGGGTGATGAGCCTGGCCGTGCTCAACGAGGGCCGTGACCTGCCGGAGAGCTACCGGAAGCTGCTCGACGGGGCCTGGGGGGCGGTCCGGGTCGCCGTCGCGGTCCAGCAGGACCACGACGACGCTGCGGTACGGGCGCTCTACACCGCGCTGGGCAACCGGATCCACCTGGAGAAGCAGCCGACCGCACCGGAGCTTTACACCGCCGCGTTGACCGAGGCCGGGCTGGACCCGGCGCTGGCCGCCGCCGCCGACGATCCGGCCTGGGACGGCCCGCTGCGGGCCAGCCACGCCGCCGGGATGGCCCCGGTCGGGATGGACGTCGGTACGCCGGTGATCCACGCCCCGGGCCCGGAGGGTGCCGGCCCGGTCGCGTTCTTCGGCCCGGTGATCACCCCGGTGCCGCGCGGGGAGGCCGCAGGGCGGCTCTGGGACGGTGTGCTGCTGGTCGCCGGGACGCCGGGATTCTACGAGCTGAAGCGGTCCCGCGAGGTGGATCCCACGTTCGACTGACCAATTTGTCGGTGTCGGCGACGAGTTCCACGTCGCCCGGCGTGTCGCTGCGCGGCGCACGTGACGCGTCCCAGGCCACGTCGTTGCCCAGGATGTTCACCCCGCCGGCCCGGTAGGAGACCGGGCCACACCGACGCATCGGAGGTCAACATGCTGGTCGACATCGACTCCGACTACTGGGATCTGCCCGTGCTGCGCGAGGCGATCGCAGCCCAGGTCTGGGGCGCGCCGAGTGACGGCAGCCGGCACCGGCGGGAACCGTCGGTCCACGAGGCGGAGCGGGTGCCGGTCGCCGTACCGTCGGGGCTGCCGGCGTCGACGGTCGGCACGGTCCCAGCGGCCCGGTCCGGCGGCCGGCACCGGCGCCCGACCCCGGTCGGGTGATCCGGTCCGGCCGGTCACTGCGACCACCGCCGTCGACAGCGGCCCGGGCGACCGGGCCGCTGTCCGTTCCACTTGCCGGGGCCCCCGGGCCCCCGGGCCCCCGGGGCCCCCGGGCCCCGGGCCCCCGGGCCCGCGTCCGTCGGGCCGGTCCGGCGACCAGGTCGGCGTCCATCCGGTGGACACGGCCGATGTATCGGTCGTCACAGCGGACCCCGCCGGTAGCGTCCGCGCCATGACGGTCGTTCACCCGATTCCCCGCGCCTGGATCACCACCGGTGAGACTGGTGCGCAGAACTACGACGAGTTCGCCGACGACGCCGAGATCACCGCGATCATCGGGGCGAATCCCCGTAGCGCGCTGGCAGTGGAGATGCCGCACCGGGCGCCGGACAGCCTCGGCCGGTCGTTTCTCGACTGCCTGCCGTCGGCCGCCCGACGGCTCGCCGAGGCCCGCGCCGACGGTAGCTACACGCCGGCCGAGCAGGTCGCCGTGCTCTACCGGATCACCGAGCCGGCCAGCGACGCGGCTGCGTACGGCCTGTTCGTTATGGTCGACACCGACCAGATCTCCACCAGCGCCGACGAACCGGGCCTGGTGATCCGCAACGAGGACGTGTTCATCGCCAAGGTCCGGGAGCGGGTGGCGCTCGCCGAGGCGGTCGGACATCTGCTCTCCCCGGTGCTGCTGCTGCAGACCGGGCGCGGCGACGAGCTGCACGCCGCGCTCGCCGAGGCGGCGGAGGCCGCCGGCGCTCCGGCCGCGACCGATCTGGACCAGGCCGGCCGTACCCATGCAATCTGGCCGGTCGGTCCGGGAGAGCTGCAGCAGCGGCTCTGTGCCCTGGCCGGTGGCGGTGAGCTGGTCGTCGCCGACGGCAACCACCGCAGTCTGGCCGCGCAGACCGGCGGCCTGTCCCGGTTCCTGGCCGTGGTCACCACTCCCGCGTCGGTGGCCATCCAGCCGTACAACCGGCTGGTCAGCGAACTGACCCTGAGCCCGGACGAGACGCTGGCCGGGCTGCGGGCCGCCGGTGCGGCGGTGGCCGCGCTCGACGGCGCGCCGACGGTTCCGGATGTCGGCGGCGAGGTACGGCTCTACCTGGCCGGAGGCGGCTACCAGGTCACCCTGCCTACCAGCGGCGGTGACCGGGTGGACAACCTCGACCACGCCCTGGTGGAGCGGGTGCTGCTGCGCGGTGTGCTCGGCCTCGACCCGGGCGACAAGCGGATCACCTACGTCGGCGGCGACTACCCGGCCAGCTGGCTCACCGGCGAGGTCGACGCCGGTCGGGCCGAGCTGGCCGTGCTGATCGCCCCGGTCACCGTCGACGATTTCGTCGCGGTGAACCTGGCCCGGCAGAAGCTGCCCCGCAAGAGCACCTGGTTCACCCCGAAGGCGCGCGGCGGCCTGGTGCTGGCCGAGATCGGCTGAGCCGTTACGCGGGACCGGCTGACCCGGCTGTACGGCCTACCTGCCGGCGCTGAGAGACTGCGGGTATGCGCGTCTACCTGGCAGCCGACCACGCCGGCTACGAGCTCAAGGTGCATCTGGTCAACCACCTCGTCAAGCAGGGGTACGAGGTGACCGACGTCGGGCCGCACGAGTTCGACCCGGACGACGACTACCCGGCGTTCTGCCTGCACGCCGGAACCCGGGTGGTCGCCGACCCGGGCAGCCTCGCAGTGGTGATCGGCGGCTCCGGCAATGGCGAGCAGATCGCCGCCAACAAGGTGCCCGGGGTGCGGGCGGCCCTGGCCTGGAACCTGGAGACCGCGCAGCTGGCGCGCACCCACAACGACGCCAACGTCGTCGCGATCGGCGCCCGTCAGCACACCCTCGACGAGGCGACCACGCTGGTGGAGGCGTTCCTGGCCACCGGTTTCTCCGGCAACGACCGGCACGCCCGCCGGATCGCCCAGGTCGCCGCGTACGAGGTCGACCGGGAGTTGCCCGCGCTGCCCTGACCAGGGACGCCACGCGCTGCGTTCCAACGTCCGGTGGTTCGCGGGGAACCGGCCGGTTCACCGCTCCCGGCGGGGCAGTTCCTCCCGGGGTACCCAGTGCCGGCGGACGATGGTCAGGGTCTCCTCGGCCCGGGCGAGGTCGTCCTCACTGGGGCGGGACGCGTCCCGCGCCCGCAGCGCTGCCGAGGTGCTGACCTGCGAGGTGCCGGAACCGACCAGTCCGCGCAGGCCACGGTCGGCTTCCCGGTCGTCGCCGCCGGACCCGCCGCCGGCGGAACGGCCCGACGTCTGCCGGCGCTGACGGTGCGTCGGCGGTGGCTCCGGGACGCGCTGCGACGGCTCCGGAGCACGCGGTCCCAGTGGCTGCGGGCGCGGCCCCGGCCCTGGTACCGGCCTGCCGTCCGGCTCCGGAGTGCTCGGAGTGCTGCCCGGCTCCGGCGTACCGTCCTGCTCCGGGTCGTGCACCTCAGCGGTGCTGGCGCTGGCCGGTCCGCTGTCGGGGCGTCGCGGCGGGCCGCCGTGCCGGTGCCGTCGCCTGCGCCGTTCGAAGTCCGCCATCCGCCGACCGTACCGCGACCGGCTCAGAAGATCTCGATGCCGGCGGGGGCACGGTCCCAGCCGAACGCGGTGTTGGCCTCGGCCACCGCACCGTGGCGCAGCTCGCGCACCCGGCCGGCGTCGGCCAGCGACCGCAGCGACGGGCCGCCCAGGTACACCGCCGCCAGATCGGCGACCCCGCAGGCGAGGTCCGCCGGTTCGTCGGTGGGTACGCAGCGGGCCTGTTCCCGGCCGCCGGTCAGCCGCCAGCGGCCGGAGTTCTCCGGCAGCAGCGGATCGGTGACGTCGACGACCACGTCGACTCCGGTGGCGTACCGACGGGCGGACAGCGCCGCCGCGACGTCGACCAGCCGCACCCAGAGGCTGTCGGCGAGCGCTGCACCGAGTTGCCGGGGCTCGTCGACCAGTTGGAACAGCGGCTCGTCCAGCGCCGCGAACCGGAAGGAGAGCGTCCGGCTGAGGTCGATGCCGGTGAGGAACCGCCACAGGGCCCGGTATCCGTCGACGCTGCCGGCCACCGCCTCGGTCACCCGTACCCGGCCCTTCGGCCCACGGGCGTCCCAGTCGCTCACCGTGCGCCACAGGGCGTAGCCGTCCGGGCCGGTCGGACCGTCGTGCAGCACCACCCGCAGCGCGGTCTGGCCGGATCGGCGGGCCGGGCCGTCGGCCAGCACGTACCGCCACCACCGGTCGTCCCGGCCGGACCAGCCGGGACGATTGGGGCGCAGCCGTTCGTACACCGCCGCCAGCTCGGGCCGCAGCTGCCCGGGGTCGCCGACGCGCAGCGACCCGACGCCAGGGCCAGCGGACAGGTCGGCACCCGCGCCCGGGCCGGTCGGGTCGAGCACCCGGGTCTCCCGCAGGTCGACATCCAGTTCCAGCCGCTGTGCGGCCATCCCGTAACCGTACCGCGGGTAGATGCGGCCCTCGCTGGCCCACAGCACCGCGACCGATTCGCCGCCGTCGCGTAGTTGGCGCAGCTGGCGGTGCATCAGCCGGGTCAGCAGCCCGCGCCGACGGTCGGTCGGGGCGACCACGACCATGGAGACGTGGGCGGCGGGCAGCATCGCGCCGGGCACGGTCAACTCCCTGGTGTACGCCCCCGCGTGCCCGACCATCCGGTCGCCGTCGGTGACCACCAGCGACCGGTCCGACTCGAAGACGTCCCGCTCGACGTGGTGCAGGTCCGGGTCCGGGTTCTGGTGGAAGGCCGCCAGCAGCAGCTCCATCACTGGGTCGAAGTCCTGCGGCACGCCGGCCCGGATCGGAAACGGTGCATCCATCTGCTCTGTCTAACCGATCGGTGGCGGGGTCGGCGAGTCATTTGCCGGCTCGCTACTCTCGGATGTGAGCGTCTAAATGGTACGGGGGTCCGCCCGCACCCGTGGGGAGGAAAGATGGCAGATCGGCATACACCCTGGGCCGAGCGGACCGTGGAGGTGCCGCCGCAGCGTACGGTCCCCGGCGCAGCGGACGCGGACCAGCCGACGACACCGGACGCGGACCAGCCGACGACACCGGGTGTCGCCGGCCTTTTCCGGCGTGGGGTGGCGCAGGTCGGCCGGGGCGGGCCGCCGCCGACCGCCGAGTTCACCGCGTCGCACGAGCCGACCGGCACAGGCTGGCCGTCGGAGGTCGGGCCGGGCTGGTCGGACGGCCGGATCCGGCCGCCCCGGCCACCGCTGAGTCAGCAGCTCGCCCAGCTCCGTCGTGGCGGCGAGTGGAGCGTGCTGGGTGGCTTGTTCGCCTTCGTCTGTTGGGGGGTCTGGGCCATCTCCGCCCGGGGGGACCTGGCCAGCCCGGTGCTGACCTTCGCGCTGACGATGCTGGTCGGGGCGGGTCTGTTCGCGCTGTGCCGGGTGATCGGCCGGGTGGTGCTGGAACGCCAGCTGGGTCGGGTCCGGCACGGTGCCCGTGCCTCGCACATGGTGACCGGGGCGTACCTGATCGTCGTCGGGTTCGCCTACCTGCGGCAGACCGAGTGGGTGGTCAGCGTCTGGAACTGGTTCGCTGGTTGGTTCTGAGGTGCTGAGCTTCCGGGTTCCTGCGTTGTGACCGAGCGCGGGACGTTCTGACCGAGCGCGGGAGCCGGGCCGGGCGGCTACCGTGACGGCATGCGCAGTCGCGGCGCGGTGTTCCTGGGCGTCTGGTGCCTTCTGCTGGCCGCCGGCCAGACCGCGGCCTTCGGCGTGGTCTGGTGGGTCTTCGTGCGGACCTGGCGCGGCCAGTGGCTGGACACCATCGCGCTGACCGGCAACTCGATTGGCCAGGACGAGGCGTACGGGCCGGCGAACACCGTGCTCGGTGTGGTCTCGGTGGCCTCGCTCGCCCTGGCCACCGGGGTGATCGGGTTCATCGCGCTGATCCGGGGCCGGGTCCTGCTGGCGGTGGTCGCCACCGGGGTGATCGCCGGCTCCAACCTGACCACCCAGTGGGTCAAGTACGCCGTCGCCCGGCCGTCGCTCGGGGTCGATCCGGTCGACGCGAACTCGGCCAACAGCCTGCCCAGCGGGCACACCACGGTAGCCGCCTCGGTCGCGGTGGCGCTGGTCCTGGTACTGCCGGCGGCGCTGCGCGGCATCGGGGCCCTCGCCGGTGCCGGCTACGCGGCGGCCGCCGGGGTCGCCACCCTGTCCGCGGGCTGGCACCGGCCCAGCGACGCGGTGGCGGCGCTGCTGGTCGTCGGGGGGTGGGCGGCGGCCGGGATGCTCGCACTCACGCTGGCCCGGTCGCCGGACGACGAGCTGCGCCCGAGCGGACACCACCCGATGTCGCTGGCGCTGCTGCTGCTCGCCGGGGTCGGACTGCTGGCGGCGGCCGGGGCCGCGATGGCGGTGACCGACCAGGTGACCGGGCTGCCGCTGGAGGCGCTGAGCCGTCGGCGGCTGTTCGTGGCGTACGCGGGCAGCGCGGCGGGGATCGCCGGCACGGCAGCGGTCACCATGGCCCTGGTGCTGGGGACGGCCGGCTACGCCGTACCGGCCTCGGCGTCCACCGGCCCGGATCCGGCGGGTGGGAATTGAACCGGGTTGGGGTGGAACCGATCGGGAACAAGTGACGTCTCAGCAGACATGACGATTCTTCGAGGCGTACGGGCGGCGGCCACCGCCGCCTCCCTGTTGCTGCTCACCGCCGCGTGCGGACAGAACCCGGGCACCGACTCGTCCACCGGCGGCACCGCCGGCGGGTCGTCGCTGCCGGCCGACACGCTGGTCCTGCGGGTGGACCACACCGGCGGTTTCACCATGCCGGCGGCGTTGCTGACCCGGCTACCGGTGGTCAGCGTGTACGCCGACGGCCGAGTGATCACCCAGGGCCCCACTATCCTGGTCTACCCCGGTCCGGCCATGCCGAACCTGCAGGTGCAGACAATCAGCGCGGAGCAGGTCGACGAGCTGGTCAAGCAGGCGCTGGCCGCCGGGGTCGGCACCGAGCAGGACCTGGGCCGGCCGCCGGTGGCCGACGCGACGTCGACCCGGTTCACGGTGCTGACCGACAACGGCGTCGAACAACTCGAGGTCTACGCGTTGTCCGACGACGCCTCGGGTGACGCCGGGCTGACCGACGAGCAGATCGCCGCCCGGGACAGGCTGCGGGACTTCGCCGACTCGCTCACCGAGCTGTCCGGCGGTGTCGGCGCGGCACCGGAGGACTCCGAGCCGTACGTCGCGCACGCGATCGCCGCGGTCGCCGAGCCGTGGGTGGCGGTTGACGAGCCCGTCGACGCCAGCCAGCCGGAGGTGGCCTGGCCCGGCCCGGAACTGCCCGGCGAATCGCTGTCCGAGACGCTCGATCTCGGCTGCGTGACGGTCACCGGTGAGGCGTTGGAGGAGTTGCGGTCCGCAGCGGCGGACGCGACGACCGCCACCCCGTGGACGTCGGCGGGGAAGCGGTGGACGGTGACCCTGCGCCCGCTGCTGCCGGACGAGACGGACTGCTCGGACCTCACTGCCGCGGGCTGACTCCTCCCCAGCCCGCGCGGTGCGGTTTCAGTCGGTCTCGTAGCCGAGGTTGGGGCGCAGCCAGCGCTCCACCTCGGCGAGCGGCATCCCACGCCGGGCCGCGTAGTCCTCGGCCTGGTCCCGGCCGATCCGCCCGACGGTGAAGTACCGCGACGCCGGGTGGGCGAAGAGCAGGCCGCTGACGCTGGCCGCCGGGGTCATCGCTCCGGACTCGGTCAGCTCGATGCCGGCCCGCCCGGCGTCCAGCAGGTCGAACAACTGCGACTTCTCGCTGTGGTCCGGGCTGGCCGGGTAGCCCAGCGCCGGCCGGATTCCCCGGAACCGCTCGGCGTGCAGGTCGGCCACGTCCGGGTCGGCGTCCGGCTCGTACCAGTCCCGTCGGGCCCGCAGGTGCAGGTGCTCGGCGAACGCCTCGGCCAGCCGGTCTGCCAACGCCTTCACCATGATCGCCCGGTAGTCGTCCTGAGCGGCCTCGTATCCGGCGGCCAGCTCCTCCGCGCCGTGCACGGCCACCGCGAAGCCACCGAGGTGGTCCCCGGCCGGGGCCACGTAGTCGGCGAGGCAGCGGTTCGGCCGCCCGGCGGGTTTGGTGGTCTGCTGGCGCAGCATCGGGATCCGTACCGGCTGGTCGGTGTCGGTGCCGCCGCCCGGCGGGTCGGCCTGTCCGGCGGCGATGACCAGGTCGTCGCCCTCGGAGTGGGCCGGCCAGAAGCCGTAGACGCCGTGGGCCCGCAACGAACCGTCGGCGATGATCTGGTCGAGCATCGCGTTGGCGTCGTCGAACAGTTCACGGGCGACCGGCTGCTCCAGGATCGCCGGGTACTTGCCCTTGAGCTCCCAGGCGAGGAAGAGGAACTGCCAGTCGATCATCGGCCGCAGCTCGTCGAGGCCGGGCTCGACGTACCGTACGCCGGTGAACGCCGGCACCGGCAGATCCTCGAAGGACACCGGCTCCGCGTTGGCCCGGGCCTGGGCTAGGGTGAGCAGCGGCTGCCGTCGGTTGGTGTGCTGCTCGCGCAGCCGGTCCTGCTCGGCCCGGTTGTCCCTGTCGAACTGCTCCACCCGGTCGGCGCTGAGCAGGTCGGAGACCACCCCGACCACCCGGGACGCGTCGAGCACGTGCACGGTGCTCCCGTCGTACGCCGGTGCGATTCGCACCGCGGTGTGCTGCCGGGAGGTGGTGGCCCCGCCGATCAGCAGCGGTAGTTTCAGCCCACGCCGCTGCATCTCCCCGGCGACGGTGACCATCTCGTCCAGCGACGGGGTGATCAGGCCGGACAGCCCGACCGCGTCGGCGTTCTCAGCGACCGCGGTGTCCAGGATCTTCGCGGCCGGCACCATCACCCCGAGGTCGATGACCCGGTAGTTGTTGCAGCCCAGCACCACCCCGACGATGTTCTTGCCGATGTCGTGCACGTCGCCCTTGACGGTGGCCAGCACCACGGTGCCCGGCCCGCGTTCCCCACCGCCCTCGGCAGTGGTCTCCTGCCCGGCCGGTGCGTTCTCGGCGTCCTGCCGGGCCTGTTCCTTCTCTGCTTCCAGGAACGGTTCCAGGTAGGCCACCGACCGTTTCATCACCCGGGCGCTCTTGACCACCTGCGGCAGGAACATCTTGCCCGAGCCGAACAGGTCACCGACGACCTTCATGCCGTCCATCAACGGCCCCTCGATCACGTCGAGCGGCCGGGCCGCCAGTTGGCGGGCCTCCTCGGTGTCGGCCTCGATGAAGTCGACGATGCCGTGCACCAGCGCGTGCGACAGCCGGCCGGCGACCGGGGCGTCCCGCCAGGACAGGTCGACGGCGCGCTTCGTGCCGGAGCCGGAGACGGTGCCGGCGAAGGTCACCAGCCGGTCGGTGGCGTCCGGGCGGCGGTCGAACAGTACGTCCTCGACCAGCTCCAGCAGGTCGGCCGGGATGTCCTGGTAGACGGTGAGCTGCCCGGCGTTGACGATGCCCATGTCCAGCCCGGCCCGCACGGCGTGCAGCAGAAACGCCGAGTGCATAGCCTCGCGGACCACGTCGTTGCCCCGGAACGAGAACGACAGGTTGGAGATGCCGCCGCTGGTGCGGGCACCCGGGCAGCGCTGCTTGATCAGCGGCAGCGCGTCGATGAACGCCTTGGCGTACCCGTTGTGTTCGCTGATCCCGGTGGCGACGGCCAGCACGTTCGGGTCGAAGATGATGTCGGTGGGGTCGAACCCGGCTTCCCCGGTGAGCAGGTCGTACGCGCGGGCGCAGATGTCGACCTTGCGTTCGGTGGTGTCGGCCTGGCCCAGCTCGTCGAAGGCCATCACCACCACCCCGGCCCCGTACTCGCGGATTTTGCGGGCCTGGTCGAGGAAGACCTCCTCGCCCTCCTTCAGGCTGATCGAGTTGACCACGGCCTTGCCCTGTACGCACTTGAGGCCGGCCTCCAGCACGCTCCACCGCGAGCTGTCGATCATGATCGGGATCCGGGCCACCTCGGGCTCGGTCGCGATCAGATTGAGGAAGGTCACCATCGCCTGCTCGCTGTCGAGCAGGTCGGCGTCCATGTTGACGTCGAGCAGGTTCGCCCCGCCCCGGACCTGGTCCAGCGCCACGTCTACGGCGGCCTGGAAGTCGCCGGCCTCGATCAGCCGGCGGAACTTCGCCGACCCGGTCACGTTGGTCCGCTCAC
Organism: Micromonospora sp. LOL_013; assembly: GCF_048060315.1. Taxonomy (NCBI): domain Bacteria; kingdom Bacillati; phylum Actinomycetota; class Actinomycetes; order Micromonosporales; family Micromonosporaceae; genus Micromonospora; species Micromonospora sp. LOL_013. The sequence goes on from NZ_JBHMIQ010000008.1 coordinate 44,987, forward strand.
CGATCATCACGAACCCGGTGTCCGGGCCGATCTCGAACGGCTCCAGCCCGCTGAACCGGCTGGTCCGCGCCGGCTGCGGCACCGGCCGCGGTGCCTTCCCGGCGACCGCCTCGGCGATCCGGGTGATGTGCGCCGGCGTGGTGCCGCAGCACCCGCCGACCAGGTTGACCATTCCGCTGTCGGCGAAGTCGGCCAGCATCGCGCCGGTCTCGTCGGGGGTCTGGTCGTACCCGCCGAACGCGTTCGGCAGACCGGCGTTCGGGTGGGAGGCGACATAGCTGTCGGAAATGCGGGCCAACTCGGCCACGTGCGGGCGCATCTCCTCCGCGCCGAGCGAGCAGTTCACCCCGACGACCAGCGGCCGGGCGTGCTCGACGGAGCGCCAGAACGCCTCGACGGTCTGCCCGGACAGGGTCCGCCCGGACAGGTCGACGATGGTCACCGAGATCCACAGCGGCAGCTGCGGCACCACCTCGCGGGCCGCCGCGATCGCCGCCTTCGCGTTCAACGTGTCGAAGATCGTCTCGATGAGCAGCAGGTCGACGCCGCCCTCGGCGAGCGCCGCCAGCTGCTCGGCGTACGTTGCCTTCACCCGGTCGAAGGTGACGGCGCGGTAGGCCGGATCCTCCACCCGGGGCGACAGCGACAGCGTGACGTTGAGCGGGCCGACCGAGCCGGCCACGAACCGGCCGCCGAACTCGTCGGCTGCCTGCCGGGCCAGCTGCGCGCCGCGCAGGTTCATCTCCGGCACGTACGCCTCCAGACCGTAGTCGGCCTGGGCGATGCTGGTCGCGGTGAAGGTGTTGGTGGTGGTGATGTCCGCGCCGGCGGCCAGATACTGCCGGTGAACGTCGAGGATCACGTCCGGGCGGGTCAGGTTGAGCAGGTCCGGGTCGCCGGTGACGTCGCGGGGGTGGTCGCCGAACCGGTCGCCACGGTAGTCGGCCGGGGTGAGACCGGCACCCTGCAACATGGTGCCCCAGGCACCGTCGAGCACCGCGATCCGCTGACTCAGCAACTCCCGCAGCGCCCGCTCGCTGTCGCTGGTGCGTGACAAATGCTTCACCTGACACCTCCGCTGGTAGCTCGGAGGCGCCCTTGTCTGGTGGTCACGCCCAATCAGGGGCCGTGATCGTGGCCGAGCGTGGCGGGCTTCTCGCGGCCCGTCGCAGCGCCTCTCGACCTCGTGATGATCCTACCCGTGGCCCGGTCCGGTCACCCGGCTGATTCTAGCCGGCCCGGTCGGACACAACAGTGACCAGGCTGTTGCGGTCTTCGCACACCTGTCGGGTAGCTTCGGTGACCGGCTCCGCCGCCAGCGGACGCCGGCAGCCATCCGGACCGACGGGAGATCTATCGACATGGGCAGGAAGACGGTGTACGTCTCCGATTTCAGCGGTGCCGTGCTGGACTCGGCGGACGAGCTGGTACGGATCGTCGTCCTCGAACATCCCGACCTGGTCGCCGGTCCGGTGCGGCTGGAGGCCCGGCCGGACGAGGTGGAGAGCATTGACGACGCGGCGCTCGACGTCGCCGTCGTGGAGATCCACGACGGACAGGGCGATGGCGAACCGCGTCGGGTGGTACTGACCGCCAGCGAGTTCGACTCGCTCGCCACCGACGCGCCGATGGCCCAGCTGCTGCGTACCGCAGAGCGGGTCAAACCGGCTAAGACCAGCCGCAAGGCCGTCGAGCGGGTGGACTACGCGACCCTGGAGCACGCCGGCAAACCACACCGAGGCAAGACCACCGATGAGGAGGCCCGGCTGGTCCGCGACCACCTCGACGAGATCAACAAGCGGTTGGCCGACGAAGGGCTGCGCCAGATCGACCCGGCCGATCCCGACCACGCCGAGCGGTACGGCTTCGCCCGCTCGGCCGATCCCGACTGACGCCGGGCTCGCCACCCCAGCTGACCTGACCTGAATTGTCGGTCCGCCTCGGCATACTCCGGTTCCGGCCGGCGACGTCGCCGGCCGGTTACCAGAGGTGACCAGGAGGAATCGATGGGGACACCGCATACCGGGGCGCTGCTCGCGATCGGCACGGAGAAGGGTCTGTTCCTCGCGACCAGCACCGACGACCGGCGCGGCTGGCAGGTCAGCGGCCCGCACTTCCCGATGACCGCGGTGTACGCGGTGGCGATCGACAAACGCCGGGCGGCGCCCCGGCTGCTCGCCTCGGTCGCCAGCTCGCACTACGGGCCCAGCGTCGCGACCAGCGACGACCTCGGGCACACCTGGTCCGAGCCGGAGCAGCCGCCGGTCGCCTTCCCGGCCGGCACCGGGGCCACCCTGGAACGGGTCTGGCAGCTCACGCCGGCGTCGGCCGCCGAACCCGACGTGGTGTACGCCGGCAGCCAACCCTCGGCGCTGTTCCGGTCGACCGACGGCGGGGCCAGCTTCGAGCTGGTCCGGCCGTTGTGGGAGCACCCGCACCGGCCGCAGTGGGAGGCCGGCTTCGGCGGCCAGGCGATCCACACCGTCCTGCCCGACCCGCGGGACCCGGCGGCCATGCTGGTCGCCATGTCCACCGGCGGCGTCTACCGTTCCGCCGACGCCGGGGCGAGCTGGGCACCCGGCAACACCGGCATCCGCGCGTACTTCCTGCCCGACGAGTGGCCCGAGTTCGGCCAGTGTGTGCACAAGGTGGCCCGGGACGCCGTCGACCCGGACCGGCTGTACGCGCAGAACCACCACGGCGTCTACCGCTCCGACGACGCCGGCGCCACCTGGTCGTCGATCGCCGACGGCCTGCCCAGCGACTTCGGCTTCCCGATCGCCGCCCACCCGCACCGGTCCGGGGTGATCTACACGTTTCCGCTGGTCGCCGACTCGCGGCGGTTCCCGGTCGACGACCGGTGCCGGGTGTTCCGGTCCGCCGACGCCGGCGCCACCTGGCAGCCGCTCACCGTCGGGCTGCCGCAGCATCCGTACTATCCGGCGGTGCTGCGCGACGCGCTGACCACCGACGACGCGCCGACCGCCGGGGTCTACTTCGGCACCCGTAGCGGGGACGTGTTCGCCAGCCGTGACGAGGGCGACTCCTGGCAGCCGGTCGCCACCGGCCTGCCGGACGTGCTCTGTGTCCGGGCCGCGGTGGTGTGACATGGTGGTGCTGCTGGTGCCGGGCGCGCTGCGGGCGGACAGTGGTGGGCAGGCCCGGCTCACCATCGACGCGGACGGCACGCTGCGGGCGGTCCTCGACGAGGTGACCCGCCGTTGGCCGCGACTCGCCCGCCGGATCCGCGACGAGCAGGGCCAGATCCGGCGGTACGTGAACATCTACGTCGACGGTGCGGACCACCGGCACAGCGGCGGCCTGGACACCCCGGTCTCGGCCGGTGCCCAGGTACAGGTGGTCCCGTCGGTCGCTGGCGGGTGACCCGGCACACGTCACTGCGGGCGGCGGCACGGGGCATGATCCACGGGTGCCCAGTCTCCTGATCGACCTCGGCCCGTTGCGGGCCAGCGCGCCGTACCGCCGGATGTGGCTCGGTGCCTCGCTGTCCGGCATCGGCACCAGCCTGACCACGGTGGCGGTCGGTCTGCAGGTCTACGACCTCACCGGCACCACGTTCCACGTCGGCCTGGTCGGGCTTTTCGCGCTGGTGCCGCTGGTGGCGTTGGGCCTGTACGGCGGCGCGGTGGTCGACGCGCACGACCGGCGGCGGGTGGTGGTCGCCACCTCCACCGGCCTGCTCCTGGTCGGGGTGGGTTTCTCCGGGCAGGCGCTGTTCGACGTCGGCAGCGTCGGGCTGCTGTACGGCCTGGTCGCGGCGCAGAACGGACTGTTCGCGATCAACAATCCGGCCCGTACCGCGATCGTGCCGAGGCTGCTGCCGATCGGCTTGCTGCCGGCGGCGAACGCCTTGTCCAACCTGTCCATGGGTGTGGCATACACGGCGGGGCCGCTGCTGGCCGGGGTGCTGGTCGGCTGGTGGGGCTACCCCGGGACCTACCTGATCGAGGTGGCGTTGGTCGCGGTGGCCCTGGCCACCCTGGTGGCGTTGCCGTCGATCCCACCGGAAGGCGAGGTCCGCCGGGCCGGGCTCGCCTCGGTCTGGGAAGGCCTGCGGTTCCTCGGCACCCGGCCGAACGTGCGGATGACGTTTCTGGTCGACCTGGCGGCGATGGTGCTGGCCATGCCCCGAGTGCTGTTCCCGGCGATCGGCGCGACCGCGCTCGGCGGCGGGGCCACCACGGTGGGGCTGCTCACCGCCGGCATCGCCGGCGGCACCATGGCGGCGAGCCTGCTCTCCGGGCCGCTGGATGCGGTGCGCCGGCAGGGCCTGGCGGTGCTGGTGTCGGTGGCCGGCTGGGCGGTGGCGATCACCGTGTTCGGGTTGATCGTCGTGGCGGCGCCAGGGCCGGGGCCGGGCGGTGGCGCGCATCCGCTGCTCTGGGCGGCGGTGGCGGTGCTGCTGCTGGCCGGCGCGGCGGACGCGGTCAGTTCGGTGTTCCGGATGACGATCCTGCAGGCGGCGACGCCGGACGCGTTGCGCGGCCGGCTGCAGGGGGTGTTCATCGTGGTGGTCGCCGGTGGCCCGCAGCTGGGCCAGCTGGTGCTCGGCACCACCGCGCAGCTGACCGGTGAGGCGGTCGCGGCGGTCGCCGGTGGCCTGGCCTGCCTGGTGGTGCTGGCGGCGCTGGCCCGCCACCAGCCGACGTTCGCCCACTACGACGCCCGGGATCCCACCCCGTGAGCGGACCCCCGGCACCGGGCACAATGGTCTGCGCCGACCCGAGGGTCCGCACCGGCGAACACCCCCGCCGGTTCACCCCAGCGCCGAAGGAGCCGCTTCAATGGACAGATTCGCCGACCGGGTCGCCCTGGTCACCGGAGCCGCGCAGGGTATCGGGGCAGCCACCGCCCGGCGGTTGGCCGCCGAGAGCGCCACGGTGGCGGTGGTCGACCTGACCGCCGAGCGGGCCGGTCCGGTGGTCGACGAGATCGTCGCGGCCGGCGGCAGCGCGGTCGCGGTCGGCTGTGACGTGACCGACCCGGTCGCCGTCGACGCGATGGTCGACCAGACGGTCGACGCGCACGGGCGGCTCGACATCCTGGTCAACAACGCCGGGATCACCCGGGACAACCTGTTGTTCCGGATGCCGGCCGACGACTGGGACGCAGTGCTGCGCACCAATTTGTCCAGCATGTTCCACTGCTGCCGGGCGGCGCAGCGGCACATGGTGCCGGCCCGCTACGGCAAGATCGTTAACCTGAGCAGCCGGTCGGCGCTGGGCAACCGTGGCCAGGTCAACTACGCCGCCGCCAAGGCCGGCGTGCAGGGGCTCACCGCCACCCTGGCGATCGAACTGGGGCCGTACGGGATCAACGTGAACGCGGTCGCACCCGGCTTCGTGGCGACGTCGATGACCGCGGCGGTGGCCGCCCGGATCGGGGTCGACCCGGACGAGCACCGCCGGCAGGTCGCGGAGCAGACGCCGCTGCGCCGAGTCGGCCAGCCGGCCGAGATCGCCTCGGTGATCGCCTTCCTGGCCAGCGAGGACGCGTCCTACGTCAGCGGGCAGACGCTGTACGTCAACGGTGGTGCCCGGTAAACCGGCCCGCCGCTCACAGCTCCCGGTAGGTGGCGTGGTCGAAGTCGGCGTACCCGCCGTCGTTGCCGATGTCCTGCACCCAGAGCCCGACGAACGCGCCGGTGAAGCCCCATGCCTCCGGCTCGCCGTCGGTCATCCGGGCGGCGTACTCGTCGGACAGGATGGTGGCGTCCAGCTCGACCGGCAGCTCGCGCCAGTGGTCGCCCCGGTGGTAGCCGAACCGCAGCACCGGGCCGCCGAACACCACCCGCAGCCCGAGCCGCGCGATGTCGGTGACGTCGACGCTGACCTGCGGGTGGGACTGTCGGCGGCCGCTGTCGCAGCTGAGCAGCTGCAGCACCTGGCGACCGTCGTCGGCGCGGGTCAGGTAGGCGTAGTGCCAGTTCTCGGTGTTGTAGTAGCCGGTGACCCCGGCGAGCTGGCGGGGGGTGGCCGCGCGGAACTCGACGAGCGTCTCAAAGACGCAGTTCGGTGCGGTCACCCGGCGGGCGACCAGGCTGGGACGTTGCCGTCCGACCGGGGACTGGCCGCCGACGATCCGCAGGTGTGACGGGCGGCTGGTCAGGTCGGTCCAGTCCGGCCCGGCCGGTCGGCGCAGGGTCGACCAGCGCGGGCCGAGGGTCGCGGTGTCGAAGTGGTCGGTGGACGGCTCGGCAGGCCAGGGGTGCGCCGGCAGGTCAGGGGCGGGCACCTGCTCGGCCGGGATCTGGCCGGCGACCCGCGGCCAGCCGTCGGCGGACCAGTAGATCCGCTGGATCGCGGTTTCCCGGCCGAGGACGCACCGCCCGAGTGGGGTGTAGGGCCGACCGACCAGGTGGGCGAGGTACCACTCGCCGCGCTGGGTCTGCACCAGGCTGCCGTGCCCGGCCTTCTGCAGGGTCAGTTCGGGGCGACCGGCCGAGGTGAGCATCGGTCCGGCCGGGTCGGCCTCGTACGGCCCGAGCAGGGCGCGGGACCGGGCGACCGTCACTTGGTGCTCCCAGCTGGTGCCGCCCTCCGCGGTGACCAGGTAGTACCACCCGCCGTGCCGGTAGATGTGCGGGCCTTCGGTGAGCCCGGTCGGCGTACCGGTGAAGATGGTGACCGGGTCGCCGACCAGCCGCCGGGCGTCGCGGTCGTAGCGCTGGATCTCGATGCCGCCGAACCGGTCGCGCCCCGGCCGCCAGTCGGCGGTCATCGCCAGCAGCCAGGTGCTGCCATCGTCGTCGTGGAACAGCGACGCGTCGAAGCCGTGGGCGTGCAGCGGCACCGGGTCGGACCACGGGCCGCCGATCGACGGGGCGGTGATCAGGTAGTTCTGCGGGTCCCAGTAGCCACTGGCGAAGCTGGCAACGTCGCTGTAGACCAGGTGGAACAGTCCGTGTGCGTACGTCAGGTCGGGTGCCCACACCCCGCACGAATCCCCGGCACCGGTCAGGTCCAGCAGCCGTCGTTCGGTGAGGATCCCGTCGAGCGGGCGCCAGTGCACCAGGTCCCGAGAGTGGTGCAGGGTCACTCCCGGGTACCACTCGAAGGTCGACGTGGCCAGGTAGTAGTTGTCGCCGACGCGCAGCACCGACGGGTCGGGGTAGAACCCGCGCAGCACGGGATTGGTGATAACCCGGGCCGAGGTGGCCACGTCGGTCGTGTCGGTCGGCATCGGTGGTCCTCCGGGCTCGGCTCTCGGAAGCTTCGGCAGGTTTCCGGAAAGTATGCCACCCGTAGAGGCTTCTGTGGTCCGTTGGCGACGGTCGCTGTTTGGAGATCGGGTCTTGACCGGGCGGTAACGCCGTCGTAGCGTGCGCAACGTCACCAGTTCATTGGCGTTACGCAGGTGAAATTTTCGGTGACACTGGTCGATTGCTCGGCATCCAGCGGTGGGTGGGGACCAGGCCCGCTGCTTACCTGAGGGGACGGCACATGGCGACACCGATCCACCTTTCCCGCCGTACGCTGCTGAGCCTCGCCGGCCTCGGAGCCGGCGCGGTCGCGCTCGGCGGGTGCGGCGACTCCGGAAGCGACAGTGCGGGCATCGAGTGGTGGCACATCCAGAACACCGACCCGATGCTGCCCGTCTGGGCGGCGTTCGCCGAGGAGTTCCAGGCGCAGAACGAAGGCGTCGGCATCACCATCACCCCGCTGGAGAACGAGGCGTTCAAGGCCAGGCTGACCACGGTCACCCAGGCCGGCGACCCGCCGGACATCTACCACACCTGGGGCGGTGGCGTGCTTCGGCAGCAGGTCGAGGCCGGGCTGTGCCAGGACATCACCGACGCGGTCGCCCCCTGGCGGGATATCCTGCAGCCGGCCTCGACGCTGCCGTACGAGATCGACGGACGACTTCACGGCGTCCCGTTCGACATCGGCATGGTCGGCTTCTGGTACAACAAGGCACTGTTCGCCGACGCCGGCATCACCGCGCCGCCGCAGACCTGGGCCGAGTACCTCGAGGTCGTCGGCCGGCTCAAGTCCGCCGGGATCACACCGATCGCGCTGGCCGGCGGCGAGAAGTGGCCCGGCCACTACTACTGGGCCTATCTCGCGATGCGCATCGGTGGCATCGAGGCGCTGAGTCAGGCCGCCGAGGACGACGATTTCACCACCCCGGCGTTTATCGGCGCCGGCGAACGGTTGGCCGAACTGGTCGCCCTCGAACCGTTCCAGCAGGGTTTCCTCGGCGCGTCGTACGGGGAACCCGACGGCCAGGCCGCCGCGATGGGCAATGGCGACGTCGCGATGGAGCTGATGGGCCAGTGGGCCCCCGTCGTCCAGGAAGAAGCATCAGGTGTGGAGGGCGGGCTCGGAACCGACCTCGGTTTCTTCCCGTTCCCGGCGGTCGACGGCGGTCAAGGATCGGCGTCCGACGCGTTCGGTGGCGGCGGCGGGTTCACCATCGGCCGCGACGCCTCGCCGGACGCGATCCGGTTCCTGGAGTTCATCAGCCAGGTGGACAAGCAGCGCCGGGCCGCCGCAACCGGCGCGATCCTGCCGGTCACTATCGGTGCCGAGGACGCGATCGAGGACCCCAACCTCGCTGCCGTCGCCGATACCCTGGCCAACGCCAGCAACTTCCAGCTCTACCTGGACCAGGCGTACGCCCCGGCGGTCGGCCAGGAGGTCAACGACCGGGTCGCCGAGCTGATCGCCGGGCAGATGACCCCGGAGCAGGTCGCCGAGGCCGTCACCGTTGTCGCGCAGCGCTGACCGGCGACGATGGACCGCAGCCTGAGACGTCGCCGGATCAGCGACCGGATCACCATCGCCCTGTTCCTGCTGCCGGCGCTGGTGCTGTTCGGCGCGCTGGTCGTCGCCCCGATCCTGGTCGCGGCGTACACCAGCATGTATCGCTGGAACGGGTTCGGCGGCGTACCTACCGACTTCATCGGACTGGACAACTTCGTCCGGCTGCTCGACGACCCGGTCTTCATCGGAGACCTGCGACGCGGAGCCCTGCTGGTGGTGCTGTCGGTCACCGTCCAGTTGCCGCTGGCGTTGGGGCTGGCCCTGCTGCTGAACCAGAAGCTGCGCGGCCGGGCGGTCTACCGGGTACTGTTCTTCGCCCCGTACGTGCTGTCCGAGGTCATCACCGCGGTCCTGTTCACCATGGTCTTCAGCCCGAACCGGGGCCTGGCCAACCACGTGCTGGGCCTGATCGGGCTGGAGAGCCTGAGCTCGACATGGCTGTCCGACCCGTCGACCGTGCTGTACTCGGTGTTCCTGGTGATGACCTGGAAGTACTTCGGCTTCCACATGATCCTGCTGCTCGCCGGCAGACAGAACATCCCCCGGGAACTACACGAGGCGGCAGCGACCGACGGTGCCGGCGGCTGGCAGATCTTCCGGCATGTCACGCTGCCGCTGCTGGCCCCGACCATCCGGATCTCGATGTTCCTGGCCGTGATCGGCAGCATCCAGCTGTTCGACCTGGTTTGGGTGCTCACTGGCGGCGGCCCGCTGAACGCGTCCGAGACCATGGCGGTGACCATGTTCCAGTACGGGTTCCGGCGCTTCGAAGTGGGCTACGCCAGCGCGATCAGCATCGCGATGTTCCTGATCAGCCTGACCTTCGCGGTCCTGTACCAACGCTTCGTCCTGCGCCGCGATCTCGAAGGAGCGATGACCACCATGGGGGACCAGCGATGAGCGCCCCGACTCGGACCCCGCGGACCCGGCCGGAACGGGGAAACCAGGGTGGCAGCCCGACGTCGCGGCCGCCCGGCCCCGCGCGGGTCCTGTCGCTGCACGCCGTCTCGATCATCGTGGGGCTGATCATCGTCGTCCCGATCGCCTTCGCGCTGCTCGGCGGGTTCAAGGACAACCGCCAGCTGTCCACCGACCCGTTCGGTCTGCCGTCGCCGTGGATTCCGGACAACTACCTCGAAATTCTCATCTCCGGATCGTTCTGGCGGCAGTTGTTCAACAGCACGCTGATCGCGCTGGCCACTGCGGTGATCGTGGTCGGGGTGGCGGCGCTGGCGTCGTTCGTCTTCGCCCGGTACGCGTTCCGGGGTCGCGAACTGCTGTTCCTGTTCTTCACGATCGGGCTGATGTTCCCGTTCGCGGTCGCCATCCTGCCGCTGTTCATCCTGCTGCGCACCATGGGTCTGCTGGACCATCCGCTCGGGGTGATCCTGCCGCAGGCCGCGTTCGGCCTGCCAGTGACGATCATCATCCTGCGGTCGTTCTTCCGGGCGATACCGGGTGAACTGGAGGAGTCGGCGATCCTCGACGGCTGTACACCGTTCGGCTTCTTCTGGCGGATCCTGCTGCCGATGGCCCGGCCGGCGATCGCCACCGTGTCGGTGCTCGCCATCGTGACCAGCTGGAACAACTTCATGCTCCCGCTGGTGGTGTTCAACGACCCGAACTGGTGGACCATCCCGGTGGGTGTGCAGCAGTTCCAGGGCCAGTACGCCGACGACAGTGCCAAGGTACTGGCGTACGTCGTGCTGGCGATGGTCCCGGCGCTGGCCTTCTACTCGATCGCCGAACGTCAGCTGATCGGCGGCCTCACCGCCGGTGCCACCAAAGGCTGACCGGGCGACCCGGATGACCGCCGCGCAGGCGGCCCTGGCGCTGCAACGCGGAATCAACGCCAACCGGTACGTGCCGGAATCGCCGGCATCCTGTCCGTACCGCCGCGGTTGGAGTGCCGCTACCAGGCCCTGCCGGTCCGGGTCGAGCTGGACAACTCCGTCCCCGGCCTGGAGATCTGTGCGACCTCCCACCCCGACCGCGACCGGCATCTAAGCGCCGACGCTCAACCAGCCGAGGCACTCACCCTCTCCGGCCCGCAGGGCGAGCGTGCCCACCTGTCTTCCGTTTCCGCGATCCGTCGGCGGAACTCACGACCGTTGGCTCCCGGTACAGGTACTCCGTCTCGCGTCAGTCGTCATCGTCTGGCTTGACCGACCCGCGCCACCGGACCGTGAGTGTCCCGCGACGGTCGCTGCCGGAACAGCGTCAACAGTCGATCGGCGTCGAGGTACGTGGTGATACCAGTGACCTGGCCGTCCAGCACGTCGAGCAGGACCAGGGCGAACGGTGCGTGCCCGGTCGAGCCAGGCCGGGTCTGCCAGAACGCCGGGGAGCCGTTCGCGGCGGTCGGCAGCAGCCGTGCACCGGCACAGCCCGACCGGGGGTCGAGCAACGCGGTCCGGATGTGCTCGCGACCCCGCAGCGACCACCGGAACGGCGGCATGGACATCGTGGCGTCCTCGCGCAGCAGGGCGACGAGGGCCGAGACATCATGCTGCTCGAACGCCGTGCAGTAGCGGGTGAGCAGGTCGCGTTGCCGGCTGTCGGACGGTCGCAGCGGTTCCCCCGGGTCGGGGGCGGCGGTGCGCAGCGTCGCCCGCGCCCGTTGCAGCGCGCTGGTCACCGACGCGACGCTGCTGTCCAGCAGCTGCGCGACCTCGTCGGCCCGCCAGCAGAGCACGTCGCGCAGGATCAGCACCGCCCGCTGCCGGGGCGGCAGGTGCTGCAGCGCGGCGACGAACGCCAGCCGCAGCGACTCCCGCTGCAGCACCACGCTCTCCGGGGACGCGTCGACTGGCACGACCAGGTCGTCCGGGACCGGCAGCACCCAGGCCCGCTCCGGTACGGGCGGGCCGAGGCCGCCACCGGCCTGCGCTGCCGGGTCGATTTCCATGGTCAACGCCCGCCGCTGCGCGCTGCGCAGCATGTCGACGCAGACGTTGGTCGCGATTGAGTAGAGCCAGGTGCGCAGCGAGCCGCGCCGCCCGTCGTACCGGTCGAACGAACGCCAGGCGCGGACCAACGTCTCCTGGACCGCGTCCTCGGCCTCGAAACCGGAGCCGAGCATCCGGTAGCAGAAGCCGGTCAACTCGACGCGGAACGGCTCCAGCCGTTCCGCGTCGCTGGTCGAGGTCGGTGCCACCCGCCCGACGATACGGGCCACCGCCAGGCCGGGCAGATCCGGCGACGACCGATGAGTTCCGCCGGCCCACGCCGTACACCCTCGGAGGGCGCGATTGTCGCGTCGGTCACGGAGGGACGAATCATGGAATACACCGACGAGGTACGGGCAGCGGTCGTCGCGCACCGCCGCGACCTGGTGACGCTGCTCGCCGAACTTGACCCGGGTCAGTGGGACGGGCCGACGCTGTGCGCCGGCTGGCGGGTACGTGAGGTGGTCGCCCACATCACCATGGCCTTCCGTACCTCACCGGGCCGGATGATGCTGGACCTGGTCCGCGCCGGTGGCCGGTTCGACCGGATGGCCGACCGCAGCGCACGACGCGACGCTGCCGCCATGTCGCCCGAGCAGTTGCTGGCCGCGTTGCGGGACAACGTCACCCACCCGTGGACACCGCCCGGCGGCGGCCCGGCCGGGGCGCTCGCCCACGAGGTCATCCACGGTCTGGACATCACCGTGGGACTCGGGCTCGGCCACCGGGTGCCGCTCGACCGGCTGTCCCTGGTGCTGGTCGGGCTGCGGCCCCGCAGCATCGCCTACTTCGGCACCGACCTGACCGGCGTCCAGTTGCAGGCCACCGATCTCGACTGGCGGCACGGCACTGGAACGCCGGTGCGTGGGACGGCGCAGGACCTGCTGCTGGTCTTGTCCGGCCGTCGCCTCCCGCCGGGCCGACTCGTCGGCGACGCCGCCGACCGGTTCACCGGCCGGTCGGCAAACCGGCGCTGACCTGGTCGGCCCCCGGCCTTCGGCGAAGACGCCGGGACGGCGTAGCGCCTGCTTGAAGACGCGGGCGCTGACCGGGATGCCGTCCCGGTCAGGGCGGTCGCTGGCTTCGGCGCCGAGCGCCACCGTCTGCCACGCCAGGTCCGGTGTTGTCGCGGGAGTGCCGGTCGTCGGGGCGGGCGGCGACGAAGGTCCGGCCGGTAACAGCGGACCGGCTCACCGGGCCCGCCCTCGGCGCGCTGGGGGTGCTCGCGTTCAGCATGTCGCTACCCGCCACCAGGGTCGCCGTTCAACGACTCGACCCGTGGTTCGTCGCCCTCGGCGTCGTCGTCGGGTTCCCGCTGTTCACCTCGCTGGCGTTGACCACCCAGCCGTCGGCGCACGCATCTAGCGCCTGGTCTCGGCCCTCGACGAGGTCGGCTGCTGCTGGTCAGGTGGTGCCACAATGCGTCCATGAGCGACGGTATACGCGGGCTGGCGATGGTGCGTGCCGTTCCGTGGTGGACGGTGCTGCGGCTGGTGCTCGTCCTGCTGTGGCTGGTCGCTGCGACGACCGCCTGGTGGACAGCGCCCCGGCAGCACGACTACGACCAGGCGAAGGCGGACGTTGCAGCGGGTCGGGTGGTGGCGTACCAGTGGGGTGACAGCTGGGGCCAGAGTCGACGCGGATGGTTCGACGTCGCCGAGCTGCGGTCGTCCGGTCAGCTCGGCCCGCTGTTCGGCTGGCGTACCGCCGACGGCCGGGTGCGCTGGACCAACACCGCGACCTTCGGTGCGGTGACCGCTGCCGCTGCCGCTGCCGACGGCGGCAGCAGCTACGCCGGCCCGGGTGCCGCCGCCCTGGCCCGCGACCTGCGCGCCGCCGGCCTGGAAGAGCGGGTCGGCGGCGTGCAGACCTCGGTCAGGATCGGTACCCAGATCGGTTTCGTGCTGCTCGTGACCTTCCTGGTGGTGCTGGTCGGTGGGCCGGCTCCGGCGCTGGGCACCCGGTGGTACTGGTTCTGGCTGGTCTTCCTGGCCCCGTTCGGGCTCGGTCTGCTGTGGTGGCTGGGTCTGGAGCGTCCGTGGTCGGGCAGGGCGGCGGCGTTGCCTGGCGTGGTCGGCGTCGACCGGCGTCGGTACCCCGGCGTTCTCGGCTTCGCGTTCGGGCTGCTCGCGGCCCTCGGGATCAGCCTGCTGACCATGGTGCTGCACATTGTGCTCGGCGACTGGTGGGCGCCTCGGCCCGGCGGTTAGCGGCGGAGTGATTTCGCCGGTAGCGGTCAGGGAGTCAGGACGACCGGCGACGGTGCCGGACTCGGCAAGCCGCAGCGCGGCGAGGACCTGGGCCAGGTCGGCCCCGCAGCCGGGTTCGGAGCCGATCCTTGACCTCTAGGCGAGGAGGATGTCAACCAGGACGCTCTCCGGCAACTGTCGCCGAGCCGCTTCCGGTGAGGTTCCTGCGGTAGTGCATGGTGCGCTGTCGTGCGTAGGCAGGTACTGCGCTCGATGCTGGGATGCTGGCCGAGGCGTCGGGCGTCCCGCGCGCCGGAAGCGGCGGTCGCCGCCGGCGTGAGTGACCTCGCGGTACGACGGGGCAGAAGCGCTGATCGTCGGTGGAAACCGGGATGCTGCATCTATCGCTCTGCCGACATCTGTGCCAGGATTGGATCCAATGCACGCTTGATAGGATGCCTAGCTGGGAGGGGTGCCATGCTGCGGCGCGAGGAGAACGAGCGAATCACCCGCTCCGGGCCGGGCACGCCGCTCGGTCGGCTGATGCGCGCGTACTGGCAGCCGGCGGCGCTGGTGTCGGAGATGGACCCGCAGCGGCCGGTCAAACCGGTCCGGCTGCTCGGCGAGGACCTGGTGCTGTTCAAGCAGGCCGACGGCGGCTGGGCGCTGGTCGGGCGGTTCTGCGCGCACCGGGGCGTCGACCTGGCGTACGGCCGGCACGAGGACGGCGGGCTGCGCTGCCTCTACCACGGTTGGCTGTACGGGCCGGACGGGCGCTGCCTGGAGCAGCCGGCCGAGCCGCCGCACAGCACCTTCGCCAGCAAGGTGCGCATCCCCAGCTACCCATGCGTCGAGCGCAACGGGATCATCTTCGCCTACCTCGGCGAGGGCGACCCGCCGCCGATGCCGCACTACGACTGCTTCCAGGCCCCCGACGAGTACACCTTCGCCTTCAAGGGGCTGTGGGAGTGCAACTGGCTGCAGGGCGTCGAGGGCGGCATCGACCCCAGCCACGTCTCGTTCCTGCACCGGTTCATCGACGAGGATCCGCGCGACGTCTACGGCCAGCAGTTCAGCGAGGAGGTCGCCGGCACCGGGCAGAAGCTGTCCAAGCTGGTCGGCGACGCCTACCGGCCGGACATCGAGGTCGAGCAGGCCGAGCACGGCCTGCGGGTGTACGCGCTGCGCCAGCTCACCGACGAGATCCGGCACGTACGCATCACGAACCTGGTCTTCCCCAACGCGTTCGTGGTGCCGTTCGGCAACGACAAGGTCTTCTGCCAGTGGCACGTGCCGATCGACGACCACCACCACTACTGGTACATGATCTTCTACGACTTCGCCGAGCCGACCGACAAGCAGACCCTGCTCGCCCAGCGGCTCGACGAGGTCTCCCTGCCGGACTATCGGCCGCTGCGCAACCGGGCCAACAACTGGGGCTTCGACCCGGCCGAGCAGCGTGACCTGACCTACACCGGGATGGGCCTGGACATCAACGTCCACGACCAGTGGGCGGTGGAGAGCATGGGCCCGATCCAGGACCGCACCGTGGAGCGACTCGGTGTCTCCGACCGGGCGGTCACCGCCAACCGCCGGCTGCTGCTGCGCGCGATCGACGCGTTCGAGGCCGGTAACCCGGTCCCGGCCCGCCCAGCCGACGAGGCCGCCGCCGCCGAGCTGACCGGCCCGCTCGCCGTCGACACCGTCGCCCCGACCGACAGTTGGGAACAGACCTGGCGTGAGCGCGAGGCACAGCGGCGGGCCGGCTCCCCGTGGGCCAGCGATTCGGCCCGGTCGGCGGTCGGCGGTCCGACGCGGTCGGCGGCCGGCGATGCGTAGCCTCGACGAACGGCCCGTCGCCGACGGTGGGGACGGCCGCCGCGCCGTGCCGATGCTCGCCGCCGACCGGGGCGGCTTCATCGATCGTCACGGACTGTGGACCGACACCCAGTACGCCGCCGCCGGCCAGCTGCGCCGGGTCGTCGACGAGCTCGGGATCGAGCTGATCCGGTTCTCCTTCGCCGACCAGCACGGCGTGCTGCGCGGCAAGACGTTGACCCGCGAAGCGGCCGCCACGGCACTGCGGTCCGGGGTGACCGCGCCGTCGTCGCTGCTGCTCAAGGACCCGTCGGGTGCGTCGGTATTCCCGGTCTTCGCCGCCGACACCGGCGTCGGGGTGGACGGGTTCGCCGGTGCCGGGGACATCGTGCTGGTGCCCGACCCGACCACGTTCCGGGTGCTGCCGTGGGCGCACCGGACCGGCTGGGTGCTGTGCGACCTGCGGTTCCCCGACGGTGCCACGGTGCCGTTCTGCACCCGTGGCCTGCTGCGCACGCAGCTCGACCGGCTGGCCGCCGCCGGGTACGCGATGACCGTCGGCGCCGAGCTGGAGTTCCACGTCTTCGCCACCGACGGTCCTACCGACGGCGGGCTCGACGACGACCAGGTGGGCCGGCCCGGCGCCCCTGGCCAGGCCAGCGGCACCCGGCCGCTGAGCCGGGGTGCGCAGCTGCTGCACGAGGACGGGCTGGACCGCGCCGACGAGGTGGTCCAACTGCTGCACCACGGGCTCACCCGGCTCGACCTGCCGCTGCGATCCCTGGAGCTGGAGTTCGGGCCGAGCCAGTTCGAGATCACCATGACCGCCGGGGACGCGGCGGTCGCCGCCGACCAGGTGCTGCTGGCCCGCTCGGCGATCCGCCAGCTCTGCCGCCGGCACGGCTACCACGCCACGTTCATGTCCCGCCCGGCTGGTGCCCAGACCGCCTCCACCGGCTGGCACCTGCACCAGTCGCTGCGTGAGCTGGCCACCGGCGCGGCGGCGTTCGACCCGACCACGCCGGGGGAGGCGCTCTCCCCGGTCGCTGGGCACTACCTCGCCGGTCTGCTGGAGCACGCCGGCGCGGCCGCCGCCTTCGCCACCCCGACGGTCAACGGCTACAAGCGCTACCTGCCGTTCTCGCTCGCCCCGGACCGGGTGGCCTGGGGCGTCGACAACAAAGGGGCCATGGTCCGCGCCGTCGGTGCCGGCTCCGACACTGGGGTACGGCTGGAGAACCGGTGCGGCGAGCCAGCCGCCAACCCGTACCTGTATATCGCGTCGCAGCTGGTCAGCGGCCTGGACGGGATCGACCGGCGGCTCGCCCCGCCACCGGCGGTGCGGGATCCGTACGCCGCCGACGCGCCCCGGCTGCCGGACTCGCTCGCCGAGGCGCTGACCGCGCTGGAGGCCGATCCGGCGTTCACCGCCGCGCTCGGCGCCCCGGTGATCTCCTGGTACGCGACGCTCAAGCGCCGCGAGTTCGCCCGCTACCTCGCGCACGTCTCCGACTGGGAGCAGCGCGAGTACTTCGATCTGATCTGAGGGAGTAGCCCGATGACGTCGTCTGTCGCCCCGCTGGCCGACCTGGAGCCGTTTCACGTCGACGGCGAGTGGATCGCCCCGGGCGGGCGCGCGCTGATCGAGGTGCGTGACCCGTCCACCGGTGCGGTGATCAGCCGGGTCGCCCAGGCCACCGCCGACGACGTGGACGCGGCGGTGGCCGCCGCCACTCGGGCGTACGCCGACCGCCGGTGGAGCGGGCTGGCCCCGCTGGAGCGCACCCGGGTGCTGCACCGGCTCGCCGACCTGATCGAGGCGCACCTCGAGGAGTTGGCGGTGCTGGAGACCCGGGACAACGGCAAGCCGATCGAACGTTCCCGGGCCGACACCGGCGCGGCGGCCCGGGCGTTCCGGCACTTCGCCGGGGCGACCAGCCGGCTGACCGGCACCGTGGTGCCGATCGACGGCGGCGGTCACCACGTCTACACGGTGCTGGAGCCGGTCGGCGTGGCGGCGCTGATCCTGCCGTGGAACTTCCCGATCATGACCGGCTGCTTCAAGATCGCCCCGGCGTTGGCCGCCGGCTGCCCGATCGTGGTCAAGCCGGCCGAGCAGACCCCGCTGACCATGTTGCGGGTGGCCGCGCTGGCCGCCGAGGCCGGCGTACCGCCGGGGGTGTTCAACGTGCTCACCGGCGACGGCGAGGTCGGCGCGGCGCTGGTCGCCCATCCTCAGGTGGCGAAGGTGTCCTTCACCGGCTCCACCGAGGTGGGTCGGCTGGTGATGGCCGGGGCGGCACCGACGATGAAGCGGCTCACCCTGGAGTTGGGCGGCAAGAGCCCGAACATCGTCTTCGCCGACGCCGACCTGGACGCCGCGGTGCTGACCGCGATGCGGGCGTCGTTCGGCCACTCCGGGCAGATGTGCACCGCCGGCAGCCGGCTGCTGGTGCAGCGGTCGATCCTGGACGAGATGACCGAGCGGCTGGCGGCGGCGACCCGCCGGGTGCCGCTGGGCAACGGACTGGACGGCGGGGTGACCGTCGGCCCGCTGGTCTCCGAGGAGCAGCGCCAGCAGGTGCTGTCGTACATCGAGACCGGCGTGCGGGAGGGCGCCACGGTCGCGGTCGGCGGCGGGGTGCCGGACCGGCCCGGCTACTTCGTCGAACCGACCCTGTTCACCGGGGTACGCAACGACATGGTGATCGCCCGGGAGGAGATCTTCGGGCCGGTGACCGGGGTGATCGCCTTCGACGACGAGGACGAGGCGGTCGCGATCGGCAATGACACGTCGTACGGGCTGGCCGCCGGGGTGTGGACCCGGGACCTGTCCCGGGCGCACCGGATGGCGGCCGCGCTGCGGGTCGGCACGGTCTGGGTGAACACGTATAACATCTTCGACCCGGCGTTGTCCTTCGGCGGGGTCGGGGACTCCGGTCTGGGCCGGGACCTGGGCGACGAAGCCCTGCATTCGTACTGCGAGCGCAAGGGCGTCGTCGTCGCGCTTTGACCGGCGGTGCCGGTCCGGTCGGTGGCACCTCGCCGGACCGGGCACCGCCCCGATCACCGATGGGATCCATCTTGAAAGACACTGCATCCCAGACTGGACCGGTGGGCGCGGTCGCGGAACCCGCCGACCCGGCGCCCGCACCGCTCGACCCGGCGGCGCTACGGGCCGTCACTCCCGGCGCGACCCTGGCCCACCACCTCAACGCCGCCGGCGCCGCACTGCCCAGCCTCGCCGTCCTCGACGCGGTCATCGACCACTTGCGGCTGGAGTCGCGGCTCGGCGGCTACGAGGCGGCCGAGGCCGCAGCCGAGCGGACCGCCGACGTCTATCACCTGGCCGGCCGGCTGATCGGCGCGACCGGGGAGGACGTCGCCCTGGTGGAGAGCGCCACCGTCGCGTGGCACCGGGCGATCGACGCGCTGCGTCTCGGCCCCGGTGACCGGATCCTCGCCTCCGCCTCCAGCTACGTCAGCTCCGCACTGCACCTGCTCGAGCTGCGCCGCACCCGGGGCATCAGCGTCGAGGTGCTGCCCACCGACGACTCGGGCGGCGTCGACCTGGACCAGTTGGAGCAGGCACTGCGGCAGCCGGCCGCGCTGGTCACCGTCGCCCACGTACCGACCTCGTCGGCGCTGATCGAACCGGTCGCGCAGATCGGCGCCCGGGTCGCCGCGGTCGGCGTGCCGTTGCTGGTCGACGCCACCCAGTCGGTCGGCCAACTGCCCGTCGACGTCGGCGCGATGCGCGCCGACATCCTGGTCGCCACCGGTCGCAAGTTCCTGCGTGGACCGCGCGGCACCGGGCTGCTCTACCTCGACCCGACGCTGCGCGAGCGCGCCCGGCCATTGACCCCGGACGTGCGTGGTGCCCGGTGGACCGGAGACGAGGAGTACGACCTGCTGCCCGGCGCCCGACGGTACGAGACCTGGGAGGCGTCGCACGCGCTGCGGCTCGGCCTGGGCGCCGCGCTTACCGAGGCGCTCGCCCTCGGCGTCGACGCCATCTCGGCGTACGTCAGCGGCCTGGCCGCCCGGTTGCGGGCCGAGCTGGCCGAGCTGCCCGGGGTGACCGTGGTCGACCCGCCGGCGGCCGGCGGCGGCATCGTCACCTTCGTCCGCGACGGCGAGGAACCGACCACCACGGTACGCACGTTGCGCGCCGCCGGACTGCACCTGGTCGCCGTGCCGGCCAGCCACGGCCAGTGGGACCTGGGCCGGCGCGGCCTGCCGGCGGTGGTCCGCGCCTCGGTGCACGTCTACAACGACGACACCGAAGTGGACGCGCTCCTGGCCCGACTGGCCCGTCCGACGGCCACCGGTGTGCCGACCCTACCGTCCGTGCCGACCCCACCGTCCGTACCGGCTGTTTCGGAGGCTGCGCCTCCGCCGTCGGCTGTGCCCACGGCGACGACGGCCGCGCCGGGCCCGGCTCCCGCGCTGCAGACCGGTGCAGACCGCCGGGCCGAGGTGATCGTCGTCGGTGCCGGCGTCCACGGTCGCAGCGCTGCCTGGGCGCTCGCCGCGCGGGGCGTCCGGGTGATTCAGCTCGACCGGCTGCCGGCCGGGCACACCGAAGGATCGTCACACGGACGGACCCGGATGATCCGCCGCGCCTACCCGTCGCCGGTCTGGGACGACCTGGTGGACCGCGCGTACACCGGTTGGCGCCAGCTGGAGCAGGCCGCTGGTCGCCGGTTGGTGAGCACCGTCGGGGGCCTGTACGCGCGACCGGCCCGGACCAGCAGCACCCTGCGTGGGCCGGATTGTGTCCTGGTCGACGCCAACCAGGCCGCCGGCATCGCGCCGGGGCTGGTGCTCGGCGCCGACATGGTGGCCGTACACGATCCGGCGGCCGGCGTGATCGACGCCGCCGCCGTGATGGACGCGCTGGCCGGGCTCGGCCGGACCGCCGGGGTGCACCGCCGCGACGGCTGCCGGGTAACCGGTTGGCATCCGGACGGTGCCGGGGTCCGGGTGCACACCGACTCCGGTGACTTCCTCGCCGACCGGCTGGTCATCTGCGCCGGACCGTGGACCGCCGACCTGGTGCCGGAGTTCGCCGGCCGGCTGACCACCGTGCGGATCGTCAACATCCACATCGGCTCGTCAACCCCGGCGTTGCTGGCCCCACCGGCGCTCGGCCCGTTCTCGGTCGAGGTCCCCGGCGTCGGTCTGCTCTACGGCATCCCGGCGTACGGTCCGGACGCCGTCAAGGTGGGGTTCGACCACGGGCCGGTTGACGACCTGAGCCGGGCACCCGGGCCGGTGACCGCCGCCGAGCGGGCCGAGCTGCTCTCTGTCGCCCGTCGGTTCCTGCCGGCCGCCGACGGCCCGGTCACCGCCGAGCTGGCCTGCCGTTACACCATGGCACCGGGCAACCGGTTCGCGGTCGGTGCGCTGCCGGCGCATTCGCAGGTGTTGATCGCGGTGGCCTGTTCCGGGCACGGGTTCAAGTTCGGGCCGGCGATCGGCACCGCGCTGGCCGACCTGGCGACCGGGGTGCCCCGGCCGGATCTGGAGTTTCTCGCTCCGGAGGCGATGGGGGTCGCCGGGGTGCCACCCGGGGACTGGGCCGCCGACCGGGTCAACCCCGGAACACCGTCGCCGATCGCCGCTCGTACCAGCGAGCCAACTGCTCACCGGCGCTGATCACATGGGCCTGCATCTCGCGCCGAGCGCGTTCGCCATCCTCCGCGGTGAGCGCGGCGATGATCCGTTCGTGCTCGTGGAAGTTGTCGTCGCGGTGCCGCGGATTGTCCTGCAGCACGAGTGCCGAGACGTTGCGCGGGAACGCCTCGTTGATCTCCTTGATCACCCTGGCCAGCCAGTCGTTGCCGGCCACCTGGTGGATGAGGGTGTGGAACCGGTCGTTGGCGGTGTTGGTGGAGCCGGCCAGGGCCACCCGGGCGCGGGCGACCCCCGGGTCGTCGTCGACCCGTCGCTGCGGGATGCTGCCCCGGGCGGCCTGCTCGGTACGCCGCAGCAGCGAATTGGCCTCCCGCAACTCGTGCAGGACGTCGTCGGTGATCCGGCTGACCGCCCGCTCGCAGGCCAGCGCCTCCAGCTCCGCACGGACCTCGTAGGCTTCCCGGACCTCCCACGGCGCCGGGACCCGGACCACTGCCCCACGGTGCGGCACCACCTCGATCAGCCCGCCGGTCTGCAGCTGCCGCAGCGCCTCCCGGACCGGGGTGCGGCTGACTCCGAGGAGCTTGGCCAGCTCGGCCTGGCGCAGTTGGGCGCCGATCGGGATCTCACCGGACATGATCTTGGC
Source organism: Micromonospora sp. LOL_013 (assembly GCF_048060315.1). Lineage (NCBI taxonomy): Bacteria > Bacillati > Actinomycetota > Actinomycetes > Micromonosporales > Micromonosporaceae > Micromonospora > Micromonospora sp. LOL_013. The sequence goes on from NZ_JBHMIQ010000008.1 coordinate 67,014, forward strand.
GCGGATCTTGGCCGCGGTGGCGTCGACGAGGGCACTGCTCGTGGTTTCCGTCGAGCTGACTGGCATGCCCGGTGCCCCTGTCTGATCGGTGTGCGGCCCAGCCGGCCGGGTTCCGGCCCGGCTGCCATCGTCTCCACAGTGGTGCGATGTGAGTGTCACGATAGCAAGCCGGCCGGCGACCCTGCGGGTCCCGTACATTTCGCTTTGGATCCTGGTTTTGGATCCAATGATCCTACGGTAGTATCCGAGACTACCTTGGCCAGGGAGTTCTTAGGAAGCACCGGCCCGCCGCAGCCACCACGACGCGACGCAGACCGACCCCAGACGAGCCGGACCGCATCGGAACGACTCCCGCGACGGCGACAGGAGCAATCGTGAGCGCGTGCCACCCCAGCCCGGACGGGCGCAACCACCGTAACCATCCGCTCGACCCACCCAGCCCGGCGGAGATCGCCCGGGCCGTCGCCGTCGCCCGCGCCGACGGTCGGCTCGGCGAGCGAACCCGGTTCTGGGGGGCCACGCTGGACGAGGCGCACGCCCGGGCCGTCCTGGCCGGCGCGGCCGCGGCCGGGGAGGTCCGACTCGGACTGGTGGCCATGGACCATGCCGCCGGCACCGCCTGGGAGATCGACGTCGCGCTGGCCGTCGGGAGCCGGGACGACGGTGCGGCGTCGAACCACGCTGCAGGCGACGGTGCCGCCGACCGCTGCCTGGACTGGCGTCCGCTCGACCCGCGTCGGCCCGGCATCACCTCCGAGGAGGCCCGCGCGGCCGCCCAGGCCTGCCGGCAGAGCCCGAGGTTCCGCGAGGTGCTCGCCAAGCGGGGCATCCACGACGTCTCCCTGGTGGTGGTCGACGCCGAGTCGATGGGCGGCTTCGAGCCGAAGCGGTACGCCGACCGGCGGCTCACCTGGGGCACCGTCTGGCACCGAGTCAACGAGGGCGACAACGGTTACGTGCGCCCGGTGCAGGGCGTGGTGCCGATCATCGACATGGCGACCATGGAGGTCCTGGAGGTCGAGGACCACGGCGTGGTGCCGATCTCGGACGAGGCCGGCCCGCTGGAGGCCGAGGCCTGGCCGGCCCGGCCCGGGCTGCGGCCGTTGGACGTCGTGCAGCCCGACGGTCCGAGTTTCGACGTCGACGGCTGGCAGGTCAGCTGGCAGGGCTGGCAGCTGCGGGTCGGCTTCACCCACCGCGAGGGCCTGGTCCTGTACGACCTGGAGTTCCAGGGCCGGCCGGTGGTCAAGCGGGCCGCCTGCAACGAGATGTACGTGCCGTACCTCGACCCCAACTCCACCCAGTACCGCAAGAACTTCTTCGACTGGGGTGAGTACGGGGCCGGGCCGTTGACCAACTCGCTTGCCCTCGGCTGCGACTGCCTCGGCGTCATCTACTACTTCGACACCGCCTACCTCGGCGGCGACGGCGACCCGGTGACCATCCCGAACGCGATCTGCATGCACGAGGAGGACCACAGCATCCTCTGGAAGCACAACGACCTGCGGCGCGGGGTCAGCCAGGTGCGCCGCTCGCGTCGGTTGGTCATCTCCAACTTCCAGACCGTGGCCAACTACGACTACGGCTTCTACTGGTCGCTCTACCAGGACGGCCGGATCGAGCTGGAGGTCAAGTTGACCGGGATGCTCTCCGCCTCCGGCATCGCTGACGGCGACGAGGTGCGCTACGGCCGGGTCGTCGCGCCGAACGTGCAGACGCCGACCCACCAGCACTACTTCGGGCTACGCCTGGACATGGCGGTGGACGGACCGCGCAATCGGCTGGTCGAGGAGCACGCCGAGGGCGAGACCGACCCGGCACTCGACCCGTACGGCAACGCGGTACGCAACGTGCGTACCCCGCTGCTGCGTGAGTCGCAGGCGGCGCGCCGCACCGATCCGTCGTCGGCCCGCCGCTGGCGGGTGGAGAGCACCACCCGGACCAACCGGTTCGGTGAACCGACGGCCTATCGGCTGCTGCTGCCGAACACCACCCGGTCGTTCGCCCGGCCGGACTCGGTGATGGCCCGCCGCGCACCGTTCATCCACCAGCACCTGTGGGCCACTCCGTACGACCCGCAGGAGCAGTTCCTCGGTGGCCGCTATCCCAACCACGCCGAGCCGGGCGACGACGGTGTGCAGGTCTGGCAGCGCCAGGACCGGTCGATCGACGGTGTGGAGCTGGTGCTGTGGCCGGTGCTCGGCACCCACCATTTCCCGCGTCCCGAGCAGTGGCCGGTGATGCCGGTGGACGCGATCCACATGATCCTTGAACCGGACGGCTTCTTCGACCGCAATCCGGCGATGGACGTTCCGGATCCGGCCACTGCCCGCGGCGCGGGCAGTGCCTGCTGCGCCACCGGAACAGACGGAACAGACGTGGTGCCGGCCGACTGACCCGGCCGGTACGTCGGCCACCGCGCCGGCCATGGGGGAACCTGTCCATTCTCGACATCCCGACACCAGACGTTCACAATCGCGATACGGACCCGAATCGGGTACCGCAGATGATGGTTTTGGATCCAATCCAAATGAAATTTCATCCATCTTCGTCCCATACCCTGCCGAGGAGCGCACTATGTCGGACGATCCCCGCAACCTCCCGCAGAACCTGATAACCCGTCGCGCGATGCTGCGTGGCACCGGACTGCTCGGCCTCGGCTTTGGCGCCAGCAGCCTGCTCGCCGCCTGCGGCGTCGCCTCCGACGGCAGCGAAGACGGCGACGACGGCACCAGCAGCGGCGGCACCCTCACGCTCGGCATCGACGCCACCAGCGCCGTCCACGACCCGGCCTTCTACACCTCACTGGGCGACTGGATGGCGGTCGACTGCATCTGCCGTGGGCTGACCTTCATCTCCTTCGAGACCAACGAGCCGCAGGCCGACCTCGCCGAGAGCTGGGAGATCTCCGACGACGGGCTGACCTACACCTTCACCCTCCGCCAGGGCGTCACCTTCCACGACGGCACCACCTTCACCTCGGCGGACGTGCTGGCCAGCCTCGGTCGGCAGTTCAACGAGGACGACCCGACGCTGCCCGAGGGGTCGTCCCGGCCGCTGCGCAGCCTCGGTGCCAACGTCGCCTCGCTGGACGCCCCCGACGAGTACACCGTGGTGATGGTGCTCAACAGTCCGGACGCCACCGTGCTCAACCGGCTCTCCGACATCGGCGGCCGGATCATCTCCTCCGCCGCACTCGCCGAGTACGGCGCCGACATCGGCAAGAACCTGGTCGGCACCGGCCCGTTCCAGTTCTCCTCGGCCACCGCCGGGCAGCAGGTGGTGCTGACCGCTTTCGAGGACTACCGCACCGGCCGGCCCAAGGTCGACCGGCTGGTGATGCAACAGGTCCAGGACCCCTCGACCATCGTCAGCTCGCTGCTCAGCGGCGACCTGTCCGCCACCCAGTTCACCCCGTACTCGGCGGTCGAGCAGCTGAAGGCCGACGACGCGGTGACCTTCCACGAGACGCCGTACAGCTTCGACGCGATGATGATGATCGACGCCCGGCGGATCCCGGAGCTGGAGGTGCGCCAGGCGATAAACCTGGCAGTCGACCGCGAGGCGATCATCGCCCAGGCGTTCTTCGGGATCGGCGCGCCACCCGACGGCTACACGATCCCACCGTCGCAGGACGGCCACGACCCGAGCCTGGCTGACCTGAGCCGGTTCGATCCGGACGAGGCCCGGCGGCTGATCGAGTCGGCCGGTGCCAGCGGCCGGCAGGTGGCGTTGATGGCGGCCAGCGACTCCTGGCACCCGCGGGCGGCGCAGATCGTCGCGCAGAACCTCACCGACATCGGGCTGACGGTCGTCACTGACTCGGTCGACCCGGCGACCTACTTCAGCCGGCTGCTCGACCCGGACGACGAGTTCCACGAGCTGATGATCTGGGAGCGCAACTCCTACATCCCGGACCCGGACAACATGATCGGGGCGATGGGCCTGCCATCCGGGGTGTACGGCGACTTCACCTCCGGATTCAACACGCTGCCCGGATCCGAGGCGTTCGCTGACGACCTGGCCGCCGCGAAGAACCTGCCCAACGGTCCCGAGCGCACCGCCGCGTACAGCGACATCCAGCGCCGGTTCGCCGAGCAGTACATGGTGCTGTCGATGCTGTGCTACTCGGCGAACCCGGTGGTGACCGGGGCGAACGTCGAGGGCGCCAACGTCGCCGCGCTCGGCAACCACCGCTGCTTCATGGAGAACGCCAGTGTCTGATCCGATCCGCACGGCCCGGCCGGGGGACCGGTGACGGTCGCCGGGGCGCGGCCGGTCGGGCGATGGAGAGCCGCCTTCGCGCGGCGCTCCATCGCCCGGTCCTGGCTGGCCACCGTCTCCTGGCTGGTGGTCGTCGGTTTCGTGCTGATGGCGACAATCGGGCCGCTGATGATCGGCGCCGACCCGGAGCGGCAGTCCAACGTCACCCTCGCCGGGTTCGGCACCGCCGGGCACCCGCTCGGCACCGACGATCTCGGCCGTGACTTCCTGGCCCGGCTGGTACACGGCGCCCAACCACTGCTGCTGGTCGCGTTCCTCGCCACCGTCCTGGCCGCGCTCATCGGCACCACCGTCGGCATGCTCGCCGGCTACCTCGGCGGCTGGGGTGAGCAGATCCTGATGCGGGTCACCGACGTCGGGCTGGCCTTCCCGTCGATGCTATTGATCATCCTGGTGGTGGCGGCCAGCGGACCCGGCGTACGCAGTCTGGTGGTCGGGGTCGGGGTCGCGCTGTCACCCGGCCTGGCCCGGCTGGCCCGGGCGTTGACCGCCCGGGAGGCCGCCCGCGACTACGTGCTCGCCGCCCGGCTCGGCGGCACCCGGTCGCCCCGGATCATGATCCAGGAGATCCTGCCGAACATCGCCGGCCCGCTGCTCGCCCAGATCGTGATGACCCTGTCGGTGGCCGCCGGATTTGCCGCCGGCCTGTCCTACCTGGGCCTGGGCATCCAGCCGCCCACCCCGGACTGGGGCTACATGGTGCAGGCCGGCCAGGAGTTCATCTACTCGGCACCCCGGATGGCGGTGCTGCCCGCAGCGTTGACGCTGGTCTTCGTGGTCGCCAGCAACTTCGTAGGCGACGACCTGCGCGACGCGCTGGACCCGAGGAGCCGCCGATGATCCGGCTGCTGCGCGGCAGGTCACTGCCGATGCTTACGGTCCGCCGGCTGGCCAGCGTGCCGGTGGTGCTGTTCGTCCTGGCCTCCCTGGTGTTCCTGGCCATCCGCCAGCTGCCCGGCTCACCGTCGTCGACCCTCGCGGCCAGCGGCACCCAGGGCCTCAGCGCCGAGCAGATCTCGGCCAACGAAGCCCGGATCAACGAGGCACTCGGCCTGGACCGGCCGATCTGGGAGCAGTACCTGCGCTACCTCGGCGATCTGTTCGGGCTGGATCTCGGGCGTTCCTTCTACGGCGGCAACAGCGTGCTGGACCTGCTGGGTGGTGCGTTGCCGGCGACGATCGAGTTGACCGTCGCGGCGATGCTGATCGCCATCCTCATCGGGGTCGTCACCGGGGTGATCGCCGCGCTGCGCAAGGACACCTGGGTGGACACCGCCACCCGGTCCATCGCCACGGTCAGTTTCTCGCTGCCCTGGTTCGCCCTCGGCGTACTGAGCATCGTGGTCTTCGGCGTGTGGCTGCGCTGGATGCCGGTGATCGGTCGGCTGCCCAGCCAGCTCGACTACCAGCCCACCACCAACTTCGTACTCCTCGACGCGATCCTGCAGGACCGGCCCGAACTGGTCGGGCCGTGGCTGCATTACCTGATCCTGCCGGCGACCACCCTCGCGTTGGCGATGGCCGGCTTCATCACCCGGATCGTGCGGGCCTCGGTGCTGGAGGTGCTCAGCGACGACTTCGTGCGGACCGCCCGGATGAAAGGGCTGCGGGAGCGGACCATCCTGCGCCGGCACGTGCTGCGCAACGCCGGCCTGCCCATCGTGACCGTGCTCGGTCTGCAATTCGGTTCGCTGCTCGGTGGCTCGGTGATCACCGAGACCGTCTTCTCGTACCCGGGCGTCGGCAACCTGCTGGTCAGCTCGGTGCTGCAACGCGACTACCCGGTGGTGCAGGGCGCCGCGCTGGCGATCGCGCTGCTCTTCGTGCTGGTCAACGCCGTAGTCGATCTGTTCTACCTGGTCCTGGACCCGCGCCTACGGAGAGGATGAATCCATCATGGATATCGTGCTGGTGCACGGTGCTGGCGGCACCCCGAGCACCTGGGCCCACGTGGCACCGTTGCTGCGCGCCGCCGGACACCGGGTACACCTGGTCACCAATCCGATGAACTCGCTCGTCGAGGACGTCGCCAACACCACCGCCGTGCTTGCCGACTGCACCGCACCGGTGCTGCTGGCCGGTCACTCCTACGGCGGGGCGGTGATCACCAACGTCGGCCGGGACGATCGGGTCGCGGGGCTCGTCTACGTCTGCGCCTTCGCCCCCGACGAGGACGAGTCGATCCAGGACATCATCGGCCGCTACCCGCCCGCCGAGGTCAGCCGGCACATGCGACGCGGTCCGAACGGCGAGTGGGCCTCGGAGCACAGCCCCGAGTACTGGGCGGAGATCGGCTGGGACGTGCCGGAAGCCGAACGGGACAACTTCGACGCCGACTCGCGCCCCAGCGCCGACGCCATCTTCGCGCAGCCCACCGGGGTGCCCGCCTGGCGCGACAAGCCGTCCTGGTACCTGGTCGCGGCACAGGACAAGACGCTGCGCCCGGACACCCAACGGGACATGGCGGCCCGCGCCGGCGCTGCCGTAGCCGAGATCACCGGCAGTCACTTCACCCCCCGGGTGTGGCCCCGTGAAGTGGCCGACCTGGTGGAGCAGGCCGCCGCCAGCATCACCGGAGCGCCCCGGTGACCTCCACCCCGACCGGCCCGGCCCCGACCGGCCCGGCCCCGGCCGGCCCGGCGGCGCCGGTGCTGTCCGTGCGCGGACTGCGGGTCGAGTTCGACGTACCGGCCGGTCGGCTGCCGGCCGTCGCCGGCGTCGACCTCGACCTGCACGCCGGTGAGATCCTCGCCCTGGTCGGCGAGTCCGGCTCCGGCAAGTCCGCCCTGGCGATGAGCCTGGTCGGGCTCAACCGGGCACCCGGCACGCACATCACCGGCCGGGTGGAGTTCGACGGGCGGGACCTGACCACCGCCAGCGAGGCCGACCTGCGCCGGGTCCGGGGCCGGGACATCTCGGTGGTGTTCCAGGACGCCCTCGCCGCGCTCAACCCGTTGCAGCGAGCCGGGGCCCAGGTCGCCGAGATGATCCGTACCCATCAACGGATCAGCCGGGCGCGGGCCTGGCAGCGGGCCGAGGAGCTGCTCGCCGACGTCGGCATCGCCAATCCGGCCCGCAACGCCCGCGCCTACCCTCACCAGCTCTCCGGCGGCATGCGGCAACGCGTCATGATCGCGATAGGGCTGGCGAACGACCCGACCGTACTGATCGCCGACGAGCCGACCACCGCCCTCGACGTCACCATCCAGGCCCAGGTACTGGCCACCCTCAAACGACTGCAGGCCGAGCACGGCACCTCCATCGTCCTGATCACCCACGACCTCGGAGTGGTCGCCGAGGTCGCCGACCGGGTCGCCGTCATGTACGGCGGCCGCATCGTCGAGCAGGGCACCCGCGACCAGGTGCTCTACTCGCCCCAGCACCCGTACACGATGGGGCTGCTCGACTCGGTGCCCCGGGTCGACGGGCCGGTCGCCGACCGGCTGCCGGCCATCCCCGGCAGCCCGCTCACCGGCGTCGACCGACCACCCGGCTGCGGCTTCGCCCCACGCTGCGCGTTCGCCCACGCCGACTGCGACACCGCGCCACCCGAGCTTGTCAACCGGTACGGCGAACCGGGCCATGTCGACGCGTGCCTGCTCGACGCGTCGGCCCGGCACACCGCCCGCACCCCGACAGCGGTCGGAGGTCGACCGTGACCAGCGTGCCACTGATCCAGCTGACCGGCCTGCGGGTGGAGTACCCGGGGCGCGGCGGTGATCCGGTCCGCGCCGTGCGCGACGTCGACCTGGAGATCCGCGAGGGTGAGACCCTCGGCCTGGTCGGCGAGTCCGGTTGCGGCAAGTCCACCCTCGGCCGGGCCGTCCTGCGGATCACCGAACCCACCGCCGGCAGCATCCGACTGCTCGGCCGGGAGATCACCGGCCTGCGCGGGGCCGTGTTCCGGCAGATCCGCGCGGATCTGCAGATGGTCTTCCAGGATCCGTTCAGCTCGCTCAACCCGCGGCGGCGGATCGCCGACAGCGTCGCCGAGCCGCTGCTGCGCGGCCGGGGGGCCAGCCGGGCCGACGCCAGCCGGGCCGTCGACGAACTGCTCGACCTCGTCGGGCTGGGCCGCGACGCCGGCCGACGCCGGCCGCACGAGTTCTCCGGCGGCCAGCGGCAGCGCATCGGCATCGCCCGGGCGCTCGCCCCGTCACCCCGGTTCATCGTCGCCGACGAGCCGGTGTCCGCACTCGACGTCTCCATCCAGGCCCAGGTGGTGAACCTGCTCGCCGACCTGACCCGGGAGCGCGGGCTGACCATGCTGTTCATCTCGCACGACCTTGGCGTGGTGCGGCACATCGCCGACCGGATCGCCGTCATGTACCTCGGCCAGATCATCGAGGTCGCCGACCGGGACACCTTCTTCGGCAGGCCGGCACATCCGTACAGCGAGGCACTGCTGTCGGCCGTGCCCACCCTCGACCGGAAGTCCGACCGGGAACGGATTGTGCTCGCCGGCGAGCTGCCTGATCCCGCTCACCCACCGGCCGGCTGCCTGTTCCACACGCGCTGCCGGTACGCCGTCGACCGCTGCCGCATCGAAGCGCCGGCGCTGCGACCGATCCACCCGGGCCGTACGGTCCGCTGCCATTTGCCCTTGGTGCCGGCTGACATTCCGGCACCGTCGACCGTCACCACCGGAGGCACAGCACAGTGATCATCGACGCATACAACACCACCCAGGACGTCCGGGGCAGGTCCGACTACCTGACCGGTGCCCGGCCGGGGCAGGCGCCGCCACCGTACACGCCGTTCGACCCGCGACGAATCCTGGACCGGATGGACGCCGCCGGGGTCGACATGGCAATGGTCTGCTCCCTGGCCCAGCGGATCGAGAACGACTTCATTATCGGCCTGACCAAGGCCCACCCGGACCGGCTGTTCGGCTTCGGGCAGGTCCGCCCGGCCGACGACGACGCGCTCGACGAGATCGCCCGGATCGCCGACGCCGGCCTCAAAGGGCTCAAACTGCACCCCAGCCTGCACGGCTACCACGTCGCCGACCACGGACTGCTCGACCCGGTCTTCGCCGCCTGCGCCGAACACGGCCTGATGGTGCTGATCAACGCCCTCGATGACGCGTTCTGCGCGCCGCTCGCGATTGAGGAGATCGCCAAGGGGCACCCGCAGGTGCCGACGATCATCGCCCACATGGGAGCGGTCTGGAACGTTCCCGAGGCGATCATCGTCGCCGAACGGAACCCGCACGTCTACCTGGAGACCTCAGCCACGCTGATCAGCGACGTCAAGCGGGCGTACGCTCGGCTCGGCCCGGAGCAGATCCTGCTGGGCAGCGAGTGGCCCGGCTCCGACTTCGACCTGGAACGGATGAAGATTGCCAAGGCGATCCCGGACGCCGCGGACCGGGCACTCGTCGAGGGCGGCAACATGGCCAGGCTGCTCGGGATCACCGCATGATCACCGAGGATGTCGCTCCGGTGCCGGCACCGGCCGGGATGACCCCGGGCGAGGTCGAGTTGCTCGACGTCGCCCAGCGGCTGCTGTCGAAGGTCTGGGTCGCCGGCCGGCACGAGGTCGCCACCGCGCTGCGCGCCCCGGACGGCACCATCCACACCGGCGTACACCTGGAAGGGTCCTGCCGGCGCAGCTCGATCTGTGCTGAAGGTGTCGCCCTCGGCGCGGCCCGCGCCGCGTTGCCCGCCGGGACGCCGCTCACCGTCGACAGCGTGGTCTCGGTGCAGATCAAGCCGGCCGGCCGGTTTCGGGTCATCGCCCCGTGTGGGGTGTGCCGCGAGCTGATCAGCGACTACAGCCCGCAGGCCCGGGTCTGGATCACCACCGTCGACGGCGCCGTCACCGCGATGGAGGCCATCGACCTGCTGCCGGAGAAGACTCGCCGGGCCTGGTGACCCGTCCACGTATCGCACCGCGCCCGACTCCGTCCATGTACCGAGAGAGGAACACCGTGTCTGAACCGTCCCGCACCGACCTTGACCGGGCGGCGCTCGCCGCCGAGCTCGGCGGCCCCGGCACGCCGGTCGCCTGGGCCGACCTGACCTGGCCCGAGGCCGGCCAGACGGCGACCACCGTCGACTCGGTGATCATCCCGGTCGGCGCCACCGAACAGCACGGCCCGCACCTGCCGCTCGCCGTCGACACGCTGATCTGCGACGCGGTCGCCCGTGACGTCTCCGCGCTCACCGGCGTGCCGGTGGTGCCCCCTATCGGGTACGGCGTCTCCGCCTCACACGGCGACTTCGCCGGCACCATCGCGCTGCGCCCGGAGACCCTGATCGCCGTCGTCGAGGACGTCATCGACTCACTGCACGCCAGCGGCGTCCGGCAGTTCATCCTGCTCAACGGGCACATCTGGAACAACGGCTCGCTCGACGTATCCGCCGAGAAGCTACGGGTACGCCACCGCGACTCACGGGTACGGGCGTTGGCCTACGTGACCATGTACCCCGGACCGGAGGTCGACGGCCACGTCTACCACGGGCGCGGGCTGATGCACGCCAACTACTTCGAGACCTCGGTGATGCTGCACCTGTATCCGGACCTGGTCCGGATGGACAAGGCCACCTCGCACCGCGACGTCGACTCGTTCTGGGACTACCGGATGGACCAGGTCAGTGACACCGGTGTGTGGGGCCGCGACGTCGCCGACGCCACCGCCGAGCACGGCCGGGCCGAGTTCGACCGCTGCGTGGCGACCACCGCGCGGGCTGTCGCCGCCGCCGTGCGCGAACCCTGGCCCGACCCCACTCACCGGCCCTGACTGTCCGTTCATCGGCCGACCAGTGCCGCGAAGGAGCACTCCGCGTGAAAATCTACGACATCACCCTGCCGATCCACCCGAAGATGCTGCACTGGGGCCGCAAACCTGAGGTGGAGATCGTCGAGTCGCTGGCCAACGGCGACGCCTCCAACGTCACCCGATGGCGACTCGGCGCGCACACCGGAACCCACGTCGACGCACCGGCGCACTTCGTCGACGGTGCCACCCCGATCGACGAGGTGGCGCTGGAGACCCTGGTCGGCCCGGCCGTGGTCGCCGACCTGACCGCCGTCGACGGGGACGTGTCCGTCGCCGACCTGGTCGCCGCCGGAGTTGCCGGTACCACCCGGGTGCTGCTCAAGACCAGCAACTCGGCCGGCCCGTTGCGCGAGACCGAACGCGCCGAATCCTGGGTCGGGCTCTCCCCGGAGGCCGCCCGCTGGCTGATCGACCAGCAGGTCGCGCTGATCGGCATCGACTACCTGACCATCGAGAGCCACCGGCGCACCGACACCTGGGACGCCCACCACGCGCTGCTCGGCTCCGGCGTGATCATCCTGGAGAACGCCGATCTGGACGCCGTGCCGCCAGGGGAGTACGAACTGGTCTGCCTGCCGACGAAACTGGTCGGCGCCGACGGGGCGTTCGCCCGTACCATCCTGATCCAGCGAGACTGACCTACATGTCGATCGAGATCGCGCTCGCCGCGCCACATCCGTCCGCGCTGGACGCCGCCGCCGACGTGGTGGCGGCCGGCGGCGGCGTCGTCGACGCCGCCCTCGCCGCCGCCGCGGCGCTCACCGTCGCCTACCCGCACCAGTGCTCGGCCGGCGGTGACCTGATCGCTCTGGTCCGCACCCCCGACGACCGAGTCCGGGCGGTGCTGTCGGTCGGCGCGGCTGCCGCCGGCGTCGACGTCGCGGCGCTGCGCGCAGCCGGGGACCGGATGCCTGCCGGCGGTCCGCTGACCGTCACCGTGCCCGGTGTCGTCGCCGGCTGGGCCGCGCTCGCCGATCTCGGCGGCCGGCTGCCGCTGGCCCGGGTGCTGGCACCCGCCGTCGAGTTGGCCGCCGGCGGCGTCCCGGTCAGCCTCGGCCTGGCTGCGGCGATCCTGCGCAGGCTCGATGTGGTCCGCGCCGATCCCGGCCTGGCCGCACTGCTGCTCGACGGCGACGGTACGCCGCTGCCGGCCGGGGCGGTGCTGCGCCAGCCGGCGCTGGCCCGCACCCTCGGCACCATCGGCGCCGACTGGCGCGACTACTACCAGGGCGAACTCGCCGATACGCTGACCGCCGGGCTGGCCGCACTCGGCAGCCCGCTGACCACCGCCGACCTCGCCGGGCACGCCGCCGAGCTGACTGATCCACTGCGGTACTCCGCCGCCCGTTCCCAGGTGACCTGGTCGGTCGCGCCGCCGCCCAGCCAGGGCGCCACCCTGCTGGCCATGCTCGCCGCCGCCGGCCGCACCGCCGACGGCGGCCCGGCGGCCGGCGGTGCCACCAGCGCCCGGCCCGCTGACGCCGCCGCGCTGACCACCGCGCGGACCGCCGAGCAGCGCCGCGACACCCTGCTCGGGGATCCCCGAGTCGGCCCGGTCGACCTCGACGGGCTGCTGCTGCGCACCGACCCGCCGACCGGACCGGTGCCGCCGCCCGGCCCGAAACCGGCCGGCGACACCGTCGCGGTCACCGCCGTCGGCAACGACGGCACCACCGTCACCCTGATCCAGAGCGTCTTCCAGACCTTCGGCGCCGGCATCTGCGAACCCGGCACCGGCCTGGTGCTGCACAACCGGGGGTCGGTGTTCAGCCTCGACCCGGCCCACCCCGGCCGGCTGCGCCCCGGTGCCCGGCCACCGCACACTCTCTGCCCGGCGATCGCCACCGGCCCGGACCGGGTCGTCGCGCTCGGCTGCCAGGGCGGCCGGGCCCAGCCGTGGATCCTGGCCCAGGTCGCCGCCGACGCGCTGACCACCGCCGACCCGGCCGGCCTGCTGGCCTGCCCCCGCTGGGTGATCGGTGCCCGCGACGTCGGCCAGGACCGGCCCAGCCTGCTGCTCGAACCCGACACGCCGGCCACCGACGCGCTGCGGGCCGCCGCCGCCGATCTCAACCTGCGGGTGGTGCAGTTGCCACAGCGCCACGACGACGCCGGGCACGTCCAACTGGCCCGGCTCACCCCCGCCGGCCTCGACGCGGCCAGCGACCCCCGCGCAGACGGCGCCGCCCGGGTGCTGCGGGGCCACTGATGGACTCCGCCGAAGCGGCCACTCTGCTCGCCGACCCGTACCGGCTCGGGCCGGTCACGCTGCGGTCCCGGATCGTCAAGGCACCCACCTCGACCGGTGCGGCCGACGCCGGCGGGTACGCCCAGCCGTGGCACCGGGACCACTATGCGCGGGTCGGCCGGGGGAGCGCGTTGACCATCGTCGAGTTCACCGCGATCGACGACGGGACCGCCCTTGGCTTCCCCGGCCATCTCAGCATCGCAAGTGATGACCACGCCGCCGCGTTGGCCCCGGTCGCCGAGCGGATCCGGGCCGGCGGTCGCGTCGCCGGGCTGCAAATCGCCCACGCCGGACGGCAGCGCACCCTGCCGGGGGAGGCACTTGCCGCGTCGGCGGTGCCCTGGCCCGCCATCGAACACCGGCTCGGCCTGCGCCCCCGCGCGATCACCGTCGACGAGATCGCCGCCGTCGTCGACGGATTCGGCCACGCCGCCGCCCGTGCTGCCCAGGCCGGCTTCCAGGTGGTGGAGATCCAGGCGGCCAACGGCTACCTGCTCGCCGGATTCCTCTCCCCGCACACCAACCGGCGCGACGACGACTACGGCGGCGGTCCGGCCCGGCGACGTCGCATCCTGCTGGAGGTGGTCGCCCGCTGCCGGGCCGCGCTGCCGGCCGAGGTGGCGCTCACCGTACGGCTGTCTGACCGCGACCACGAACCCGGCGGGCAGGATCTGGCCGAGACCGCCGAGTTGGTCGCCGCCCTGGCCGTCACCGGCCAGGTCGACGCGGTGCACGTGTCGTCGGGCAACCACGCCACGCGGGTACGCCAGGTGCCGCCGGCCGCCGTACCCCTCGGAGCCGCCTGGCGCTCGGCCCGGACCCTGCGGGCCGCCGGGCTGCCCACCATCGCCTGTGGTGGGATCACCGAACCGGCACAAGCCGCCATGCTGCTCCGCGACGGCACCGCCGACCTGGTCGCGCTCGGCCGGGCTTTCCTCGCCGACCCGGACTGGGCGGCCAAGGCGCTGGCCGGTGCCGCCGGACGGATCCGCCCCTGCGTACGCGGCAACGACGGCTGCCACGCCCGTGCCGCCCTGGTCGGTCGGCCGGTCGCCTGCACCGTCAACCCATCGCTGAGCCTGCCGCCAGCCACCGCGCCGCCCGCGCCAGAGTCGTCCGACCCGGTGCAACCGGACGCGCCAGTGCTCGTCGCCGGGGCCGGTCCGGCCGGCCTGGAAGCCGCGCACCGGCTCGCCGGGTCCGGACACCGGGTCCGGCTCTACACCGGCGGCCGGCTCGGCGGGGCCCTGCGGGACGCGGTGGACAGCGGGGTGCACGACAGCTTCACCCCGTACCTGCGCTGGTTGACCGACCGGCTTACGGCGAGCACCGTCGAGGTGATCGACGCCCCGTTGCACCCGACTGACCTCGGTAGACAGTGGGCCGGGCTGCTGGTCGCCACCGGCGGCGTGGCGCGGCCGCTGCCCGGCGCGGTGCCCGCGCTCGACGTGTTGCGCGGCCTGGTGCCGCTGCCCGCCGACGGTTCGGTGCTGGTGATCGGCGCCGGCCGGACCGGCACCAGCACGGCGGCGTCGCTGGCCCGGCGCGGTGCCGACGTCACGCTGCTCGGCGACACCACCCGGGTGCTCGACGACGAACCCCCCGACGACCCACCGACCTGGGCCGACCTGCTCGCCTCGGTCGGTGTGCGGACCGTGCTCGGCCACCGGGCCAGGGTTACCAACGACCAGGAGGTGCAGGTGGACGGAACGGTACTGCGGGCCGGGCTGATCGTCGCGGCGGTCGGTCGCGAACCCCACCACGACCTGTACGAGGCTGTCGTCGAGGTGGCCGCCGGCCGGCCAGTGCTGCGCTGCGGCGACGCGCTGCGCCCGGGGCGGCTGCACGACGCGGTGCACGCCGGGGCGCGGGCCGCCCGGACCGTGCACGAGGCCCTCGCCTTCCGGCAGGTGACCCGGTGACCGGCGGTGACCTGCTCGTTGTCGGCGACGTGCGGACGATGGATCCGGCCGGCCCGCGGGCCGAGTCGGTGGCCGTGCGTGCCGGGCGGATCGCGGCCGTCGGTGACCTGCGCGCCGCCCGCGCCGCCGTCCCCACCGGTACGCCGGAGCTCGCCCCGCCCGGCGCGGTGGTGCTGCCCGGCTTCGTCGACAGTCACGTCCATCTGATCTGGGCCGGCCGGGCCGCTGCCCGGGTCGGGCTGGACGACGCGGTCAGCGTCCGCGCCGTCTGCGACCGGATCAGCGGGTACGCCCGCCGGCATCCCACCCGCCGATGGATCGAGGCCGACGCCGGCTTCGACCCAGGTGATCTGGCCGAACGTCGGCTACCCAGCGCAGCCGAGTTGGAGGCCGCCGCCCCCGGTCGGCCGGTGCTGCTGGATCGCAAGGGCCACGACGGCATCGCCAACCTGACTGCGCTGCGGCTGGCCGGGATCACCGCCGACACCCCGGACCCGCCCGGCGGGCGAATCGACCGGTACCCCGACGGCACCCCGACCGGGCTGCTCGTCGAACATCCGGCGGTCGCCCTGGTCCGGGCGGTGGTCCCGGAGCCGGACCAGCGGACGAGGATCGACTGGATCACCGCCGGGCAGGCGGAACTGCTCGCCCACGGGATCACCACGGCCGTCGACCCGGCGGTGCCGGCCGCAGAGCTGGCCGCCTACGCGGTGGCCGGACGGGCCGGTGCGCTGCGGTTGCGTACCGTTGCGATGCCGTTGGGCGGCGACGACGTCAACGACGCGCAGCTTCGCCGTACCCTCGATGATTGTGACTTTGACCGGGCCACGCCGGGTCTGCTGCGCGCCGGGCCGACGAAGCTGTTCCTCGACGGCGGCGGCTCGCTCGGCACCGCGCTGCTGTCGGCACCCTGGCCGGGCACCAACGGCTACCACGGTAACCAGAGTCTGCGTACCGAGACG
Organism: Micromonospora sp. LOL_013; assembly: GCF_048060315.1. Taxonomy (NCBI): domain Bacteria; kingdom Bacillati; phylum Actinomycetota; class Actinomycetes; order Micromonosporales; family Micromonosporaceae; genus Micromonospora; species Micromonospora sp. LOL_013. The sequence goes on from NZ_JBHMIQ010000008.1 coordinate 83,214, forward strand.
GTGCGGGCGCACTGCGCGGCGGCTGCGGCCCATGGGCGCGGCGTCGGTGTGCACGCGGTCGGCGACGCCGCGATCGACCTGACGCTGTCGGTCTTCGCCGAGGTCGCGGCCGGTACGCCAATCGCCGGCCTGGGTTTTCATCTGATCCACGCCTATCTCGGTCCAGGGCCGGAGGCGATGGCGACCGCCCGGCGGCTCGGCGTGTCGGTGTCGGCGCATCCGGCGCTGCAGTGGGCGTTCGGGCTCAACCTGATCGACCGGCTCGGCGAGCCGGCGGCGGCCGCCGCCAACCCGCTTCGCTCATGGTTGGACGCGGGCGTGACGGTCGGGGGCGGCTCGGACGGCCCAGGGCCGCCGATGTCGGTGCTGCACGGCATCTGGCAGGCCCGTACCCGTCGGGTCCGGGGCCGTGACGAGCCGCTCGGTCCGGACCAGGCCCTCTCCGCCGCCGAGGCCTTGGCGCTGTTCACCACCGGCGCGGCGCAGGTCGCCGGCAACCCGCAGGCCGGCTGGGGCGGCGGGATGCTCCGGGTCGGCGAACCGGCGGATCTGACCGTGCTCGACGTCGATCCGCTCACCCCGGACGCCGACGTGCTGACCGCTGGCACCGTGCTGGCCACCATCGTTGCCGGCGAGGTCCGGCACACCGCCGCAGACTGACCGGCTGTTGCGCCTTCACCCGGCCGGGGTTCGGCCGGCACCGCTGGCCCGAGGGCCACCGGTGCCGGCCGGTTGATCAGGCGAATGCGCAGGCGGTGCCGTTGAGTGTGAACGAGGACGGTCGCCCGGTGTTTCCGGTATGGGTGGCCTGGAAGCCGAAGTCGACTGAGGAGTTCGGTGCGATCGTGCCGTTGTAGGAGACGTTGCTGGCTTTGACCGGTCCGCTCAGCGGGGAGTAGGTGGCGTTCCAGCCATTCGTGATGGTCTGCCCGCTGGGCAGCGTGAACGCCAGCGTCCATCCGTTGACCGTCGTAGTGCTGGTGTTGGTCACGCTGATGGCCGTGGTGAGCCCGGAGTTCCAGGCGTTGACCGTGTACGTGACCCGGCATCCTGTCGTGGGTGGTGCGGTGGTGGGTGGTGCGGTGGTGGGTGGTGCGGTGGTGGGTGGTGCGGTGGTGGGCGGCGGTCCGCCGTTGCCTCGTACCAGGACGCCCACCCCAACCGGGCCGAAGCTCAGCCCGGTGGCCGGGTCGGTCGCGGTGTAGGTGAAGTTTGCCAGCCCGCTGTAGTTCGTCGCCGGGGTGAAGCGGGCGGTGCGGCCGTCACCCAGCAGGGTGACCGTGCCGTTGCGACCGGAGGCCGCGGTGAAGTTCAGGTTCGATCCGCCGTTGAGGGCGCGCAGGTCCACGTCCACGGAACCGTTCCGGTCGACCACAGCGTGGCCCTCAGCCAACCAGTTCAGGTAGTTCTCGAGCATCGTGTAGCCGGCCGCGTCGGTGTTGTTCCGGTCCGCGGCGTTGCTCGGGTTGAGCCCGAGGGCCTGCTCCCAGTAGTCCGGCATGCCGTCACTGTCGGTGTCGGTGGGCGCCGGCTCCGAGACGAGAGTGGGCCAACCGCCGACGTCAGAGACGTTGTTGATGATTCTCCCGTTTTGCTGGCGGACGGAGTCGATGATTCGTCTGTCGACCGAGTCGCGACGCCACGGCATTGCGCCGCCCTGAGCAAGCACTCGCGCGTATGCCGCGCCCGCGGAATCGGTCGTTACCGGCGGGACGGGCCACTCGTTGCCGTGTTTGGTGTAACTGCCGCAGAACATTCCCCACCCGGTGTCGCTACCGTCGACCCGGCCGTTCCTGTTCAGGTCGATCATGTTGCCTGACTGGTAGTTCTGGAGACTACCGCCGCTGTCCATGGCACATGTCTCAGTCGAGTTCGGCCCGGCCACGAGGTAGTTGTTGACGTAGTTCAGCTCGATCCGGCCGTCGTCGCTGCCGCTGTAGCCGGCGGCGTAGCCCCAGTTGGAAAAAACGTTGTTGCGCAGGTCCAGCCGGAAACCGGGGTCTGGGGCGTCGGTACCCGGACGCGGGTTGCGGCTGACGTTGTTCGCCCACAGGTTGTGGTGCCAGGAGTACGTGGTGTCGTGTGCGGAGGCGATGATGCTGCCGAAGCCGTGGTTGGCGCGGTTCAGCGCCTCAGAGATGATCGTGTTTTGTACCGTCAGATCTTGAACATCGCGACTTGCCGAAATCACCTCGTCCGATCCCCATGACGCGGATACGTGGTCGATGATGATGTTGCGGCCAGACGAGATCCACATGCTGTCGCGCGAGTCGTTCGCCCCGGTGCGCAGCCGGATGTGACGGATCACCACATCATGTGCGCCGTTGCCGATGCCGATGGTGTAGTTGCGGATCGCGATCCCATCGCCGGGCGCGCTCTGGCCGGCGATCGTTATGTTCGACTTGTTGATCCCGAGGTTTGAGTTCAGTGCGATCGTGCCAGAGACCTTGAACAGAATCGTCCTACCGCCGGCCGGCGCGCTGTCGATGCCGGCCCGTAGCGACCCGGCGCCGCTGTCAGCGAGTGTGGTCACGTAGTAGACGTCACCGCCACGGCCGCCTTTGGCGTTGGCTCCCGCTCCCTCTGCCCCGGGAAAAGCGGGTGGGACTGCCGCCGCTGCGGGTTCCGAGTCCGCCGCTGCCACAGCGCGTGACGCGAGGGTGGACTCAGCGCCCAGCGCCGGACCGACAGTGACCACCATCGCTGCCACTGTGAAGACTGCCCACCGCCGGCTGCGCCGGCGGACCGACAGGATTTCACCTGCTTTCATCCTTGCCTCCTCTTGGGGTGTGCAAACAGGAGATCGGGATGCATCGAGGCATCCTGAGGCGGGCTCCAGTGGAGCGCCCCGGTGGACGAGCCATGATCGTCCACCGTCCCGTCATGAGTGGCTGTCCGGTCGCGGCCTCGGCTGACCGGCATCGTCGCCATGAATATTCAGATATGCATGAATATCGATGTGCGCGGCTAAGGGTAGCCTTTGTTGGGGTGGATGTCAAGGTAGAGGCGGTCCGTCAAGATCTCCGCTTGGTGTGGGTTCCCTGCGCGGCCTGCGTCTGGATGGATCCTCATGCGCTGTCGTCTTGCGAGATGGCGTCTCTGTTGACGGTTGATGGGTGCTGGCCTAGGCTGGAGACCACGACCAAACAGCCGCAGGAGACCGCCATGATCCGAGTTCCGCAAGGTGCTGGATTGCTGGTGCGCGGTTACGAGGAGCCGCTGCGGGTCCACCCGCCGCGTGAGGGCATGCGCCCCGGGACCGCTGCCGGGGACCCGCAGACCCCGTTCTGATTGTCGAGTACGCCCGACCGTCGCACCCCGGCACCTGACACACGCCGTGGACACGGCGGGCACGCCACCCCTGTCCTGACCGAACCGGTCCGCGCACGCCACCACGCGTAGTACCCGGGACACCGGCCGACTCTTCCATCAGAACCGACGACCCTCGGAGCGCATCATCATGACGACCGCAATCGACCTGGCCCCGATCTCCGGCCCGTCCGCCTGGCGCGGCGACGAGCTGAGCGAGTCCACCGAATGGATCTACCACCTCAGCGACGCCGAGCGGACCGAGTTGGAGACCGTCGGGCGCAAGTTCGTCGCCGACGACCCCGACCTGCGTACGGTGACCGCCGCCGACTACCCGCTGCCGGTCTGCGCCGGCCTCAACGCCGAATGCGCCCAGCAGATGGACTCGGGCCGCGGCTTCATCCTGGTGCGCGGGCTGCGCACCGAGGAGTACGGCGACACCCTCGCCGGCGCGATCTTCTTCCTGATGGGGCTGCACCTCGGCGTACCGATGGGGCAGAACCAGATGGGTGACGTGCTCGACCACGTCATCGCCACCTCCAACAAGACCCTCGACGACCCGTCGGCGCTGCCGTCTCGGGTGCGTGACCGGCTGCCGTTTCACTCCGACAGCTCCGACGTCGTCGCGCTGATGTGCCTGCGCGCCGCCAAGGACGGCGGGTCGAGCAGCCTGGTCAGCGGCACCACCATCTACAACGAGATTTTGCGCCGTCGGCCCGACCTGGCCCCGCTGCTGTTCGAGCCGTGGCACTGGGACTGGTACAAGCAGGACCACGACGCCCCGGCCAAGACCTACCTGTCACCGATCTGCAGCTACGTCGACGGCGTCTTCAGCACCTACGCCGGCAGCTCGATGATCTTCTCGGCGCAGGACTACCCGGAGGTACCCCGGCTCACCGAGGCCCAGATCGAGCTGCTGCACCTCTACGACGAGATCGCCCAGGAGCCGGGCCTCGCGCTGGACATGGACTTCCAGCCCGGCGACGTGCAGTGGCTGCTGAACTATGCCGCTCTGCACTCGCGGACCGGCTACGTCGACTACCCGGAGCCGGAGCGTCGACGGCACCTGCTGCGGCTGTGGCTCAAGCGCGACGTCGGCCGCCCGCTAGTTGACGGATTCGGTAAGAACGTGGTCACCGACCGCAGCGCGGCGGCCGTGGTGCCAGGTGGCCGGTTCAAGATCGCCGAGGCCGCTGAGCCGAACTTTGAGTGGGGCAGCTGACCTCACCCGCCGATACGTGGACGGCCCGCCGCGCTCCAAAGTCGTAGCGCAGCGGGCCGCCCGCATTCCCACTCCCGCTGACCAGCACACTGGCGGGTATGAATTTTCGCCAGACGTACGAGTCGGCTGCGTCGACCTACGCCGAGCTGGTCCATCGGGTGCCGGCCGACCGCTGGACCGGTCCAGGACTCGGTGAATGGTCCCTTGCTGATCTCGTCGGCCACACGGTCAGTGCGGCGCTACGTCAGGTGCCCGAGGTGCTGGCCACGGCCGGGCAGGCCGTACTGCCCACCACCGGGCCGGTGCCCGCGCCGGCCACTGCGCCGACGGTCGGAGTCGCCTCGCCGGAGGCCTACTGGGCGGCCCGGTTCGGCGTCCCGGCCGAGGCGCTGGCGGCGGCGGTGGCCGCGTCGTCGGCGAGTTCGCGGCACCGGCCCTCGCCGAGACGGCCGCGCAGGCAGCCCGGCTCGCCGCCGTCGTGGGTGACGGACCGCTGGTGCTGCGAGCGCTGACCGGCCGAGGCACGTTGCCGCCGGGCTTCGCCGTCGTGTAAGTCCGGTATTTCCCAGGGGTCAGAGGTCGAGCACCAGGCGGTCGGAGCTGCACCGGCCGACGCAGATCATCATGCTGCGGCCGGCGGCCCGTTCGCCCTCGGTGAGCAGCGAGTCGCGGTGTTCCGGCGTACCCGCCAGTACCCGGGTCTCACACGCCCCGCAGTAGCCCTTCTCACAGTCGTAGGTCAACCCGGGCACGGCCTCGCGCAGTACCGCGATCATTCGCTTGTCCTTCGGCACCCGCAGGGTCACCCCGGTGCGGGCCAACTGGACGTCGAACTCGGTGTTGGCCGCCGGGTCGAACGCCACCTCCAGGTCGTCGCCAGCGGCAAAGCGCTCCACGTGCAACTGCCCGGTGCGTCCGGCGTCGGCACACACCTGCTCCACCGCGTTGATCATCGCGCCGGGTCCGCAGCAGTAGACGGCGGTGCCGTCGCCGACGCCACCGATCAGCCCGGCGAGGTCGGGCAGCCCGGCCTCGTCCTGCGGCAGCAGCACGGCCCGGTCGCCAGCGAGGGCGGCCAGTTCGTCGGCGAAGGCCATCGAGACCCGGCTGCGGCCGCCGTAGACGACCCGGTACGGTGTGCCGCGTCGGACAGCTTCGCGGACCATGGCGAGGATCGGGGTGATCCCGATCCCGCCGGCCAGGAAGAGGTACTGGTCGGCGTCGACCAGCGGGAAGTGGTTACGCGGGCCGCGTACTGTCAGCGTCGTGCCGGCGGCGGCGACGGCGTGCAGCTCGACGGAGCCGCCGCGCCCGGCGGTCTCCCGCAGCACGCCGATCCGGTAGCCGCCGGTGTCGGCGGGATCGCCGCAGAGCGAGTACTGCCGGACCCGGCCGGACGGCAGCCGCACTTCCAGGTGGGCGCCGGGTGCCCAGGCCGGCAGCGGTGCGCCGTCGGCGGCGGCCAGCCGTACCTCCAGCACCTCGTCGGCGGCCCGGGTGACCGCCGCGACGACCAGTTCCCGGTCGCCGCCGGGGCGGGTGAGCGCCGGGGCGCCGCCGGCCGCCGCGTCGGCGGCGCGGCGGCCGGCGGTGAACACGGCCGGGATGGCGTCCCAGCCGGTCTGGTTGCCCTTGGTGGGGTAGCCGACGAGACCGTCCTCGACGACCTGGTAGTCCGGCAGCCGGGTCAGCACCTGGGTGATCATTTCGCGGAACATCAGCCGGGCCAGGTGGGCGCCGGCGCACCGGTGGCTGCCGATGCCGAAACTGAGGTGCCGGGTGGCGTCGCGGTCCAGCCGGACCTGCTCCGGCTCGGGGAAGACCGCCGGATCGTGGTTGGCGGCGACCCAGGGGATCAGGATCCGTTCGCCGGCGCTGACCGGGCAGCCGCCGACCTCGGCGTCGGCGCGTGCGGTGCGGGCCATCGACTGGGACGGCGCGAAGACCCGCAGGAACTCCTCGGTGGCGCCGTCGAGCAGGTCGGGTGAATCGATCAGCCGTTGCCGCTGCTCCGGGTGGCGGCTCAGGTGCACCAGGGTGGAGCCGGTCAACGAGGTGGTGGTGTCCACCCCGCCGGCGATCAGCAGGCCGATGACGGAGACCAGTTCGTCGACGCCGAACAGTTCGCCGTCGGGTCGGCGCTGGGCGACCAGGTAGCTGACCGCGTCGTCGGCCGGCTCGGCGCGCCGGGCGTGGATCAGTTCCCGGATCCGTTCGTCCATGTATGCCAGGCCCTGGCCGCCCCGGATGGCCCGTTCGCTGCCGGGCAGGGCGGCGAAGATGTCGTGGATCGGCTTGGCCAGCTTGGGCCATTCCGCTTCGGGGAAGCCGAGCCAGTCCAGGGTGACGGCGGCCGGCAGCGGGTTGGTCAGGTCGCGGACGAAGTCGACTGAGCCTTCGGTGACGAAGTCGTCGATGATCCGGGTGGTGTGCCGGGCGATCATCGGGGCGAGTTTCGCGACTGCGTCCTGGGTGAGCAGCGGGTTGATCAGGTCGCGGTAGTCGCCGGCGGCCGGCGGGTCCAGCTCGATCGGGTACTGCTCCAGGCCGGGCCCGCGCGGGATGACGATGGCGGTGCCGTCGCCACCGGCGGTGGCGCGGGCCGAGGAGAAGGTGTCGTCGTCGCGGGCGACGCGGACCACGTCGGCGTACCGGGTGGTGTAGACGAAGCCACCGTGCGCGTCGGTCCGGCCGACCGGGCACTTTTCCCGGTACGCCCGGTAGTAGCCGACCGGGTCGGCGTTGCACTCGGCGGAGTGGTGGTCGAACGGTGCCGCGGACTGCGGGTCGGACGGACCCGCGATACGAGATTCAGTCATGGCGGGCGAGCTCCACATGTGCTGACTGCCGCGCGGTGTTTCCCAGCCGCGCCACTGGGTGTCTGGAGCCGAGGGTAATCCCACTCACATGGCGAGACAACGTTTCGCAGTGGGACACGGTCGGGTCAGAGCGTCAGGACGGCCTTGCCGACGGTGCCGGAGCGTACCGCCGTCACCGCATCGTTGATCTGCTCGAACGGGTAGTAGCTGAGCAGCCGGTCCACCGGGAACCGGCCGGCGGTGTGCAGGTCCAGCAGCCTCGGCAGGAACACCTGGGGCAGGCTGTCGCCGCCGATGATCCCGGTGACGCTGCGCCCGTTGAGGATGCTGCGCCAGTCGAAGCTCATCCGTTCGCTGGGGCCGACCCCGACGACGCCGCACCGACCCAGCGGGCCGAGGGATTCGACCGCGGTCCGCAGCACCTCCTCGCGCCCGGTGGCGTCGATGGCGAAGTCGAAGCCGTACGGGGCGATCGCGGCGAGCAGTTCCTTGGCGTCCCCGGCGCGCGAGTCGACGCCGTGGGTGGCGCCGAGGAGCCGGGCGGTGTCCAGCTTGTCGGCGTTGACGTCGACCGCGGCGATCGTGGTGCAGCCGGCGATCCGGGCGGCCAGGATCGCCGCGACGCCGACCGAGCCGGCACCGAAGACGACGATCGACGACCCGACCGGCGGGCGGAGCACGTTGAGCACCGCGCCGGCCCCGGTGCCGAAGCCGCAGCCGAACGGCCCGACCAGCCGCAGGTCGATCTCCTTGCTGATCGGCACCACGGCGCGGGCCGGGGCGACCACATGGCTGGCGAACGACGACTGGCCGAGAAAGTGTCCGTTGACCGGTTCGCCGTCGCGCGACAGCGCGCTGCTGCCGTCCGGGCGGCGGCCGGCGAAGTTGACCGCGTCGAAGCTGCGGCAGTACGCCGGGCTGCCGGTCAGACAGAGCGGGCAACTGCCGCACGAGGTGAAGCTCATCGCCACGTGGTCGCCGGCCGAGACCCCGGTGACCCGCTCGCCGACCTGCTCGACCACGCCGGCACCCTCGTGGCCGAGCACCGCCGGGGTGGGAAAGAAGTTGGCGAACTCCAGGTCGGTGCCGCAGATACCGACGCTGTGTACGCGTACCAGCACCTCGTCCGGCCCGGGTCCGGCCAGGTCGAGCTCCTGCAGGGTGAACGGTGCACCCGCGCTGTCCAGTACCGCCGCCGTGACCCGCACGCAAATCCTCCCGGTGTACTCACAAAGCGAGACTGCATCTTGACATGCGGAACATGGAGGGTCAAGGATTCCACCATGGCTGACCTGGACATCCCCGCTGCCCGCCAGCTGATCGACGGTGCCTGGGAGGCGGCCGCCGACGGTGGCGAACTTCCGGTGCTCGACCCGGCGACCCGGCAGAGCATCCAGCCGGTCGCCCGGGCCCGCGCCGGCGACGTGGACCGCGCCGTCGCCGCCGCCCGTCGGGCAGCCCCCGGCTGGGCCGCGACCTCGCCGAGCGAACGCGGCGCCGCGCTGCGCCGGTGGGCCGACCTGATCGCCGCCCACGTCGAGGAGCTCGCCGCCCATGAGGCCCGTGACGTGGGCAAACCCCGTTCTGGCGGGCGGCTCAACATCTACATCGCGCAGGGCATCGTCGACTACTTCGCCGGCGCGGCCGACAAGCTGACCGGGGTCACCCTGCCCACCCGTACCCCTGACTACTTCGGTTACACCCGCCCGGAGCCGTACGGCGTCTGCGCGGTGGTGATCCCGTGGAACGTGCCGTCCGTGCTCACCGCCGCGAACGTCGCCCCGGCGCTGGCCGCCGGCAACACCGTGGTGCTCAAGCCGTCCGAGATCGCCCCGCTCGCCCCGTTCGCCCTGGCCGAGCTGGCCCGGCGGGCCGGGCTGCCGCCCGGGGTGCTCAACGTGGTGACCGGGCTCGGCCCGGAGGCCGGCGTGGCGCTGACCGGCCATCCGGACGTCGACCACATCAGTTTCGTCGGTTCGACCGGCACCGGCCGGGCGGTGATGCGGGCCGCCGCCGAGCACCTGGTCCCGGTGAAGCTCGAACTCGGCGGCAAATCGCCGAACGTGGTCTTCGCCGATGCGGACCTGGACACCGCCGTCCCGGCGATCGTCGCCTCGATCACCGAGAACGCCGGCCAGAACTGCTATGCCGGCTCCCGGCTGGTGGTCGAGGAGTCGGTCCGGGCGGAGGTGGTCGAGCGGGTGGCCGCCGCGATGGCCGAGATCCGGGTCGGGTCGTGGGAGCAGGACCTGGACATGGGTCCGCTGGTCAGCCAGGCCCAGTACGAACGGGTCCGGGGGTTCCTGGCCGAGGCGCCGGGCGCCGGGGCGCGGCTGGTCACCGGCGGGGAGTCGGCCACGGCCGCGTTCGGCGACGGCTGGTACGTGGCCCCGACCGTGTTCGACGGCGTCAACGAGACGATGCGGTTGGCCCGCGAGGAGATCTTCGGCCCGGTCCTGGCCGTGCAGGGGTTCCGGACCACCGAGGAAGCGGTGTCGATCATGAACGGCACCGACTTCGGCCTGCTCACCTGCGTCTGGACCTCCGACGTGTCCCGGGCGTTGCGGGTGGCCGGCCAGGCCCGCAGCGGCCAGGTGGCGGTCAACCAGTTCCACGATGTCGGGGTGATCGGGTTCCCGTTCAACATGCAGAAGGAGAGCGGGTTCAGCCGCGGCGGCGGGTATGCGGCGCTGCGCGAATACACCCAGGAGAAGGCCGTCGCGGTCCGGCTGCTCGATCGAACGTCGACGTGACCGGGGCGGCCGACCTTCCGGTGCCGGCCCGGCCCCGGCTGGCCGTCGCCGCCGAACCGACGCCGGCCCAGTTCGCCCAGTGGCTGACCGACCTCGCGTTCGGCGGTGCCGGCTGGCCGGTGCTGCTGGCCCGGCTGGCCGAGGCCACCGGCCGTGACTGCCGGTTGGTTGCCGAGACCGGCGAACTGCTGGCCGCCAGCGGCAGCGCCAGCGGCAGCGCCGTCGTCGACCCGGAGGCGCTGCGTGGCGACCGGGTGCGGTGTGCCGACGGCTGGCTCGGCCGGTCGGTGCCGGTCGGATCCGGCGGCCGGCGGCTGGGCGCCCTGCTGCTGGCCGAGCCGGTCGGGACCGGCCAGCTCGACTACGCCCGGTCCGCGGTCACCGCGTTGCTCATCGAGGCGGTACGCCGGGAGCCGCCGCAGTCGCCGGCGCCGGTGGGGGCCGACGGGCTGCTGCGGGCGCTGCGGGACGGTACGGGTGACCGGTCCCCGGCCGGCCAGGCGAACCTGGTGCGGGCCGCAGCGGCGTACCGGTGGCGGCTGGACCAGCCACACGCGGCGGTGGCGCTCGGCTACACCGGCGCTCAGCGCCGCCGGTGGGCGTCGGCGTTGACCTGGCTGGACCGGCCGGTGCTGGCCGACGGGCGGCTGGGCTGGACCCTGCTGCAGGGCGACGCCGAGCGGGAGGTGGCTCGGCTGCGCAGCCGGTTGGAACAGATTGTCGGTGCCGGTCAGGTCCGGGTGGCCGGCGGCCGGTCGGTGACCGGCCCCGCCGCGACCCCGGACTCGTTCCGGGACGCCCGGCTGTTGCTGCGGCTGCTGCTGCACCGCAGCCCGGCGGCAGAGCTGACTGAGCTGCCGTTCGAGCGGGCCGGTCTGGCGCAACTGCTGCTGGCCGTGCCGCAGGACCGGCTGCGCTGGTACGTGGACCTGCACCTGGGGCCGATCGCGCAGCGGGACGACCTGCTCCGCACCCTGGACCACTGGTTGGCAACCGGGGGAAGCAGGCAAGCTGTGAGTGAACAACTACATTTGCACCGTAACTCCGTCGGCTACCGGGTGGGTCTGATCAAGCGGCTGCTGGGGGTGGACCCGTTGCATCCGTCGACCGCTGCGGTGCTGCGTACCGCGCTGGTCGCGCGGGAGCTGCTGATCGCCATCGCTGATGGCGGGTAACCGCAGGTCGATGGCGACTTCCGCCCGGTTGCGCCGGCCTGGATCACAGGCACGTTACGTAGCTGAGCCAGTTTCGGTCGAGGCGTTGACAGGCCGCCGGAGCGCAGGCAGAGTACGTCGCTAAGCAGCACGAATCACAATGCAAGACGGCATATTGTTTGGTAGACCGGTGGAGGTCAGTGTGCGAGCGATGGTTCAGACCGACTTCGGTGGCCCCGAAGTCGTGCGGCCGCGCGCCCTGCCGGACCCCGAGCCCGGCCCGGCCGACGTCGTCGTCGCCGTCCGCGCCGCCGCGCTGAACCGTCTCGACCTGCTCCAGCTGCGCGGGCCCGGTCTGCTGCCCGGCTTCACGCTGCCGCACGTCGCCGGCATGGACGTCGCCGGACAGGTGGTCGCCGTCGGCACCGAGGTCGGCACGCTGCGTACCGGCGACCGGGTCGTGCTCGACCCCACCATCGGCTGCGGGCACTGCCCCGCCTGCGTCGGCGGCAACCCCGGCTACTGCCGTACGCTGCGCGTCGTCGGCGGCAACCGCCCCGGCGGCTTCGCCGAGTACGTCGCCGTACCGGCCGCCGTCGCCCACCGGGTGCCCGACCACGTCGACCTGGCCGACGCCGCCGCACTGCCCACCGCCTGGAGCGTCGCCTGGCACGCCCTGCACCGGGTCGGCGCCCTGCGCCGCGGCGAATCCGTCGTGATCCAGGCGGCCACCAGCGCGGTCAGCATCGCCGCCATCCAACTCGCCCGTGCCAGCGGTGCCTGGGTGATCGCGGTGGCCCGCAGTGAGGCCAAACGGGCAGCCGCCGTATCGTTCGGCGCCGATGTGGTGCTCGACCTGAACGACCTGACTGCCGCCGGGGTTCGGGAACACACCGGCGGGCACGGCGCCGACCTGGTGCTGGACCACGTCGGGGCGGCCACCTGGGAGAGTTCCCTGGCCAGCCTGCGTACCGGCGGCCGGCTGGTGCTGCTCGGCAACACCAGTGGCGACCAGGTCAGCCTGTCGCTGGCCCAGGTCTACCACCAGGGCCTGCGCCTGCTCGGCGCCGGCGCGTACGCACCAGCCGACTTCGCCGCGATGCTCGACGCCTACTTCACGGGCGGGCTGCGGGTGGTCCGGGGCACCGAGTACCCGCTCGCAGATCTGCCTGCGGCGTACGCCCGGTTGGAGTCCGGTGACCTCGTCGGCAAGATCCTGATTCGGCCATGACCGCGCCCACGCCTGCGGCCCCGACCGCCGCCTTTGAAACCGGCACCGCCGCCCCCGCAGACCTACTTGTCGTCGACGCTGACATCGTCACCATGGCCCCCGGCCGGGAGGTGGTCACGGGCGGCGCGATCGCGGTGGTCGACGGCCGGATCGCCGACATCGGCCCGACCGGCGCGCTGCGGGTCGCGTACCCGCAGACCCCGGAGCTCGACGCGGCCGGCTGCCTGGTCGTCCCCGGCCTGGTCAACGCCCACCAGCACACCACCGCCGACCCGCTGATCCGCAGCGGCATCCCCGACGACGTCCCCGCCCAGCAGGCGATCTTCGACTGGATCGTGCCGCTGCACGCCGCCGTCACCGGCGACGACGACGAACTCTCGGCCACCCTCACTGCCGTCGAGGCGCTCAGCTACGGCGTCACCACCCTGCTCGAACCGGGCACCGTGGCGCATCCGCTGCGGGTCGCCGCCGGGCTGCGCGCCGCCGGCATCCGGGGCCGGGTCGGCCGCTGGGGCTGGGACACCGCCGACGCCCCGTACTCGATGCCGGCCGCCGACACCCTCGCCGCGCAGGCCGAGACGGTCACCGCGCTGGCCGGCGACCGGCTGGTCACCGGCTGGGTCACCCTGGTCGGCCACGACCTGGTCAGCGACGAACTGTTCACCGGTGCCGCAGAGCTGGCCGAGCGGCTCGACGTGCCGATGACCTGGCATCTGTCGCCCAGCGCCGAGGACCCGGCCGGGTACGCCGTCGCTGGCCGCCCCCGCCCGGTGCTGCACCTGCGCGACCTCGGCGTGCTCGGCCCCCGTCTGCTGCTCGGGCACGCCGTCTGGCTCGACGACGACGAACTCGACGTTCTCGCCGGCAGCGGTGCCGCCGTCGCCTCGTGCCCCGGTGCCTACCTGCGACTCGGCCAGGGCTTCACCCGGGCGGGCCGGCACACCGAGCTGCGGCGGGCCGGCGGTCGGCTGGCGTTGGGCTGCGACTCGCACAACGCTGGCGACACCCCGGACGTGTGGCGGGCCGCCCGGCTGTTCGCCGGGCTGGACCGTGACCGCGGCGCGGCCGAGCCGCTGCCCGCCGACGAGATCTTCGCCCTGGCCACCGTTGACGGCGCCGACGCCGTCGGGCTGGGGCGGTTGACCGGTTCGATCGAGGTCGGCAAGGCCGCCGACCTGGTCGTACTGGACACCCGCACCATCGCGTGGACCCCGCGCGGGGACCTGGCCACCCAGCTCGTCTGGGGCGCGGCCAGCCACACCGTGCGGGACGTACTGGTCGACGGCCGGTCGGTGGTCCGGGACCGACGGATCACCACCGTCGACGTCGACGCCCTGCGGGCCGAGGTCGCGTCGCGCGGCGCGGACCTGCTCCGCCGGGCCGGCATCGACATCCCGCATCGCTGGCCTGCCGTGCCGGCGACCGAGTACCGCGCGCACCGGACCGGACCGGCCGGCGCGACGCCTTCAAGGTGAAAGGAACAGCTGTGACAATAAGGATCGGAAAGGGTGCGGCGGCGCTGCTCGCCGGCGCCGTCAGTCTCGCCCTGGTCGGCTGCGCCGACAACGACGCCACCGCGCCGGATCCCGCCGGCTCCGAGGGCGGCGGCACCGTCATCGCCGGCCAGCCGGACGTCAACGGCGACGGCAAGGTGCTGATCGGGGTGCTCAGCCCCGGTGACATCAATGACAACGGCTACTACGAGAGCTTTGTCGCCGAAGCCGAGCGGTTCGCCAACGAGCAGGGCTGGGAGGTCATCAAGCGGGGTTCGGTGCCGCCGACCGAGGCGCTCAGTTCGGCCCGGGCGCTGTGCCAGCAGGGCGTCGACATGGTGGCGCTGGGCGCCTCCGAGCTCAAGGACGCCATCCCTGCCTCCGAGGAGCCGGCCTGCGAGAACGTTGCCTGGTACGTGCCGTCGTCGGAGAACATTCCGCAGACCCCGGAGATCGTCATCTCCAGCGACGACCCGAACCAGAGCATGCTCGCTGCGGGGTACGCCACCGGTCTGCTGATGGAGGAGAACGGCGACACCAAGGCCGGCTTCGTCACCGGCTTGGAGGTCGACTTCGCGATCAACGCCGCCCGGGCCTTCAAGGCCGGCATCCGGATGGTCGTTCCCGACGCCGACCTCGTCATCACCTACACCGGTGACTTCAACGACTCCGCCAAGGCCCGGGAAGCTGTGCAGGCGCAGATCGACCAGGGCGTCAGTGTGGTCTACCCGTACCTCGGCGGGGCCACCGACGCCGCAGCCGAGTTGGCCAACGAGGGCGGTGCGCTCACCCTCACCCCGGGTACCGACCGGTGCGACTCGACCGAGCCGGAGTTCGACATCTCGGTAATCTTCGATCCAGGTGCCTACTTCGCCGCCGCGCTGACCCTGTTCGCCGAGGGCGAGCTGGAGATGGGCACCACCAAGGTGTGGCAGATCGGCGTCGACCCGTACCCGGCGATCAAGATCTGCGACCCGACGGCAGAGCAGACCGAGCGGATGGAAGCCTTCGTCACCGACGTGGCTGAGGGCAACATCGACACCGCCGCCGAGGTGGAGCGGCTCGGCGGCTGACCCGCCACCGCCCCGCACTCGGAATCCCCTGCCTGACCCGACTAGCGAGGTGGAACGGACTGTGCACACCGACGGCCATACGGCGCCGGCGCTCACCCTGCGCGGAGTGAGCAAGCGCTACGGTCCGGTCGTCGCCTGCGACGCCGTGGATCTTGCCGTACGACCCGGCGAGATCCACGGCCTCCTCGGCGAGAACGGGGCCGGCAAGTCGACCCTGATGAAGATTCTGCTCGGGCTGGTGCACCGGGACGCCGGCAGCATCCTGCGCGACGGCGAGCCGGTGGAGATCGACACCCCGCAGCGGGCGGCCGATCTGGGGCTGGGCATGGTGCACCAGCACTTCAGCCTGATCGACCCGCTCACCGTCTGGGAGAACGTCATCATGGGCGACAGCGGCCGGGTCGACAAGGGCGCGGCCTGCGCCCAGGTCGGGCAGGTCGCCGAGCGGTACGGTCTGCCTATCGACCCGATGGCGCGGGTGGACCGGCTGTCCGCCGGAGAGCGGCAACGGGTAGAGCTGATCAAGTGCCTGCGCCGCGACCCGTCGGTGCTGATCCTCGACGAACCGACCTCAGTGCTCACCCAGGCCGAGTCGGCCGAACTGTTCACCGTGCTGCGCCGGGTGGTGCAGGCGGAGAACCGGGCGGTCATCCTGATCAGCCACAAGCTGGCCGAGATCATCGCGGCCACCGACCAGGTCACCGTGCTGCGCCGGGGCGCGGTGGTCTTCCACGGGCCGACCGCACAGACCACCCCGCAACTGCTGGCCCGGCAGATGGTCGGCCGGGAGGTGTCGCTGCGGGCAGAGAGCGCCGCGCTGGGCATGTTGCCGGTCGAACGCTCCGGCGACCAGCCGGTGGAGCCGCCGGCTGCGGTACCGCCCGATCAGCCGGCTGCCGGCACCCCGCCGGCGCTGCGGCTGCGCGAGCTCACCGTGCTCCTCGGTGAGCTGCGGATCCTCGACAAACTTGATCTCGATGTTGCACCGGGGGAGATCGTCGGCCTGTACGGCGTCGAAGGCAACGGCCAGGCCACCCTCGGTGATTTGCTCTCCGGGCTGCTGGTGCCCGACTCCGGAACGGTCGAGATCGGCGGCGAGCCGGTCGACCTCGACCGGGCTGGCGCGCTGCACACCGCCGGACTCGGCATCGTGCCCGAGGACCGGCACCGCTCCGGCGTGGTGCTGGACATGACCATCGCCGAGAACCTGGTGATGAAGTCGCTGGCCGGGGTCTCCGGCACCGGCGGGGTGCTCAGCCGGCGGCGGATCCAGCAGATCGCCCGGCAACGGATGACCGAGTTCAACATCATCGCCCCGTCCCCGGACACCCCGGTACGCAGCCTCTCCGGCGGCAACCAGCAGCGGGTGGTGCTGGCCCGGGAGCTGTCCGCCGGACCCAGGGTGCTGATCGCCGCCCAGCCCACCCACGGGCTGGATGTCGGCGCGATCGAAGACATGTACCTGCGGCTGCGGCAGGCCGCCGCGGAAGGGGTGGCGGTTTTGCTGATCTCCACCGAGCTCGAAGAGGTGATGGCCCTGTCCGACCGGGTGGCGGTGATCTCCTCGGGCCGGATCGTCGGCGTGCTCGATCCCGCCGAGGCCACCGCGGAACGCCTCGGGATGCTGGTCGGCGGGGTGAGCCACTGATGGCCACCTTGACCGGTGCGGACCCGGCCGGCCGGCGGCTGCTGGCCCGGCTCACCCCCGGCCCCGGCGGCTGGCAGGTCACCGCGGCGACGGTGGTCACGGTCGCCGTCGCCCTCGGCCTGTCCGCGTTGCTGATCGCGGTCACCGGCGGCTCGCCGAGCGCCTCGGTGCAAGCGCTGTACCAGGGCAGCATGGCCAGCCCGCGAGCCTGGAGCAACTCGCTGCTCTACGTCGCGCCGCTGCTGCTGGTCGCGGTCGGCGCGTGCGTGAGCGCCCGGTCCGGCTTCTTCAACATCGGCCAGGAGGGCCAGGTGCTGATCGGGGCGCTGGCCGGTGCCTGGGTCGGCCTGCGACTCGCCCTGCCCGGGCCGCTGCTACTGGTCGTCGTGCTGCTCGCGGCCCTGCTCGCCGCTGGCGGCTGGGCCGGACTGAGCGCGCTGATGTACCGCTTCCGAGGGGTCAACGTGGTGGTCAGCACGCTGCTGATGACCTTCCTGGCCCAGCAGCTGTTGGCGTTCGCGGTCAACACCCCGTGGCTGCTGCAGGAGTCCCGGCTGGGCACCGGGGTGGTCTCGCCGCAGTCCAACCCGCTGCCGGAGAACGCCCGGCTCGCCTCCCTCGGTGAGTACCCGAACCTGCAGGTCAACGGAGGGCTGATCCTGGCCGTCCTGATCGCGGTGGCGATCAGCCTGGCGATGACCCGGACCCGGTGGGGGTTCCGGCTCAAGATGCTCGGGCTCAACCCGGTCACCGCCCAGCACGCCGGGGTCCGGGTCGGCGCCCTCGGTGGGATGGCGCTGGCCATCTCGGGAGCCTTCGCCGGCCTGGCCGGCGCGCTGCTGCTGACCAGCCCGATCGGCAGCCACCGGCTGCAGCCGGGGATGTCGTTGAACCTCGGCTGGGATGGCCTGCTGGTCGCCCTGGTCGGCCGGAACAATCCGCTGCTGGCCATCCCGGTGGCGGTGCTGTTCGGCGTGTTACGCGCCGGTTCCAGTTTTCTGGCCGCCACCGGCGTGCCGTCGTTTCTGGTCGACGTGGTCAAAGCGCTGCTGGTGCTGGCGTTCGTGGCGCCACCGGCGGTGATCGCCCTGCTGCGCCGGCGGCGGGCCGGCGGTGAGCCGGCCGGCACCCCGCCGCCGACCGGTGGCCTGCCGACCCCAACCCCGTCGACAGGGGAGCCGGCACCACCGGGTGCCGAGGTGCCGGCGATCGACGTGCCGGAGGCGGCCGGTAGTGGGTCAACCGGTAGCGGATCGGCTGGAAACGAGAAGACCACCATGGAAGGCAGGCCGGCATGAGCGCCGCCGACAACATTGCCACCATTCTGTCCAGTGGGGCGCGGCTGACCATCCCGTTGGCCTTCGCCGCCTGCGGCGAGTACGTGGCGCAGCGCGCCGGCACGCTGAACATCTCGGTCGAGGGCATGATGCTCGGCGCGGCGTTCGGCTCGGTCGCGGTCGCCAGCGCCACCGGCAGCGCCACCGTCGGGCTGGCCGCCGGCGCACTGGTCGGCGTGCTGGTCGCCGTGCTGCACGCCAACCTGTCGCACCGGGCCCAGATCAACACGTTCGTCGTCGGTCTGGTGCTCAACGCGCTGGTGCTCGGCCTGACCAGCTACCTGATCACCATCAGCAGCTTCACCGGGCATCAGGTGTGGCGGGTGGACATCCCGGTGCTGCGCGACATCCCGATCATCGGACCGATGCTGTTCGTACAGCGTTGGCCGGCGTACCTGCTGCTGATCGCGGTCCCACTCACCTGGTGGCTGGTGGAACGCAGCCGGTGGGGCCTGGAGCTGCGGGCGGTCGGGGAGAACCCACAGGCCGCCGACGTCAGCGGAATCCGGGTCAACCACCGGCGCCGGCAGGCGCTGCTGTTCTGCGGCCTGCTCGCCGGGCTCGGCGGTGCATACCTGGCGGTCGGCGAGGTCGGCTCGTTCAACCAGAACATGACCGCCGGCCGTGGTTATCTGGTGATCGCCGCAGTGATCTTCGGCGCCTGGCGGCTCGGCCGGACCATGGTCGGCTGCGCGGTGTTCGGCCTCGCCGACGCGATGCGGCTGGCGCTGCCGGCACTCGGGGTGACCATCAACTCGCAGCTGCTCATCGCCGCGCCGTACCTGTTGGCGCTGCTGGCCATGCTGGTGTTCGCCACCCAGCACCGGGAACCGAGAGCGCTGGCCAAACCATTCCAGCGCGGCACCACCTAGTCGGGCGACCTGACTACCGGCGTCCCGGTGTCGCTGGCCCGGCTCAGCGCGTCGCTCCGCACGTGACATCTTCCAACGCGGTACCGTCGCCCATCTGCCGACGGGTGATCACGCTGAACGAACCGTCGGTCTCCAGCACCACGGCGGCCACCTGGGCGATGTCGCCGACGCCCTGTGCCCGGACCGCCTGCCAAATTTCGTTGTCGGTGACCCGTTGGCGGCGCATCGACGCGGTGAGCAGTTCTCCATCGTGGAGCAGCAGCGTCGGGGTGGACTTCAGCGCGGACCGGAGCGGAGCCCACCGTACGGACAGCCAGCTCGCGGCGAACTGGAGAGCCACCAACAGGATCAACGCCGCCGCGCCTTCGGCGAACGAGACGTCGCCGGAGAGCAGGATGGTCGCCAGAGTGGAGCCGAGCGCGACCGTGACGACCAGGTCGAAGGCGTTCAGCTTCGCCAGGGTCCGTTTGCCGGACGCTCTGAGTACGCCGACGAGAAGGACGTAGGTCAGGACACCGACAGCGGTGACTCGCCACAGGTCATCTGGATTGTCGAGTAACATCCTGCTCAAATACCCGCGACGCCCCGGGCTACCCCGTCGACCGGATCACGGGCGAATGATTCGCTGCGGCGGTGATCGGGTAACGGGGGCGGTCATGGGACGTGAACGGACGAAGACGGCTCGGTCGTGCCCACCGTCACCGGGCCATCCGTCACGAGGCGACGGCGAGCGACGGTGACCGGCTCGGCCTGGCCGCTGGCGCCGAGCATCGCGGCGCTCGCGGTCGCCCTGCTCGTGATCGTCTTCGCCGGCAAGTCGCTGGCGGCGACCGCCGACACCCTCGCCGACCGGACCGGGATGGGCGAGGCCGTCGCCGGAGCGCTGCTGCTCGGCGCGGTCACCTCGCTACCCGGCATCGCCACCACCGCGATCGGCGCATGGCAGGGCGACGCCCAGTTCGCCATCGCCAACCCGATCGGTGGCATCGCCGTACAGACGGTCTGGCTGGCCATCGCCGACCTGCTCTACCGGCGGTCGAACATCGAACACGCGGCCGCCTCGCTGGAGAACATCATGCAGGCGCTGGTGCTGGTGGCGCTGCTCTGCCTGCCGGTCGTCGCCTACGCCACGCCCGGCCTGACCCTCGGTTGGGTGCATCCGGCGAGTCTGCTGATCCCGGTCCTCTACCTGTACGGGCTGCACCTGATCCGCCGGCTGCGACAGAACCCGATGTGGCGGGCCGAGCAGACGTCGGACACCCGGCAGGACGTACCGGACGACCCCGACGGCGACGCCGAGGGTGCGCCCAGCACTCGCCGGCTGTGGTGGCGGCTGGCCGCGCTGGCCGCAGTGGTCGGTGGCACCGGCTACCTGATCGGGCAGGGTGGCCTGGGGGTGATCGCGGCGACCGGGCTGCCCAGCGGTTTCGTCGGGTTCACCGTCACCACGGCGATCACGTCGTTGCCGGAACTGGTCACCCTGATCGCGGCGGTCCGGATCGGGGCGTTGACCCTGGGGATCGGCAACATCCTCGGCGGCAACGCCTTCGACTCACTGATGATCTTCCTCGCCGACACGGCGTACCGGCCGGGGTCGGTCTACGCCGACGCGGCCTCTGCCGGTCTGCTTCTCGCCGGATCGACCACGCTGCTCACCGTGACCCTCGCCGCCGGCCTGATCATGCGCGAACGCCGGGGTGTCGGCTTCGAGGGCATCGCCATCCCGGTGGTCTACCTGGTCACGGTGGTGCTGCTGCTCATCCGCGCCGACTGACCCGCCGCCGGTCGGTCGGTCCCGGCGGCGCAACCCCGGGTCGGTGAGCGCCGGCGGCCGGTAGCCGGCGTCGGCGGGGTTGACGTTGTGCCCTGGCGGCACCAGCTCGTCGATGCGGTCCAGCACCGCGGCGGGCAGCCCGGTCAGCTCCCCGGCGCCGAGCTGGCTGCGTAGCTGCGGGAGGGTGCGCGGGCCGACGATGGCGCCGGTCACCGCCGGGTGGCTCAGCACGAAGCCGAGAGCCAGCTCGATCAGGGTCAGCCCGGCCTGCGCGGCCAGCTTCTCCAACTCGCCGACCACGTCAAGTTTGCGCTGCCGGGCTGCGGCGTCACGGAAGTCGAAGTGGTCGGCGTTGCGTCCGGCCCGTGAGTCGGCGGGGACCTCGGCGGAGCGGTACTTGCCGGTCAGCCAGCCGCCGTTGAGCGGGCTGAAGGCGAGCACCCCGAGTCGGTGCCGCTGGCAGGTCGGCAGCACGCCGGCCTCCACCCCCCGCGCCATGATCGAGTACGGCAGCTGTTCGGTGGTGAACCGTTCCCGCTGCCGTCGCTGGGCGACCCACTGCGCCTCGACGATCTCCTCGGCGGGGAACGCCGAGGAGCCGATCATCAGCACCTTGCCCTCGCGGACCAGGTCGGACAGCGCACCGAGGGTCTCGTCGATGTCGGTGCCCGGGTCGGGCCGGTGCACCTGGTAGAGGTCGATCCGGTCGGTGCCGAGCCGGCGCAGGCTGGCTTCGACCGCCTGCCGGATCCAGCGCCGCGAGTTGCCGCACCGGTTGCGGTCGTCCCCCATCGGTTCGTGGAACTTGGTGGCCAGCACGACGTCATCGCGCCGTCCACGCAGCGC
Source organism: Micromonospora sp. LOL_013 (assembly GCF_048060315.1). Classification (NCBI taxonomy): domain Bacteria; kingdom Bacillati; phylum Actinomycetota; class Actinomycetes; order Micromonosporales; family Micromonosporaceae; genus Micromonospora; species Micromonospora sp. LOL_013. Next base: position 104,745 of record NZ_JBHMIQ010000008.1, read on the forward strand.
CCGGCCGAGGATCCGCTCGGATTCGCCGTGCGCGTACACGTCGGCGGTGTCCACGACGTTGATTCCGGCGTCGAGTGCCTCCCCGACGATCCGCCGGCACTCCTGCTCGTCGGTGTTGCCCCAGGCACCGAACATCATCGCGCCGAGGCAGAGCGTGCTCACCTCGACGCCGGTGCCGCCAAGTCTGCGGTACTGCATCAGAACCTCCCGCCGCCAGCCTGGCACCCGACCACCGACGCTGGCACCGTTGACGCGGCTCGAAGGCCGATCGCCGGGTTTGTGTCCCCGGCACATGGATCCCGGCTACGGTGCCGAATAGCCTGGTAGACGCGCTGCAACAGACATTTCGGCAACTGGAGGTTCCTGTGGCGACCGGCCTGACCCACGCCCGATGGACGCACGTGGCACTGCCCACCGGCGACCTCGACAAGGCCATCTCGTTCTATACCTCGCTCACCCCGCTGGTGGTGGTGGAGCGCTTTGCCGACGCCGACGGCGAAAGCGTCTGGCTCTCCAACGACAAGCAGGTTGAGACGCCGTTCGTGCTGGTGCTGGTCTCGTTCAACAAGGACAAGGGCGGCCAGTTGGGGCTGCTGCACCCGTTCGCGCACATCGGTATCGAGGTGCCGAACCGGTCCGACGTCGACGAGATCGCCGAACGGGCCCGTGAAATGGGCTGCCTGCACTGGGAGCCGCGGCAGATGCCGCCGCCGGTCGGCTACATCTGCGCGTTGAAGGACCCGGACGGCAACGTCATCGAGATCTCCCACGACCAGCAGGTGTTCGACACCGTACGGCGGCTGTGGGGGAGCTGACCGGCGGACGCACCCACGACGCGGTACGGCGGTACCTGGCCGCGCTCAATGCCGGGGACGCCGACGCGGTCGCCGGCTGCGTCAGTTCCGGGTTCGTCAACGAGCACACCGCCGCGCTGGGCCGCACCGTCACCGGCCGGGCCGCTTACCGCGCCCGGCTGGACGGATTCCTGGCCGAGTTCGCCGACCTGCACTACGAGGTAGAGGATCTGCTGATTGACGGCGACCGGGCAGCGGTGGCGTACCGGATGTCGTTCCGGCTGGTATCGGCCGGCCGCGCGCCGGTGAGCATCCGGGGCATGTTCCGCTTCCGGGTGGACGCCGACGGGTTGATCGCCCGCCGGGTCGACTATTGGGACAGCGCCGAGGTGCGCCGACAGATCACCGCCGCCGGCTGATCCCGCCGGTGACGTAGAGCTCGGTAGAGTGGTGCCGTGGTGGTCACGGGTCGGGCGGCGGGTGCAGCGAGCGAGGTGACCGGCGATGGGCCGGCCATCCAGACGGTGCAGCGCGCCGCGACGATCCTGCGGGCATTCACCGTGGAGCGGCCCCGGCTCACCCTGGCCGAGTTGACCGCCGACCTGGCGGTCAGCCGGGCCACCGCGCACCGGTACGCACGGGCGCTGCGCGCCGCGAACCTGCTGCGGTTCGACGTCGCCACCGCCACGTACACGTTGGGGCCGCAGATCCTGGCCATGGAGGCGGCGGCCCGCGCCGCGCTGCCGATCGTCACCGTCGCCGAGCCCTACCTCGATCGGCTGACCCGCGACACCAACCAGACCTCGGTGCTGAGCATCTGGAACGGGGAGGCGCCGACGGTGGTCCGGTGCCTGGACAACACCAGCGGCGACGTGCGGCTCAGCGTGCGTACCGGCTCGCCGTTGGAGCTGACCCGTTCGGCCCAGGGTCGGGTGTTCTGCGCGTACCTGCCGCCCGCCGAGAACCCGGTGGTGGCGCGGCAGCTGAGGCTGTCCGCCGCGCTGCGGGAGGTGGTCGCGCAGGTCCGCCGCGACGGCGTCGCGGTCAACTCACCGGAGGATTTCGGGGTACGGGTGATCGCCGCACCGGTGTTCGAACGCACCCAGGTCGTCGCCGCGCTCGCGGTGCTCGGCACCAGCGTGGCGCTGGCCGGTGCGGCCCAGACCGCAGCCGTGGACCAGCTGCGGCAGGTCGCGGGGGAGTTGTCCGAGACGTTGGGGGCAATCGCCGGTTAACTCCGGCCGGTCCGTCCGTTGCCGCCCGGGTGGTGGCCGTTGCGTCCGGTGCCACCCGGCTGCTGGTGGCCGTTGCCGGCGACGCTGCCCAGTTCGGCGGTGACCACGGCGGCGGCGCGTTGCAGGGCGGCGGCCAGCGGACTGTCGGTGCCCTCCGGCACCGACGTGGTGGTGCCGACGATCGCCATCGCGGCGATCAGTGTATGGCCCCGGAAGATCGGCGCGGCGATGCTGCGTACCCCATTGACCGACGGCGTGTTGGCGGAGATGCCGGTGCGGCGGATCTTGTCGACCTCATGGCGCAGCTCGGCCGAGGCCGCCAGGTCGGCGGCCAGCCCGGGGACGTCCTCCGCCGGCAGGAACGCGCAGAACACCCGACCCTGGGCGGACTCGGTGCGCGACAGTCGGGATCCGGTGCGGACGCTGACCCGGATCACCCGGTCGGTGTTGTCGTCGGCGCGTACCACCACCGCCGTGTCGCCGTCCCAGACGCTGAGCACCACGGTCTCGTCGACCTCGCGGACCAGCTGCTGCATGTGCGGGCCGGCGATGCTGATGACCGGCATGGCGGCGCGGGCGGCGGCGGACAGGGTGAGGATCTGCGGGCCGAGGGAGTAGAGGCCCTCGCGTTCGTCGTAGCGCAGCAGGTTGCTCTCCCGCAGCGCCTTGGTGTAGCGGTGCGCGGTGGCTTTACTGGTGCCGAGGCTGGCGGTGAGCTCGTTGAGGCTCAACCGGGGGCGGGCGGCGGTGAACGCGTTGAGGATCACCGCGGCGCGCTGCACGGTCTGGATCGCCGGGGTGCTCGGCTCGGCGAGCACCGGGGGGCTCACCTCGGCGGGAGAGCTGTCGTCCGCCATCTGGCTTCCTTATCTGGCTTCCTGGTCGGAAGCGGCGGGGCGTGCGCACCGGACGGGGGTAGGTGCGGGCGGCCGGGACGCGTACGGAAGGTGAGACAGCATCATGCCATACGGTACCCTGTGCTGTCGATGGTGCCGGTGTGCCGTATCGCGATGTCCGCATAAATGCCGGCGAACGTCCGCAGATCGGCCAGCGCGTACCGGTCCCGTCGGGGATCGGCGGGATCGGCACCCCGGCCGGGCGGTCCCAGCCGTACCGTCGGCACGCCCCGACCGCGCAGCACCACCCCGTCGGTCGAACCGGTCCAGCCGAGGACCGGCCGCGGCTGTTCACCGTACGCCGCCGTCCAGGCGTCGTACGCGTGCCGGGCGATCGACGCGTCCGGTGCCGTCGCCGCAGCCGGGTGAACCAGCTGCCCGTCCACCGAGACCAGGCACTCGGCCAGCGGGGTGCCGACGGTCGCGGCGGTGACGGCGGCCTGCACCTCGTCGCGGATCAGTGCCGGATCGTCACCGGGCACCGTCACCAGGTACAGGTGCACGTCGAGCCGGCCCGGCAGCAGATCCGGCTTGGCCGGCTGGCCGGCGCGTACCGCACCGATGCCGACCTCGGCGCCGACCGCAGCGGCCGGATCGGCCCGGGCAGCCAGGTGTCGTCGCCGGAAGGCCTCCAGTGCCTCGATCACCACGCCGAGATGGGTGATCAGACCGCCGGGCGGCACCGCGTGCTCGCGGGCCAGCACCGGATGGAACCGGCTGGTCAGCCGTACCCGCAGGTAGAGGGCGCCCGGTTCGGCGGTAAGCACGCCCGGCGGGCTGGTCTTGGCCAGTACCGCCGCAGCCGGCAGCGGATGCCGGTCCAGGTGCCGGGCGACACCGCCGGGCTGCTGCCGGGTCACGGCGCCGGCATCCCCGCGCTGGTGCGACAGGTGGTACCGGTGGGTCCCGGCGGCGGCCAGCAGCAGGGTCAGCCGGTGCGGCCGGTCGGCCGCCCGTAGCGCCTCGGCGGCCGCGATGAAACCGACCAGCGCGGTCGCTGCGGCGGCGCGGGCGACCCCGAGGCCGAAACCGTCGACCAGGGTGTCGCCGCCCGGCCCGAGTGAACGGTGTAGTCCGCCAGCTGGACCGGACGAGCCGGTCACCGGTTCGTCGAAGTCCGGGTCGCCGGTGAGCGAGGTGTCCAGGTGGGAGCAGATCAGCAGCTCGGGCGCGTCGCCGTGGCCGGCGGTGACCACGAGATTGGCGCTGCACGGCAGCTCGGTGGTCGCCGGCAGCCGGTCGACCTGCCAGGTCAGCTCCGGTCGGCGGGCAGCGCCCCAGCCGGCCAGCCGCTCGGCGGTGGCCAGCTCCTGCCCGTACGGGGTCGGCCCGGCGGTCAGCACCGTCAGGGCGTCAACGATCCGGTCCTCGCTCATCGCCTCATCCCATCACTCCCGTGACAGTTATCCAAGATGACGTCTCGCATGTTGACATAGCCAGGGTGGGGTCTCTAGCGTGACGTCACATCAACGACGCCGCTGTCCAACCAGATAACCGCAGGTCGCAGAGGCGCGAGGCGCGAGCAGAACGGCGAGAGGCCCACTGATGCGGGAGGACCGATGACCTACGTGGTCACCGACGAATGCGTGGACGTACAGGACCGCTCCTGCGTCGAGGAATGCCCCGTGGACTGCATCTACGAGGGCGACCGGATGATGTACATCAACCCCGACGAGTGCGTCGAGTGCGGCCGGTGCGAACCGGTCTGCCCGGTCACCTCGATCTTCCACCTGGACGACCTGCCGGCCGACCAGGCACATTTCGGCCCGATCAACGCCGAGTTCTTCAGCGATCTCGGCGCCCCCGGCGGCGCACGCAAGATCGGCCGGGTCGGTCGCGACCACCCGGCCGTCGCCGGGAGCACCGACTCATGACCGCCGAACACGACGTCGACCTGGCCATCATCGGCGCCGGCCCGGCCGGCCTGTACGCCGCCTACTACGCCGGCTTCCGTGGGATGAGCGTTGCGATCATCGACTCGCTTCCCGAACCGGGCGGACAGATCGCCGCTCTCTATCCTGAGAAGGACATCTACGACATCGCCGGCCTGCCAGCGATCAAAGGCCAGCAGCTCGTCGACGACCTGCTCACCCAGGCCGCCACCGCCAAACCCACCTTCCTGCTGGGCGAGAGCGCCGTGGAGCTGACCAACGCCACCGACCACGTGCAGATCGGCACCGACACCGGCAGCCGGGTACGCGCCAGGGCGGTCCTGCTGACCGCCGGGATCGGCACCTTCACCCCGCGCGAGCTGCCGGTCGGCAGCGACTACCTCGGCCGTGGACTGCGCTACTTCGTGCCCCGGCTGGAAGAACTCGCCGGACAGCAGGTCGTCGTGGTCGGCGGCGGCGACTCCGCCGTCGACTGGGCGCTGGCCCTGGAGCCGTACGCCGCCAACGTCACCCTGGTGCACCGCCGGCCGCAGTTCCGCGCCCACGAACGCAGCGTCGAGCAGTTGCACGCCTCCACCGTTCGGGTGGTCACCCCGTACGAGGTCAGCGGCATCGCCGGCGACCCGCAGCTCACCTCCGTCACGATCAGCGAGGTACGCGGCGACGGGCGCGAGGAGCTGCCCGCCCAGGCGGTGGTGGCCGCCCTCGGCTTCATCGCCGACCTCGGCCCGATGCAGCAGTGGGGGCTGGAGATGACCAAACGGCACATCACCGTGGACCGGTCGATGCGGACCAACCTGCCCCGGGTCTACGCCGCCGGGGACGTCACCGACTACCCGGGCAAGGTGCGGCTGATCTCGGTCGGCTTCGGCGAGGCCGCCGCCGCCGTCAACAACCTGGCACCGCTGGTCAACCCGGCGCTGAGCACCGTGCCCGGCCACTCCTCGGACGCCGCGTGAACGCCCCGACCGGTCTGCAGCTGCTGGCCACCCGGCACGGACTGGCCCGGATCTGCGGCGACGGCACCGCCGAGCTGCTCGACCTGCCGTACCGCGACGTCGCCGAGCTGCTGCGGGCCGGTGCCGGCCTGACCCCGGCCGCCGACGCCCCGGCCCGCGACCGGCTGCCGCTGGCCAGCGTCACCGCCGAGCTGGTCGCCCCGCTGGGCAGTACCAGGGCGGTGTGGGGAGTCGGCCTCAACTACCACTGCAAGGCGCGGGCAGCCGGCCGGGCCGTCCCCACCGAACCGGTGCTCTACCTCAAGTCGGCCAGCGCCGGCTCCGGCCCGGACGCCACCGTGGCGCTGCCCAGCTCGATCAGCGCCCAACCCGACTACGAAGGCGAGATCGCGCTGGTCATCGGGGCCCGGATGCACCGTACGCCGGCCGACCAGGCCTGGTCGCACGTCGCCGCGATCACCGCCGCAAACGACCTGACCGCCCGGGACGTGATGACCGCCTCGGCCAACCCGACGCTGGCCAAGAGCTTTCCCGGATTCGGCGCGCTGGGCACGTCGGTGCTGGACATCGCCGCCGTCGCCGACCGCGACGCCATCGAGGTGCGGACCACCGTCAACGGTGAGGTGCGCCAGCAGGCCACCATCGCCGACCTGATCTTCCCGGTGCCGCAGCTGCTCGCCTGGATCACCCGGTACGTGGTCCTGGAACCGGGCGACGTGGTGCTCACCGGTACCCCGGCCGGCACCGGCCAGGACCGGGGCTGCTTCCTGCGCCCCGGCGACCTGGTCGAGGTCTCGGTCGGCGGGGTGCTGCCGCTGCGTACCCGGTTCTGCGCTGAAAACCCCGACGGTGATCCCGCTGAGACCTCCGATGAAACCCTCGACGCGGTGGCGCCGTCCCCTCCTTCGCACAGAAAGTCCGCTGACTGATGACTGAGAATCCTTCCCGGTACGACCTGGTGCTGGCCGGCGGTGAGGTCTTCGACTCCGCCACCGGCGCCAGCCAGGTCGCCGACGTCGCGGTGACCGGCGACCGGATCGCCCGCATCGCCCCCGGCCTGGCCGCCGACGCCCGCGAGGTGGTCGACTGCGCCGGCCGGTACGTGCTGCCCGGCCTGGTCGAGGGACACACCCACATCTTCGCCGAGGTGTCCAAGGTGGGTGCCCCGCCGGACGAGGCGCACCTGCACCGGGGCGTCGTCGCCGCCTGCGACGCCGGCACCGTCGGCGCATCCACCTTCGCCGCCTTCGAGCGGTACGTCGCCGCCCCGGCGAAGCAGCGGCTGGTCAACTTCCTCAACGTCAGCGTGCTCGGGCTGATCGACTTCCGGTTCGGCGAGCTGATGAACCCGGACACCCTGGTCCCCGAGGACGCGCTCGCGGTCGCCGCCGCCAACCCGCACCGGGTCCGCGGCTTCAAGATCCGGCTCTCCGAGGACGTCGTCGGGCACAACTGGCGGCCGCTGCTCAAGCGTTCGCTGGAGCTGTCCGCCGAGGCCGGCCTGCCGTTGATGATCCACATCGGGGAGACCCCGGAGCCGTTGCCGGCCGTGCTGGAGATGCTGCGCCCCGGCGACGTCGTCGCGCACTGCTACACCGGCAAGCCGTACGGCATCCTGGCCGACGGCACCGTGCTGCCCGAGGTGTACGCCGCCCGTGAGCGCGGTGTGCTGTTCGAGTCGGCGCACGGCAAGAGCAACCTCAGCTTCAAGGTGGCCGAACCGGCGATCGCGCAGGGCTTCTACCCGGACGTGATCACCTCGGACACCTCGGCCCGCAACTGGCGCGGCCCGGTGTTCGACCTGGTCACCAGCATGGCCAAGCTGCGCGCGCTGGGCATGACCATGGAGCAGATCGTGCCCCGGGTGACCAGCGCCCCGGCCCGGCTCACCGGCCTGTACGCCGAAGGCTACGGCAGCCTCGTCGAAGGCGGCCCGGCGCACGTCACCGTGCTCGCCGACGCCGACGAGGCGGTGCTGCCCGACGCGGCCGGCAACCAGATCACCGCCCCCCGGCTGGAGCCGGAAGTGGTGCTGCTGGCCGGCGAGCGGGTGCCGACCGTACCGTGGCGTGGCCTGCCCGCCGACCAGGCCGGTGCCGCCGGCCGGGCCAGCTGAGGGCGGACACTGATGCGCACCGGGGTGCACACCGGCCGGGCCGCGCTGCGCGAGCGGCTGCGGCGCGGCCGGCGGGTGGTCGGCACCTTCCTGAAACTGCCCGGCACCGACGCGGTCGAGCTGGCCGCCCAGGCCGGCTTCGACTTCGTCGTGGTCGACCTGGAGCACTCCGGGTTGGACGAGCGGACCGCCGCCGGGCAGCTGCGGCACGCCGCACTGCTCGGCCTGCCGGCCCTGGTCCGGCTGGCAGCGGTCGACCCGGCGCAGGTCAACCGGCTGCTGGAGGCCGGAGCCGCCGGGGTGCAGCTGTCCACCGTACGCGCCCGCGCGCAGGTCGCCGCGCTGCACGCCGCCGTGCGGTACGCGCCGGTCGGCCGGCGCAGCATCAGCCTCGCCCACCCGGCCGCCGGCTACGGGTCCGGCGGGCTGGACGCCTACCTGGCCGCCGAGGCAGCCGACCCGCCGCTGCTGGTCGCCCAGATCGAGACCGCCGACACCGACAACCCGCTGCCCGACCTGCTGACCGGCCCGGACGGCAGCTCCAGCGTCGACGTGGCGTTCGCCGGCACCACCGACCTGGCGGTCAGCCTCGGCCTGGCCACCACCGACGACCAGGCACCGCTGCTGCGCCGGGTCGGTGAGATCGCCGACGCCGCCCGCGCCGCCGGGGCCACCCTGGGTGGGTGGGCACCGGCCGCGACCGACCAGACACTGCGCCGGTACGGACTGGCCGGGGCCGGCTACCTGGTCGCCGGCTCCGACCTGCAGTTGCTCGGTGCCGGCCTGCGCCATCTCGCCACCGACAATTGAGCCAGCCCTCGAAGGGAGCCCGGACGTGCTGAACCCGCAGCTCTACCGCACCTCGGTCAACTGGGACGACATCCCTGCCACCGACGTACGCCCCGGCGTGCGACGCAAGGTGTACGCCACCGACGAGGTGGTGCTCGCCTGGCACGAACTCGCCGTCGGGATGGACCTCAACCCGCACACGCACGACGACTTCGACCAGCTGGTGATGATCCTCGGCGGCCGATGCAACTACTACGTAGACGGGGTGCCGCACGACATGAGCGCGGGTTCGATGCTGCTGGTGCCGCGCGGCGCCGAGCACTACGTCGAGCCGACCGAAGGGCCGTGTATCAACCTGGACGTGTTCGCCCCGCCGCGCGCCGACTTCCTGGCGCACGCCTGGCGTCCCGCCGCGCAGGACTGAGCCAGCGATGACCGACATCGTGGTGGTGGGCAGCCTCAACGTCGACGTGGTGGTGCCCCTCGACGAACTGCCCGCCGCCGGGCAGACGGTGCTCAGCGCCGCCGACCATTCCCGGGCCGGCGGCGGCAAGGGCGCCAACCAGGCGGTGGCCGCCGCCCGACTGGGCCGGTCGGTGGCCATGGTCGGCGCGGTCGGCGAAGACCCCGAGGGGGAGTGGCTGACCGGGCTGCTGTCCGCCGAAGGCGTCGACACCTCGGCGGTGCTGCGCGCACCCCGCCCCACCGGGCAGGCGATCGTGCTGGTCACCGCCGACGGCGACAGCACCATCGCGGTCAGCTCCGGGGCCAACATGTGGCTCGCCCCGGAGCACCTGCGGCCGTACGCCGACCTGGTCGGCGACGCCGCGGCCGTACTGCTGCAGCAGGAGGTCGACGCGGCGGTGGTGGCCGCAGCGGTGGCCGCCGCCCGCGGCCTGGTCGTGGTGAACCCGGCACCGGCCCGGCCGATCGACGCGGCGACGCTGGCCCGGGTCGACGTGCTGGTGCCCAACCGGGGTGAACTCACGGCGCTGGCCGGTGCCGACTCGTCGGTGTCCGGTGGCGGGACCGGCGATGTCGCCGCGCTGGCCGCGATGGCCCGGTCGCTGCGCACCCGGGGGCCGGTGGTGGTGACCCTCGGCGTCGACGGTGCCCTGGTGGTGACCGCCGACCGGGAGCATGTCGTGCCGGCCGAGCAGGTCGACGCGGTGGACGCCACCGGTGCCGGGGACACGTTCTGCGCGGCGCTGGCCGACGCGCTGCTCGACGGTGCGGCGATCGACGACGCGGCCCGCTGGGCGAGCCGGGCGGCGGCGGTGACGGTCACCCGGCCAGGTGCGATGGCCAGTGCCCCACGCCGGGCCGAGGTGCTCGCCGTCGGCTAGGTGGCCAGCCCTGGTCGGTCTTTGGTAGCCGGTCGGCGCCGGTGACCCCGGTCGGCGTCGGAACAGAGCGCGCCGACCATACGTCACGGACGGGAGTGCCGAGGTGCCGCGACGCGCAGGTATGGTCAGTTCTGGGGCGGGAAGTCGGCCTTGCGGATCAGGCAGTGCACGCCCTTGACCGCGTCGACGACCTGGCTGACCTCGAAGTCTGCGGCGGCGCTCAGGTAGGCCAGGGCGGTGTCGCGCGGCATGCCCCGGGTGCGGGCGAGGAAGTTGACCGCGGCCCGGACCGCCCGGCGCATCGCCTCGTTCAGGTCGGCGTCCAGGCCGACCGGGATCCAGTGGGTGTCGGTCTCGGCCAGCGGGGCCTCCCCGGCGCCGACCAGCAGGGCGGCCTGCGCCGCCGGGATGACGCTTAGCCGCAAAGTGGCCCGCAGCGGTGCCTCCAGCGCGGTGAGCGCCACCTCGCCGTCGCCCTGGGCGTAGTGCGGGTCACCGGCGTAGAAGCCGGCACCGGGCAGTTGCACCGGCAGGTAGAGGCTGGAGCCGACCTGCAGTTCGTTGATGTCCAGGTTGCCGCCGTGCCCGCCGGGCGGCACCGAGTGCACCATCTCGTCGGTGTCGACGGCGACCCCCATCAGGCCGAGGAACGGCGCGAGCGGAAACCGGGCGGCCCGGCCGGCACCGAACGGCAGTACGCCGTAGAGCCGGCCGCCGCTGGAGACGACCTCGGTGAAGTGGCAGACGCTGCCGTAGGCGCGGGGGTCGCTGTCGGGCCCGGTGTCGACCGGGGTGAGCGGGAACTCGCCGGGCAGCGCGCCGTAGCCGTGCCGGCTGCTGACAAAGCCGTACGGGGCCCGGATCGTCAGGTCGAGCACGTCGACCCGGAGCAGGTCGCCGGGCTGTGCGCCGTCGACGGTGATCGGGCCGGTGACCACGTGCGGGCCGTCGTCGTCGTAGTCGTGGGCGATGTCGGAGGCGGCCAGGTCGCGGGAGTCGGTGAGGACCTGATCGGCGGGTACGTCGTACTGCTTGAGGTAGCCCACCGGGTCGCGGCCCTGGTCTTCGAGGATGCCTTCGTGGCTGAGGGTGTCGATCGTCACGGTCTCGCCGGAGCGCACCCGTAGCACCGGGGCGTGGCCGCGGTTGGGCAGCCGGCCCCACAGGCAGGTCTCGGGGGTGGTCGGCAGGTAGTGGGCGCCGGCGATCGGTCCCTGGTGCGGCTGGAGCATCGGTTCCTCCGGAAGGGGTACCCGGCCGGCGGGCGCAGGGCGCGCGGCGGTGCGTGCCGCTGGTGGGCCGGGGGTGACGGGTGGATGACCGGATCTTTTCCGGCGAACCCGCAGGAACGTGTTGCTCCCCTGTTAACAGTGAGTAACCCGATCACGGAAGATGCCCTGCTCTTGACAGGTGGAGGGCTCTGATAGCAGCATCGGAGTGCGAGACACTGTCTCGCATGACGTAGCGCCGCCGAGGCGGGCGGACGGGACGAAAGAGGGCGGTGGGGTGATGACGCAGCAGACGCCGGTGCGACCGCTCGGCGGAGCCGACGGTGGCGCGCTGATCGACGAGGACTGGGAGGCGATGCGCTTCCGGGTGCACCGCTCGGCGTACCGCGACCCGGGTGTGTTCCGCGACGAGATCGCCAAGATCTGGGGCCACACCTGGCTCTACCTCGGCCACGAGACCGAGATCCCCAACGCCGGCGACTTCAAGACCCGCACCCTCGGCGGCCGGCCGCTGATCTTCTGCCGCGACTCCGCCGGCGAGGTCAAGGTCTTCCTCAACGCCTGCACCCACCGCGGCACCATCCTGTGCCGGCACAACGAGGGCAACACCAAGTTCTTCCAGTGCTTCTACCACGCCTGGGCGTTCAGCAACTCCGGTGACCTGGCCGCGCTGCCCGGCGACGAGAGCTACCCCGACGACCCCGGCTTCCGCGAGTCGATGCGGCTGCGCCAGGTGCCCCGGCTGCAGATCCACGAGGGCTTCGTCTTCGTCGCGTTCGACCCCGACGTGCCCGATCTGCTCACCCACCTCGGCCCGGCCGCGCACTACATGTCGCTGACCGCCAAGATCGGCGCGCACGGCATGCAGACCCTGCCCGGCGTGCAGCTCTACAGCGTCAAGGGCAACTGGAAGCTCGCCGTCGAGAACGCCATGGACGGCTACCACTTCGCGCCGACCCACAACACCTTCGTCGGCTACCTGCGGGAGACCGGCTTCGCGGTCACCGACGACGACCAGTACGCCTACGACCTCGGCGGCGGACACGGACTGCTCGTGCTCACCGGCCACAACGGCCGGATCGGCATGGTCTGGGAGCCGCGCTTCGGCGACGAGGAGAAGGCCCGTACCGTCGCCAAGCGCAACGAGATGATCGCCCGGCTCGGGCCGGAGCTTGCCGCCGAGATCGCCGACGCCAGCCGGATCCTCTTCGTCTTCCCGAACCTGCTGCTGTTCGACCTCGAAGCGCTGACCATCCGCCAGCTCGAACCGGTCGCCCCGGACCGCACCGACGTGCGGGCCTGGCAGTTCGTCGAGACCGGCGAGCCGGAGTCGGTCCGGGCGCTGCGGATCAAGACCATGGTCAGCTTCGTCGGCCCCGGCGGCCTGGCCACCCCGGACGACATCGAGGCGTACGAGGCGGTGCAGCGCGGCATCGTCGCCACCGCCGACTCGGCCGACCCGGCCCACGACTGGTCCGACATGTCCCGCGGCATGGCCAACGAGAAGCAGGGCAACCAGGGCCGCTCCATCGACGAGGGCGCGATGCGCAGCTTCTGGCGGCACTGGGCCGACCGGGTCGGGGCGGCCACCGCCGTCGCCGGCGACCCACCGGCAGATCCCGGTGCGCCTGGCCCGTCCACCGTCTTCACCAGCGACTCCGCAGCCAGCGCCGGCTCCGCCGTGCCCACCACCAGCGGGAAGGAGTGACCCGATGTCCGCGACGACCAGCGGAGCAGTGCTCAACGTGGGGGCCCGTGAGGTAACCCGGGCCGACGTGGAGGACTTCCTCTACCGGGAGGCGCAGCTGCTCGACGAGTGGCGCCTCGACGAGTGGTTCACCATGTTCGAGCCGGACGGCCGGATGGAGGTGCCGACCACCGACTGGGCCGGCTGGGACGCCACCACCGCCGGGTTCTTCGTCTGCGACGACTATGACCTGATCCGGGCCCGGGTGAAGCGGCTCAAGAGCCGCAAGGCGCACGCCGAGAACCCGCACTCACGTACCCACCGGATGGTCTCCAACGTGATCCTGCTGGAGGCCGGCGCGGAGACGGTGTGGATCAGCGCCAACTTCCTCATCCACCGCTACCGCGACGGCGGCGCCTACACCTACGTGGGCCGCTACGAGCACGTACTCAAGGTCGACGACGACGGCCTGCGCTTCCGGGTTCGCCGCTCCATCCCGGTGATGGAGTCGATGGACCCCGGCGCCCGACTCAGCTTCATCCTGTAGCGGGGGCCGCCGTCGTGATCACCCACATGCTGGCGTTCAAGTTCCGCGACGACCTGCCGCCCGGTGTCGCCGAGTCGGTCCTCGCCGAGCTGGACACCTTCCCGAGCAAGTACCCGGCGATGCGCAACTGGCGCAGCGGGGTCAACGTCAGCACCCGGGACACCACGATGACCCACGGTTTCGTCGTGGAGTTCGCCACCGAGCAGGACCTGCTCGACTACCTGCACAGCGAGTCGCACGAGCGGTTCGTCCGGGAACGCTGGCGCCCGGTCGTGCAACGCCAGGTCATCGTCAGCATCCCCACCGCCGGGGACGCGTAATTCACCATGAAGGGGTCGCAGATGTCCACCGAGGCCGCCACCCGCCGTCGCGGGCCCTACGGCATGGAGTACGCCCGGATCGAGGTGCCGGATCTGGCCGCCTCCATCGAGTTCCTGCAGTACCACGTCGGGCTGCAGTTGGAGCAGCACGACGACGAGTACGCGTTCCTGCGCGCCGACATCGAGCACCACAGCATCGAGCTGATCGCCGCACCGCACCGCACCGAGTCGTGGACCACCGCGGTCGGGTTCAGCGTCGAGTCCGACGAGGTCCTCGACGACCTGCGGGAGCGGGTCGTCGCCGCCGGCCACGAGGTGCTTGAACTGCACGAGCGGATGAAGGGCCTGTGCCAGCGCGGGTTCGCCGTACGCGATCCCAACGGGCTGATCGTCGAACTGTTCACCGAGTTCGTCGAGTACGCCGAACCGCCGTTGATCGAACTGCGCCCGGTCGACCTGGTGCACCCGTTCCTGGCCACCGACAAGTACGAGGAGTCGCTCGACTTCTACACCAAGGTCCTCGGCTTCCTGCCCAGCGACTACGTCGGCGACGTGACCGTCTTCCTGCGCTGCGAGGACCGCTACCACCACAGCCTGGCGTTGCAGCGCAACAAGGAGTTCTACGCCGCGCACCTGTGCTTCAAGATGAAGAGCTTCGACCATGTGATGCGCGGCCGGGCGCGGGCGCAGTACAAGAAGGTGCCGATCGCCTCCGATCTGGTCAACCACTCGGCGTCGACGTCGATCGCGTTCTACATGCACGACCCGAAGCACGGGCCGCGCTACGAGCTGTGCGACCGGCACCGGGTCTTCACCCCGGAGGAGCACGCCACGCACCGGGCCCGGCGGATGGCCGTCGACCCGCGCAACATCGACGTGTGGCGGCCGGCCGCCGACGACTGGGGTCGATTCTGACCGGCGGTCGTCGGCCACACCTGACCGGTCAACCTTGGTCCGCGTCGAGGCTCGGTACCTCCAGCCCGGCGGCGCGCAGCGCGTCGGCGCGTTCGTCGCGGGTCGCCTCCTCACGGGCGAGCAGGTTGGCGTACTCGGCGATGTCGGCCGGGTCGGGCAACGTACCAGTCCGGTCGAGGTAGCGGGCGGTCTGGGCGGTCGCCTCGGCGTACGCCCGGGCGGCCCGCACGGCCCGTGGCATCGCCCGGTCGTCGGTCCCGCGGTCGACGTCGGGTATGGCCTGGTCAGTCACGTCGCTGGTCCTCTCCGCCCGTGCCGCTGCACCGGATGTGAGGGCTCCTACCCACATCCGGTGCAGGCATGCGTCGGGTCGCGGCCGGGCGGTCCCCGTCAGCAGCCCGACTGGGCAGCGGCCCGTGGCCGGGCCGACCGCGCTGGTGTCGCGGGCCGGCGACCCATCAGCCGGGTGAGCTCGGTGATCCGGTGCCCGAGCTCGACGAGTTCGGCACCGACCAGCGCCTGCGGTCCGTCGCACAGCGCCTTCTCCGGCTCCGGGTGCACGTCCACGATGACGCCGTCCGCGCCGACGCTCACCGCTGCCCGGGTCAGCGGAAGCACCAGGTCGCGGCGTCCCCCGGAGTGCGACGGGTCCACGATGACCGGTAGGTGGGACAGCTGCTGGACCACCGGCACGGCGGAGATGTCCAGGGTATTGCGGGTCGCCGTCTCGAACGTACGGATGCCCCGCTCGCAGAGCACGATGTCGAGGTTTCCCCGCTGGGCGATGTACTCGGCCGCCATCAGCCATTCCTCGACCGTCGCGGACATGCCGCGCTTGAGCATGACCGGCCGGCCAGCCGACCCGGCGGCCTGCAGCAGCGGGAAGTTCTGCATGTTGCGGGTACCGATCTGCAGCATGTCGGCGTACCGCGCGACCAGCGGCACGTCCTCGGCGCTGAGCACTTCGGTGACGACCGGCATCCCGGTGCGCTCCCGGACCTCGGCCAGGATGCGGAGTCCGTCCTCGGCCAGTCCCTGGAAGGCGTACGGCGAGGTCCGGGGTTTGAACGCGCCGCCCCGAAGGAGGCTCGCGCCGGCCTGACGGGCCAGCTGCGCGGCGGCCAGCGTCTGTGTACCGGACTCCACCGCGCACGGTCCCGCGATGAAGGTGACCGTGCCCGGCCCGATCGGTACGCCACCCACCCATACCACCGAACGCTGCGGATGATGCTCCCGGCTGACCAGCTTGTACTTCGCCGAGATCCGGGTCACCTGGTGGACCCCGCGCATCGCGGCCAGGTTCAGCGTGGCGAACCGGTCGACGTCGCCCACCAGCCCGATGATCACCCGTTCGATTCCCCGGCTGACGAAAGCCTGGCCGCCAGCTGACTCCACGCGGTCGATGATCGCGGCGATGTCGGTTGCTGCGGCGTCTGCCCGCATGACGATCACCATGGTGACTCCTCCGTCGCGGTGGCCAGGTCGGAGCGCAGGTCCGTCGCGGCCGGACTACCGGCGGCCATCGGCGAACTGTCCGGGCCGTCGTCCGGGTCCGGCCGGCCCCCGGTACGCCTGGGCGATGTCGAGCCACTGGTCGGCCTCGGCCCCGGTGGCGGTCAACGTCAGGTCGGCCCGGTGCCGGCGCCGGGTCACCAGCAGGCAGAAGTCCTCGGCCGACCCGGTGATCCGCTGCGTGCCGTCGGCCGGGCCGAACTCCCACAGCTTGCCTGACGGGGCGGTGAGCTCGAACCGGAACTGCACGTCCGGTACGGCGAGTCCCCGTGCCAGGTAGCCGAAGTCCCAGGTGCGCACGGCGAAGCCGACGAGGAACCCGATGCGGTCGGTGCGCTGCGGTCGGACACCGAGCGCGTCGGCGATGTCCTGGCCGTGGCCGAACAGCTCCATCATGCCGGCCGACGCGAGCACCGCCGGCGGCAACGGCCGTACCAGCCAGGGTACGACCTGGTCGGCCGGCACTGCGGCCAGAGCCTTCTCGGCGGCGGTCCGCTCCGCCCGCCACCGGGCGAGCAGGACCTGAGGCGGGTCGGCGAGGTACTCCGCCAGCGCCCGGTCGACGTTGGCGTTGAAGTCGGGGCTCAGCCGTGCGGCCATCGCGGTGAAGCCCGCCGGGTCCGCCGCCGCGAGCGCTGCCATCCGGAACGTCGCGGCCAGATGGGCGATCTGGTGAGCGATCGTCCAGCCCGCAGCGGGGGTCTCCCGCTGCCACTGGCCGGCGTCGAGTCCGCTCACCAACTGGTCGACGGCCGCGCCGTCGGCGGAGAGAGCGGAGATCACATCCAGGTTCTGGGACATGGTGCTTCCTTCCCGGTAGTCACAGGATCTGTTCGTTCTCGACCGTCCGTGGTGGTCGGCGCATTCTGCTGCAGCCGTGACGGCGCGGGCTTCCATCGAGCCTAGGCGGTAGCCGTAACGGCCACGTCTTGCAAATTGCGGACCTGTTCGGGAATCGGCCGATCGCCGGTCGGTCCGCTCTTTGGTCTCTACGTACGGGAACAGCAACAGAGTTGAGCAGTTGGGTTGCTTCAAGCAACCATGAAGATGATGGGCGGGGTCGCAGCGTCCAATATGAGTCAAGGGCGGCCTGATAATTGACGGCGAACCTTGTCGGTTAGGTCGAGATGGGGCGTTCTTCTGCCCGGTCATTTAGTAGTAGCAGGAGGCTTTCCGTGATTCCAGCCCCGGCTGACGATGAGATGAGCATGACATTGGAGGCCTATGAGTTCTATTCGCAGGCGATCCTGTAGAAGTGCAACCCGATGACACAGGAGATCGTTTCTGTGAAGGTCGAAAGCGGTCTGCGGTAGTCGGTGTGCAGGATGCGCCCTGTCTTCAGGTTCGCGATGACCTGTTCCACAACCCAGCGGATCTTGTTGACCTGCCGGTTGTATTCCTTCTGCCATTCCGCGAGCTCGCCGCCCTTGGGCTTCTTGTACGGGGTGATCATGCCGTTGCCGACGTAGCCCTTGTCGCCGATCCAGTCTCCGGGATTCAGGCTGACGAGGACCTCGGTGTCGTTGATCGCGTACGAGTCGTGGTGGTTGCCGGTGACGGGATCGGAGATCCAGGCGAGCGCGCCGTCGAGGGTGCAGGCGACCTGGACGCTCATGCCCGTGGTCTTGTGCTTGCCGGAGTACAGACAGCGGTCCGTGCGCCATGACCAGCAGGGGAACAGAGTGCCGTCGACGATGTACTAGGCGGTCGGGTCGAGTTCGTCGGCGGTCGGTACGAACTCCGTCAGCACGCGGTCGAGGACCGGGGTGATGGCGGTGACCGCTCGGGAGATCGTCGGCTGGGAGACGCCGTGCGCCTCGGCGATCTCCGCTTGGACGCGGTTGCGACGCATGTAGGTCAACGCGACGACAGCGCGGTAGAGGCCGAGGACCGGGGGCCATGGCTCCGTGCTCAGATCCTGGCATTCCGCTCGGACCAGCGCGCATAGGTCGCGGATCTGGTCCGTGGTGAAGCCAGTGGTATGATACATGTTCGGCGGTCCGCTTTTCTTTGTGGTGTTGTGTGGTAACTCCATCCTACGGAAGAGTGGATCGTCCTTTTTGTTGAGGGTCTACTGTGGCGGGTCGGAGGCCTGCTGAAATAAGCCTCTATGCTGACACGATTCTTCCGGGCGAGAAACGTTCGGCCGAGGACCACGCGGTCGCGGGCGTCGCGTCGGGCGGCGGTGCGGCATCCGCCGGTGCGCTGGAGGTCCTGCGCAGCCCCGAAGGCGGTATGGAACCCGTGCTGGAGACGCTGGCCGAGCAGCTCAACGAGCACGCCCGTCGGTTCGCCGAGGAACATGGCCACCCGCTCGCCGCGGCCCTGCCGCCGTTCGTGGCCCTGGCCTGTCCCGAGCGGGTCGCGCTCATCCAGGAGCTCACCGCGCCCGACCACGTCGAGCGGGAGTTCTGGGTCAGCCTGGCGATGTTCAGCACGATCGCCTTCGACTCCGGCTCACACCTGCACACCACCGACGCCCTCGCCGCAGGTCATCCCGGGCTGACCACACTCGGCTACTTCCCGCCGGACGCCGACGGGCTCTGGCGGTTCCCCGCCTACTCGTACGGGCGGCAGCTGGCCCGCCCGCATGGCGCCGGACTCGATCAGGTGGGTCAGCCCGGCGAACTGGTCGCCGGCACCGAGGTGACCGGTGCGCCGCCCCCATTCCCAGGTGCTGCGGGCCTGGTCGACCCCGATCGACGCGCGGGCGTCCCAGTCGGTGAGCGACAGTCCCATGTTGGGAAAGACCCACCAGTCGATGTCGTCGGCCCCGAGCCCGGCTTGCGCCAACGCGCCGACGACCGACTCGCGCTCGGCGGTGAAGATCGATCGCACGAGTTCGACGAAGATCTCCGGGCCGTGCTGTTCGACGTATCCCGCGACGCGGGCGTCAGTGTCGATCGGCCAGCCGTTGCCCCCGTTGACGTTCGTCCACGGCTCGGCACCACGCTGCAGTCCCTCATGGGTGGTGTCGGCGACCGATACCGTGCTGAGCAGACGTGCCACACCACCGCCCCGGGCCAGCACGAGGGCGGTGCCGCCGTCGCCGTTGAGCGTGCCGCTGGTGCCGTACCGGTCGTAGCCCGGGGGCGTGGGCCCGCCCTGTCCATTGCCAGCCATCCCGCCTTGACTGCCAGATCGACCGGAGGAACGGTTTCCGAGACGCTGACGGAGAGGAATCCGTTCGCCTTCATCTCGTCTGCGTCGTAGCGGCCGTCAGCGACCGCCGCAGCGGTGCTCTCCCTACGTCCCAGAGACGCCGCAACCGCGTTGATGGATACATCGTCCCATCGCACCGACGGTCTCCCTTCGTGGTTGCAGATCTGGCTTTCGAGGGTGCGGGCCCGATCCCCGACATCGATCGATTGTGGCGCGATGTATGTTTCTGCCGCGACTCCGAGAATGCGCTTGTCCGGTGTCTCCGGGTCATCGTGGGTCGCGGTGGAACGCCGGCGCGGCGAACACATTGGCGTGATACGTTAGGTCGTATACATGAAGTTGAGTCCTGGTTGACCGGTTGAAGCAACTATTTGGAGGTATCATGGGAAAAGTCATCCTAGACATGACGGTGTCGATCAATGGGTGTGTCGCCGGAGCCAACGATGAGCCCGGCGGCCTGCACGACTGGTTCTTCATCCCGTCCGAGGTGAACCAGGCAGTGATCGAGGAGCAGATCAAGAGCACCGGCGCACTCGTGATGGGTCGGCGCACCTACGACATGGGCGCGAGTCAGGACGGGTTCGCCGAGAACCCGTTCCAGGTCGATCACTTCATCGTCTCCCACAGCGAGCCGGACAGCCGGCCCAAGGGCGACACCAGCTTCACCTTTGTCTCGACCGGGGTGCCGGACGCGGTCCGGCTGGCCCGCGCCGCCGCAGGCGAGCGCAACGTCGTGGTCGGCGGTGGCGCCAGCATCGCCCAGCAGTGCCTTGCCGCAGACCTGGTCGACGAGATCCGGCTCGCGGTGCGTCCGGTGGTGCTCACCGGCGGCATCCCGCTCTTCGGCGGCGGCGCCGGGATGATCGAGCTGGAGCGGCTCGCTGTCGTCGACACACCGGAGGTGACCCATTTCCGGTTCGCGGTCGCGCGGTAGCGGCAGCGCCGGTCCGGCCCGATCGCCGACGACCACCGGCCAGGCGACGGCCGTGCCACCCAAGGACGCTCGCGTCCTGGATGGCACGGCCGTCGCCTTTTTGGTTTCCCCTGCCCATCCTGATTGGCCGGATGGTGGCGGCGCACGACGGGAGATGCCAGTCGGCAGAAGGGCACGCACGATGGTGATGGCAATATGCGGCACGGGAGAGCTCGTCGGAGATGGAGAGATTCTATGGAAATCGAAGACGGAATCCGGGAGGACTTCCCGAAAGGGGGCCGCTCATTCGGCACCGAGTTTCGTCTATGTAACGCGGCGTGACGGCCGGGTGTGATCAACTCGGGCGTGTCGCTTGTGGAAACGGCGACCGGCATCGTCTAGACCATTCGGGTTATGTGGACTCGAACGATCGACGGCCGGCCGCCGCGTTGTGAGCGCATGACCGGGTTGGACTCCGATCAGGTCGACTGGTTGGTCCTCACACCACTGCCGGGCCAGCCCCGTCTCCTCGCCGCGCCAGCTCGCCAGCTGCTCCTCGACCAGCTGCCGGACCGGCGCGGACAGGCAGCGTTCGCCGGCGTCGGCCGGCAGCGCCGCCGCCGGCAGCAGCGGCAGCGACCGCCCCGGTGCGGGTGCCGCCCGGAGCGTCGGGTCGAGCTGCCGGCCGACGAGGTGTTTGAACCGTCGCCGTGCCGCCGGGGTGAGTCCGGGCGGCAGCAGGAAGCTGGTCAGAAAGACGTTGACCATCCGGGTCAGGTAGTGGAAGGCGACGACGACGCCGACCAGCTCCGGCCGTTGCGCTTCGGTGAACGGCACCGGTGTCGGGGCGTCCGGCAGATGGGCGCTGCGGGCCCATTCGACCAGCGCCCGCAGCCGCGGGTCCGTCATCGTCTGTGGCCGGTCGGCGACGACCGCATCGGCGTCGTGCTCGCCGGCCTGCGGGTACAGCCCGGTGCTGTGCATGTCCACGCAGTACGGGCAGATGTTGGCGACCGACACTCCGGCGGCGACCGCCTCCTTGGCGACGCGTTCCACCGCGCCCATCACCAGCAGCGGTTCGCGCATCAACATCCAGCAGGCACTGAGTGTCTCCGGTGCCGGCGAGTGGAGCAGGACCGGTGGGATGACCAGCCGCATCTCCTCGGCGCACTGGGCGTACACGGTGGCGACCGTGCCGAGCGCCGACTGCTCGGACACCGGACGGACGTGTCGCACCTGGCGTTGGGCGACCGACGCGACGACCCGTCGGATGACCATCGTGGCTCCCTCATGGCGCGGCGTACGGATGATGCGGTGTCAGTCTGATCACTGAAGGTGATCGCATGTTCATCAGAATGCCGA
Source organism: Micromonospora sp. LOL_013 (assembly GCF_048060315.1). Classification (NCBI taxonomy): domain Bacteria; kingdom Bacillati; phylum Actinomycetota; class Actinomycetes; order Micromonosporales; family Micromonosporaceae; genus Micromonospora; species Micromonospora sp. LOL_013. The sequence continues at coordinate 126,419 of NZ_JBHMIQ010000008.1, forward strand.
CCGGTGGACGTCTGAGGGAACTTCCATATTGCCGAGGATCCCTGGTCACGGGGCTGGATAGCGGCGCTGCCCGATCGCCGGGGCGCTGATTGTCGGACCGTGCGGCTAGGGTGAGGTGATCTGTTGTCACAGAGTCGCATACGGTGACAATTGGAGGGGTGGGAGTGCGACACCTGCACCTGTCCGACGCCGTGCGGCCGGCCGACGGCGACGAGGTCATCGCCGACGTCGCCGCCGCCGTCGGCCACATCGGGCGGATCTGCTTCAAGACCGGACCACCACGGCGGGTCGGTGTCGAGCTCGAATGGACCGTGCACCACGTGGACGACCCGGCCCGTCCACTCGACCCGGAGATCCTCGGCCGGGCGCTCGGCGACCACGCCCCAGCCACCCTGCGCCGCGACAGCCCGCACCGGCCCCTGCCGCACGGCGGGCAGGTCACCGTCGAGCCCGGCGGCCAGGTGGAGATCTCCAGCCTGCCGGTCGACTCCGTCGCCGACCTGCACCGGCACACCGTCGCCGACACCGCCGCCCTTGACGCCCGGCTCGCCCGGGCCGGCCTGCGGCTCGGCTCCCACGGCTGCGACCCGTACCGGCCGCCCCGGCGCATCCTGCACAACCGCCGGTACACCGCGATGGCCGACGCCTTCGGCCGGTACGGCGCGGCCGGAGCGACCATGATGTGCGCCACCGCCGGCCTGCAGGTGTGCCTCGATGCCGGCACCCCCGCCCAACTGCCGCTGCGCTGGGCGGCCGCGCACGCACTCGGGCCGGTGCTGCTGGCGACCTTCGCCAACTCGGCACGGTACGCCGACCGGGACACCGGCTGGGTGTCGCACCGGATGCGGACCTGGCTCACCCTCGACCCGGCCCGCACCGCCCCGCCGACCGCCGTCGCGCCGGGGCAACCGCGGGGAGAGCCGGCGGGACAACCGCCGACGGACCCGGTGGCGGCCTGGACCCGCCGCGTCCTGGACACCCCGCCGCTGTTCATCGCCGACGGGCGGCACGGCTGGTCCCGGTCCGGCGCCGTCGGGTTCGGCGACTGGATCCGCAGCGGGCTGCCCCGCCCACCCACCTACGCCGACCTGTCGCTGCACCTGAGCACGCTCTTCCCCCCGGTACGCCCGCAGGGCCACCTGGAGATCCGCTACCTCGACGCCCAACCGGCCGACGACTGGCTGGCGCCGGTCGCCGTACTGGCCAGCCTGTTCGCCCGCGACGAGACGCTGCGTACCGCGTGGCGCCACGCCGCCCCGGTCGCCGACCGGTGGGCCGACGCCGCCCGCGTCGGCCTGGCCGACCCGGCGTTGGCCGCCGCCGCGCGAGCCGTCGTCGGCCTCGCCTGCGACCACCTCGCCGACACCGGCCTGCCGGCGACGACCGCCACCACGATCCGGCACTCGCTGCGTCGCCGGCTGCCGAAGGAGGACCTGTGACCGGACCGACCGACCTACGCGCCGTACTCGCCGACGACCTCGACCGCGCCCGACGACGCAGCAGCGCCCTCACCGACGCCGTCGACGACGCCGACCTGGTCCGCCAGCATTCGCGGCTGATGTCGCCGCTGGTCTGGGACCTGGCCCACATCGGCAACCAGGAGGAACTCTGGCTGGTCCGCGACGTCGGCGGCCGGGATGCGGTCCGCGCCGACATCGACCACCTGTACGACGCGTTCAAGCACGCCCGCGCCGACCGCCCCGCGCTGCCGCTGCTGGACCCGGCCGAGGCGCGCACCTACACCCGTACCGTCCGGGACAAGGTCCTCGACCTGCTCGACACGGTGACGTTCGACGGCCGCCGGCTGGTCGAGCAGGGCTTCGCCTTCGGCATGATCGTGCAGCACGAGCAGCAGCACGACGAGACGATGCTCGCCACCCACCAGCTGCGGGCCGGCCCGCCGGTGCTCACCGGCGCGCCGACCCCGCCGGCCCCGGCCGGACGCGTCGACGGTGAGGCGCTCATCCCGGCCGGGCCGTTCACCATGGGCACCTCCACCGAGCCGTGGGCGCTGGACAACGAACGTCCGGCGCACACCGTCGACGTGCCGGCCTTCTTCATCGACCGCGCGCCGGTCAGTAACGCCCGGTACCAGCAGTTCATCGACGACGGCGGCTACCACGACGAGCGGTGGTGGAGCGCCGAGGGGTGGGCCCACCGGCTGCAGGCCCGGCTCAGCGGGCCGGCGCACTGGCACGGCGACGGCAGCTACACCCGGTTCGGCCGGCGGTCGGCGATCGTGCCCGACGAGCCGGTGGTGCACGTCGGCTGGTACGAGGCGCAGGCGTACGCCAGTTGGGCCGGCCGCCGGCTGCCGACCGAAGCCGAATGGGAAAAGGCGGCCCGGTTCGACCCGGTGACCGGCCGGTCCCGCCGCTACCCGTGGGGCGACGACGACCCCGGCCCCGAGCGCGCCAACCTGGGCCAGCGGCACCTGCACCCGGCACCGGTCGGCGCCTACCCGGCCGGCGCGTCACCGGCCGGCGTGCACCAGCTGATCGGCGACGTGTGGGAATGGACCGGCACCTGGTTCACCGGCTATCCCGGCTTCGCGGCGTTCCCGTACCGTGAATACTCGGAGGTCTTCTTCGGCCGCGACTACCGGGTGCTGCGCGGCGGTTCGTTCGGCACCGACCGTGCCGCCTGCCGGGGCACCTTCCGCAACTGGGACTACCCGATCCGGCGGCAGATTTTCAGCGGTTTCCGCACCGCTCGTGACCCGCACCCCGGCGAGACCGCCTAGTGTGCCGCCACCAGCTCTACCTTGGCCCGCCGGTCAGCCTGACGCAGCTGCTGGTCGAGCCGCCGTACGGCCTGTACCGCCAGTCCTGGGCGCCCCGGGACATGCGCGGCGGCGGCACGGTCAACGTCGACGGCTTCGGCGTCGGCTGGTACACCCCGACCGGTCCGGTCCGCTACCGGCGGGCCGGGCCGATCTGGGCCGATCCCGGCCTGGTCGAGCTGGGTCGGGCCACCGCCGCCGGCGCGGTGCTGGCCGCGGTCCGCTCGGCTACCCCCGGGATGCCGTTCGGCGAGACAGCCTGCGCGCCGTTCACCGACGGAAGCTGGCTGTTCAGCCACAACGGGGTGGTGGCCGGCTGGCCGGACAGCGTCGCCGTCCTGGCCGCCGCCCTGCCGGTGACCGATTTGCTCACCCTCGACGCGCCGACCGACTCGGCGCTGCTGTGGGCGCTGCTGCGGCACCGGCTGCGGTCCGGCGCCGACCCGGGTACGGCGATCACCGACACCGTCACCGGCGTCCTGGCCGCCGCCCCGGCGTCCCGGCTCAACCTGCTGCTCACCGACGGCGAACGGGCCTGGGCCAGCGCCGTCGGCCATTCCCTGTCCGTCCTCGCCGGGCCGGAGCGGCTGATCATCGCCTCCGAACCGTCCGACGACGACCCGGCCTGGCGCCCGGTCGCCGACCGCCGGCTCGTCGTCGCCGACCGGCACACCTACACCGTGGAGGATCTGTGCGGATCGACATCGAGCTGACCGACGCCGACCAGCGGCACGCGCTGCGGACCGACGCCCGCGCCGGACTCACCGCCGACCCGAAATGGCTGCCCCCGAAGTGGTTCTACGACAAGTACGGCAGCGAACTGTTCGAACGCATCACCGCCCTGCCGGAGTACTACCCGACCCGGGCCGAGCGGGCCGCGTTGGCCGCCCATGCCGACGACATCGCCGCCGTCACCCGGGCCCGGACCCTGGTCGAGCTCGGCTCCGGTTCGTCGGAGAAGACCCGGCTGCTGCTCGACGCGCTGCGCCGGCAGGGCAGCCTCGACCTGTTCGTGCCGTTGGACGTCTCCGAGGCGGCGCTGCGTGACGCCGCCACCGCCATCGACCGGGACTACCCGGGTCTGCCGGTGCACGCGATCGTCGGCGACTTCACCCGCCACCTCGGGCGGATCCCGGCCGGCGACGACCGGCTCGTCGCGTTCCTCGGCGGCACCATCGGCAACCTGGTGCCGGACGAACGCGCCGAGTTCCTGGCCGCGCTGCGCGGGGCGCTCGGCGCCGGCGGCTGGCTGCTGCTCGGCACCGACCTGGTCAAGGACCCGGCCACCCTGGTCGCCGCCTACGACGACAGCCAGGGGGTGACCGGCGAGTTCAACCGCAACGTGCTGCGCGTACTGAACCAGCAGCTCGGTGCCGGCTTCGACCCGGCGGCGTTCCGGCACGTCGCGCTCTGGGACACCGACCGGGAGTGGATCGAAATGCGGCTGCGTGCCGACCGGGACACACAGGTGTACGTGGCCGATCTCGACCTGCCGGTGAGCTTCACCGCCGGCGAGGAGATCCGGACCGAGGTGTCGGCGAAGTTCCGCCGGGCCGGGGTTACCGCCGAGCTGGCCGCCGCCGGTTTCGAGCTGACCCACTGGTGGACCGACCCGGCCGGCCGCTTGGCGATCAGCCTGTCCCGCAGCCACTGACGCAGCTGCTGACCGGTGGTCGCTCAGCCCGGCTGGGCGAGCACCGGAAGCCCGGCGGCCCGCCAGGCCGCGAAGCCACCGGCCAGGTCGGTGGCCAACGGCAGGCCGGTGTCCTGCAGCGACGCGGCGGCCAGCGACGACGCGTACCCCTCCTGGCAGACGACGATCGGCCACAGCTGCGGGGTGTCGGCCACGTCGAGCCGCGCCGCGCTGTGCGGGTCGAGGCGCCACTCAAGCACGTTGCGTTCGATCACGTACGCCCCGGGAATTCCGCCGTACTCTGCGCGTTGAGCGGCCGGACGGATGTCGACCAGCACGGCCCTGCCGTCCTGCTGGGCCTGGTAGGCGGTCCGGGCGTCGACCCGGTCGAGGCGACCGCGGACCTGGTCGAGCAGTCTGTCGATGCCGGGTTCCGGGGTCACTGTGGCTCCTCCGTCGTCACGTCTGTCCTTTTGACTTGCCGCATCCGGCCGTCGACCAGGTCGGCGACGGTGGTGCCGTCCAGATGCAGCGGGGCCGCCGCCAGCCCCGCCGACCAGTATGCGGCGGCCAGCTCCGGCTCCACCGGGCCGTGCACCCGCGGCAGGTCCGGCCGGTCCGCCTGCAGCAACGACTCCACCTGGCAGGACGCCACCGTGTCCGGCAGACGAACCCGGAGTGGCCGAACGGGGTGACCAGCTCCTTCAACAGCCGGGGTGCCCCGGCCGGGAACACCGTACGCAGCATCGGATGCCGGGCCACGACGACGTCGACCGCCTGCTGGAAGCGGCGTCGGTCCAGCCGACCGGACAGCCGCAGCCGGGCCTCTTCCATGGCCTCGGTGGCGGGGTCGGCACCGGGACGGGCGTCGCCCGCCGACCGTCGTCCAGCATGACGAACTCGCCGACGGCCCCCGGGTACGCCTGCCACCCGCTTCCCGCTCCGGTCGCCGTGGCTGCTACTGGTACTCCTGCAGCCTTTCACGCGACCGGACCAACGAGAAAGCAAGACCGTTGAGGTCAAGAGGAAGGGTGGAACCTCCACGAAAGATGACAAGTGCGAGTTGTCCACAGCCCGTTGAATTGATCTCTTTGATCTGCGTTACTGGTGTTCACCGTGGACACGGGCCGCGACGGGAGGGCGTCCAGTTGACCGGACGGCGAGACGGTTTCATCAGGAGGCGCAGGGCGGCCGGCTTCAGCCAGGAAGGGCTGGCCGCGCGTCTGCAGGTCGACCGCACCACCGTTGCCCGGTGGGAGCGGGGTAAGGCCGAGCCACAACCGTATACCCGAGCACAACTCGCGGAAGCGCTCGGCACTTCGTTCGACGAGCTTGACGCCCTGCTCGCCGGGGAGCCGGAAAATCGATCTCTGGACATTGGCGATTGGGGCGGTACCGTTACATCGGGGGACGACAATGGAGGTGATCTTACGGACCGGCGTGCTTTCACGATCAATGCCGCTCTGGCGGGCCTGGGCATCGCCACCCCGCTGCGAGACTGGGTCACCGCTCCCGATGTGCCGCAGCACCTGAGCATGGAGCACCTGCAGCAGGTGTCGGCCACCATCGCGAGCCTTGAGCGGGCCGACGCGGCGGCCGGCGGCGGCAGCCTCTGCGACGTTGCCATCGCCATGCACCGCCGGCTGACCCGCTGGGAGCGGCAGGCCACCTATCCACGGCAGGTCGGCGACGCGCTGCAGAGCAACCTCGGCGATCTGGAAGCCTGGATCGGCTGGCTGGCGCTGGACGCGGAGCGGCGTGCCGAGTCGCGCCGCTACCTGCAGGAGGCGATCGTCCGCGCTCGACTGCGCGACGATCCGCACCTTGAGGTCCAAGTGCTGGCGATCATGGCGATGCTGGTCAGGGACGCCCGGCCGGTCGAGTCGGTGCAGATTGCCGAGGCAGCCCTCCGTATTTCGGCACCCTGGGCCACTCCTCGGCTTACCAGCCTGCTGCACCTGCGGACCACGCACGCGTCGGCGTTGATGGGCGACGCCGTCGAGTTCAACCGCGCACTCGCTAGAGCCAAGACCGCGCTCGATCGTGGCCCCAGCGACGACGACCCGCCCTACACCTGGCATGTCGGTGAGCGCGAGGTCAACGGAGCAGAAGGGCTGTCGCACCTGGCGCTCGGCCGCCCCGACAGGGCGATTTCCTGTTTGCAGGCGCGGGTGGCGCACCACGATCCGGTCTATCGGCGGAACCAGATTCTCGGCAAGGTCAGCCTGGCGATCGCGCTGCACCAGCAGGGCGACTCCACCGCAGCGGGCACCGTCGCGCTGGACGCGCTGCCCGACATCGCCGAGCTGAAGTCCGGGCGTGGCCGTAAGCGGCTCGCCGGATTGCGGGCCGACCTCGGGCAGGTGGCCGACCGGGTGCCAGCGGCACGGGACTTCGTCGAGGCGTACGACGTGGCGAAGGTGGCGGCCTGACGAGCCGGTCGACCTGCCGGTGCCGGCGGGCTGGGCCAGATGCTGGCGGCATCGGCTTGGCTGAGGCTGGGAGACTGGGCGGTATGTCGACTGTGATCGTGCCCGCCGGGTTGAGCATGGGTCCGCGCTACCGGTACGTCCGTCCACCGGATCCGACGCCGGAGTGCTACGAGGTGCATCTCGGTGACGACCTGGTCGAGCTGACCGAGACCGAGGCAGCGGTGTGGGCGGCGGCGTTCCTCTACCCGGACCGGCACGCCAAGCTGTCGGTCAACCGGGAGTCGCTGGTACGAATGCTGGAGACCGCACCCAAGCCGGAGCCGCAGGCCGCCCGGTACGTCGACGACCTGATCGCCCGGGGCCTGCTGGTCGAGTTCGACCCGGACGGCGACCTGCGTCCGGTGTTCAGCCGGCACAAGCTGCTGCCGTTGGCCCAGGGCCTCGGCTCCACCCCGGACGCCCCCCACCAGCACCGCATCGGCATCGCCGCCCAACCCCTCGTTGCCCTACCAAACTCGGTGTACGGGCTCTGGTCGTTCTCGTTCCACAGCAAGAACCTGTGGGAGGCGTGTGCCTACTATGCGGCGGCTGACGAGGACGAGCTGGAGCCGGGGGAGGAGCCCTTGGGGCTGACGCCGGAGTCGATAGCTCGGGAAGTCGCCGAGAACCTCCCGGTACTGATTTCGGCGACCTGCGCCTTCCTCGATCCGGTGGTCGACGAGTGAGCTGGCGGCGGCGCCAGTATCGGGCTGGTGAGAGACCAGCCCAGTCGTTCGTGCAGCAGTGGCGGCACGAGACGACGAAGGAAGGCACCGGCAACCTCGTCCAGCAGTTGGGGGCCGGCCTCGGTGCCCTTGCTGCGTTGGCGACCACGAAGTGGGGACTTCCGTCGTCCGTCGCGATCGTCGGTGCGATCCTCGGACACGCGGTGAGTGTCGCGGGCAAGGGCTTCGTCAACACGGTGTTGGACCGGCGACGTGAGGCTCGGGCGGGCGACGGCACGACCTCGGGCGGCTCCGGCGCTGGTGGTGGCGGTGCGAGACCGTTGAGCAGCGTCCGCCGCCGCTACCCCGGCCATCGGAGCCGGGGCGGTGGCGACCGGACGATCACTATCGGCGGCCCGGCGAGCCGGGGCGGCAGTGGCGGGGGCGGCGGGAGCACCGGCTCATACCTTCAGCAACTGCGTCGGCTGCTCGATGAGATCGAGACGCAGCAGGCGAAGCTGGCGAATGTCGCCAACGCGATGCGGGCGAGTCAGCTCGGCGTGGCACAGCTGCTCGCCGGTGGGCGTCAGGACCGTACGCAGGAGATCTACACCTGGTCGGAGCTGTCCCGCGCCAACGTCGAGGAAGCCGCCGTCCTGACTCACCAAGCAGTCAAGAGCCTGAAGGCGTACCTGTCGAATCTTTAGGTTGATCATGCGTTGACCAGCGTTGATTCCTCCGTGTGGTCACGAAGGTCGGCACGGTCGTTTGTGTCGTGCTGCGACAGTCGCAAGTAATCCGGCTCACAGTCCCTTGTGGCATGTGGAGACATGGCTGACTCTAAACGGTTCCGTGTCCACCACCACTCAGCCCTTGGGACATGACTCCGTGATCACTGGTGAACTGAAAAGCAAGATCGACCGCATCTGGGATGCCTTCTGGTCGGGCGGTATCTCCAATCCCCTCGAAGTGATCGAGCAGATTACGTATCTGCTGTTCATCCGCCGTCTCGACGAGTTGCAGACCCTCGCCGACAACCGGGCACAGCGCCTCGGCCCCGACGGGGTCCGGCACATTTACCCCGACGGCGACGACCCGCTCGGCGTGCCATACAGCGAGCTGCGCTGGCAGCGCTTCAAGAGCATCGATCCGCGGAAGATGTACGAGATCGTCGGCGAGCACGTCTTCCCGTTCCTGCGCACCCTGGGCGGTGACGGGTCGGCGTACTCGCGGCACATGAAGGACGCCCGCTTCACCATCCCGAACCCGGCGCTGCTCGGGCGGGTCGTCGACATGATCGACGACATCCCGATGGATGACCGGGACACCAAGGGTGACCTGTACGAGTACATGCTCAGCAAGATCGCGACGGCTGGGCACAACGGTCAGTTCCGGACGCCCCGGCACATCATCAACCTGATGGTCGAGATGGTGGAGCCCGGCCCGAAGGATCGCATCTGCGACCCGGCCTGCGGCACCGCCGGCTTCCTGGTCGGCGCGGTCGAGTACATCCGCCGGCGGCACCCGGACGCGCTGCACGACCCGGTGCTACGTGACCACTTCCACCAGGACATGTTCCACGGCTTCGACTTCGACAACACGATGCTGCGGGTCGGCAGCATGAACATGCTGCTGCACGGGGTGGAGAACCCGGCCATCGACTACCGGGACTCCCTCGGTGACGACGTCAGCGACGAGACCGAGGCGTACTCGGTGATCCTGGCCAACCCGCCGTTCGCCGGCAGCCTGGACTACGAGCGCACCTCGCGGATCCTGCAGCAGACGGTCAAGACGAAGAAGACCGAGCTGCTGTTCCTCGCGCTGTTCCTGCGGCTGCTGCGCAACGGCGGCCAAGCGGCGGTGGTCGTGCCCGACGGGGTGCTCTTCGGCTCCAGCAAGGCACACAAGGAGCTGCGCCGGATGCTGGTCGAGGACCAGAAGCTCGACGCGGTGGTCAAGCTGCCCGGTGGGGTCTTCAAGCCGTACGCCGGAGTGTCGACCGCGATCCTGTTCTTTACCAAGACCAACAGCGGTGGTACGGGCAACGTCTGGTTCTACGAGGTGAAGGCCGACGGCTGGAGCCTCGACGACAAGCGCAGTCCGCTGCTGCCGGAGGCGAAGCTCGGCCCGGTGCCGACCGAGGCGCTGACCGCCGAGGAGCACGCGAAGAACAACCTGCCGGACGTGCTGGCCCGCTGGAAGCAGCGCGACGGTGCCGAGCGGGAGCGGGCGCGCACCGAGCAGTCCTTCTGCGTGCCGAAGGACGACATCGTCGCCCAGGACTACGACCTGAGCCTCAACCGCTACAAGGAGATCGTGCACGAGGAGGTCGAGCACCGGCCACCAGCCGAGATCATCGCCGAACTCGAACGCCTCGAATCCGAGATCCAACAGGGCCTCGCCGACCTCAAGGGGCTGCTGTGACGGCGGCAACCACGGTACAACTCGGTGAGGTCGCGTCCCTGTCGAGGGATGTCGTCCCACCGGAATCTGTTAATCAGGATACCTTGTATGTGGGCCTTGAAAATATCGAGTCTGGTGGCGGTATTGCAGGCGTCGGCACGGTGGGTGCAAGTGGCGTAACGAGCGGAAAGTTTGTATTTGACGAGCGCCATGTCTTGTATGGCAAGTTGCGGCCATATCTCGCGAAAATTGCACTCCCCAATTTCTGTGGTGTCTGCAGTACGGATATCCTACCTGTGCTTCCAGGTGCAAATCTGGACCGTCGCTACCTTGCTTACTTCTTGCGGGTCCCGGCGAACGTCGATCTCGCAACGAGTAGGTCGTCTGGGGCAAATCTGCCTCGGTTGAGCCCGAAGGAGTTGATGAATTTTTCGATCCCGCTGCCGCCGCTGGAGGAGCAGCGGCGGATCGCGGACGTGCTGGACCGCGTCGACGCCCTGCGCGCCAAGCGGGCATCGGTGGGTCATAACTCGCGGTTGCTTCTGCAGTCGGTCTTTGTTCAGATGTTCGGATCTCCTTCCGAGATTCCTGACCGGTGGCCACTGCGGCCGTTCGATCATCTTGTCTCCGAGTTCAGGTATGGCACCTCGATTAAGTCGGGTGAGATCGGCTATCCGACACTTCGCATCCCGAACATCGTGGCTGGATCAGTTGATGTCGACGACCTGAAGCTTGTCGACGTTTCTCTGGCCGAGCTCGGCCGATTGCGGCTTGTTGACGGAGACCTTCTTTTCGTTCGCACAAACGGAAATCCCGATTATGTCGGGCGTTGTGCTGTCTTTGATTCGGCTGATATGTCGCGGCAAGGTGTATTCGGTGCCGACGTTATCTATGCCTCGTATCTAATTCGAGCTCGTGTCAATTCTGACCTGGTTCATCCTGTCTATGTGAGAGAGTACCTCAATGGGCCAATTGGCAGGTCTAGCATGCGCGAGCGATCCAAAACGTCTGCCGGTCAATACAACGTAAATACTGCGGGTCTCGGCTCGATTCCGATTCCTGTCCCGCCGCTGGATCGCCAGCAGCGCTTTGTTGAATCCGTGACTGGGGTCGAGCGAACGTGGGGCGTGCAGCGGCGGGCGTTGGGGGAGTTGGATGCGCTGTTTGCGTCGTTGCAGCACCGGGCGTTTCGGGGGGAGCTGTGACGGCGGCCAGCAACTTCGCGTTCCTGCGGGCTGAGTGGCCTGACCTGTTCGACGAGGCGCAGCGCGTCGAGCAGCACACGTACGCTGACCCGCGTACCGCCTGCTTCTATGCCCGGCGCTGCCTCGAACACCTGGTCAAGTGGCTCTACCGGGCCGATGAGGCGCTGCGGCGGCCGTACCGGGGTCAGCTCGCGGCGCGGATCGCGGAGCCGGCGCTGAAGAACCTGGTTGGCGAGGACCTGCACGCCAAGATGGAGATCATCCGGTTGCAGGGCAACAAGGCGGTGCATGAGAGCCGTCGGGTCAGTGATCGGGACGCGCTCGTGGTCTGCCAGGAGCTGTTCCACCTGATGTACTGGCTGGCCCGCACCTACACCCGCGACCAGGCCGCCGTGCCGTCGAGCAGGCTCGTCTTCGACGAAGCGCTGCTGCCGAGGCCGCAGGTGCGTCAGGCCAAGACCCGTGCCGAGCTGCGTGCCCTCGCCGACCAGCTCGCCGCGCAGGAGGAGCGCGAGGAGCGCGAAGCCGCCGCCGAGTTCGACGGTGACCTCGACGAGCAGGTCAAGCGACTCCGTGAGCAGGTCGCCGCCGCCAAGGCGCGCAACAGCAGGGTGCCGGACACCCACGACTACAACGAGCAGCAGACCCGGGACCTGTTCATTGACCTGCTGCTGCACGAGGCAGGTTGGGCGCTGGATCAGGCACGGGACACCGAGTTCCAGGTCAGTGGCATGCCGAATCCGACCGGCATCGGCTACGTCGACTATGTGCTGTGGGGTGACGACGATCGGCCGCTGGCGATCGTCGAGGCCAAGAGCGCCCGGCGGCACGCCATCGACGGCCAGAATCAGGCCCGGCTGTACGCCGACGCGCTGGAGCGGATGTACGGCCGGCGGCCAGTGATCTTCTACACCAACGGATACGAGATCTGGCTCTGGGACGACGTCAGATACCCGTACCGCAAGGTCCAGGGTTTCTACACCAAGGATCAGCTTGAGCTGCTGATCCAGCGTCGGTCGACCCGGCAGCGGCTGGCTGACACGTCGATCGACCGGGGCATCGTCAACCGGCACTACCAGCAGCGGGCGATCCGCCGGATCGCCGACACGTTCGAGGTCGACGGCCAGCGTAAGGCGCTGGTGGTGATGGCTACCGGGGCCGGTAAGACCCGCACCACGATCGCCCTGGTCGACCTGCTGCAGCGGGCCAACTGGGTCAAGCGGGTGCTGTTCCTCGCCGACCGGTTGGCGCTGGTGCAGCAGGCGACGAACGCGTTCAAGACGCACCTTTCGGACACGGTGACGGTGAACCTGTCGCAGGACCGCAACCGCACCGACGGCCGCGTCTACGTCGCCACGTACCCGACGATGATGGGTCTGATCAACGAGCTGGACGAGGGCGGCAGCCGGCGGTTCGGGCCGGGCTACTTCGACCTGGTGATCATCGACGAGGCGCACCGGTCGGTCTACCAGAAGTACGGCGCCATCTTCGACTACTTCGACTCGCTGCTGGTCGGGCTGACCGCCACCCCGAAGGACGAGGTCGACCGCAACACGTACCGCCTGTTCAACCTGGAGAACGGCGTGCCGACCGACGTGTACGGCCTGCAGGACGCGATCCGCGAGGGCTACCTGGTCCCGCCGCGTGCCGTATCGGTCGCGATCAGGTATCCGCGGCACGGCATCCGCTACGACGACCTTCCCGAGCACGAGAAGGAGAAGTGGGACGAGCTGGAGTGGGGTGAGGAGGAGGCCCCGGAGCGGGTCGACGCGCAGGCCATCAACCAGTGGCTGTTCAACGCCGACACCGTCGACAAGGTCCTCGAACTGCTGATGACCCGGGGGCACCGGGTCGCCGGCGGCGACCGGCTCGGCAAGACCATCATCTTCGCCAAGAACACCCGGCACGCCGAGTTCATCGCCGACCGGTTCAACGCCAGCTACCCGCAGCTGCTCGGCGAGTTCGCCCGGGTCGTGCTGCACAAGGACCGGTACGCCCAAACTCTCATCGACTCCTTCGGCGCACCAGTCAAGGATCCGCACATCGCCATCTCGGTCGACATGATGGACACCGGCATCGACGTGCCCGAGGTCGTCAACCTGGTCTTCTTCAAGCAGGTCCGGTCCAAGACGAAGTTCTGGCAGATGATCGGCCGGGGCACCAGGCTGTGCAACGACCTGTACGGCCCCGGTCAGCACAAGAAAGACTTCCTGATCTTCGACTTCTGCGAAAACTTCGAGTACTTCGGCCACTCGCCCACCCGCACCGAGGGGTCCACGGCCGCGTCGCTCAGTGAGCGGATCTTCAAGGCGAAGGTTGAGCTGATCAGTCAGCTCGACCAGCGGCTACCGACTGGCACGGTCATCGACGGCGACGGCACCCGCAGCGAGTCCGGCCTGCGCTGGGACGTCGCCAACGAGCTGCGCGGCCTAGTCGCCGGCATGCGGCTGGAGAACTTTCTGGTCCGCCCACACCGACAGGCCGTCGAGCGGTACGCCGACCCGGCGAGCTGGCAGCGGCTCACCCCGGCGGCGTCGGAAGAGATCAGCCACGAACTGGCCGGCCTGCCGAGCGACATGCGCCTCAGCGGTGACGAGGAAGCCAAACGGTTCGACCTGATGATTCTGCGGCTGCAACTCGCCCGGCTCGGTGCAGGTGGCCGCTTCGACCGGACCAAAGCTGACGTGCAGGCGATCGCCGCCGCGTTGCTGGAGCAGAGCAACATCCCGGCGATCCGCGCCGAGGTGGAGCTGCTCGACCAGGTCGCCGCCGAGGAGTGGTGGCGTGACGTCACCCTGCCGATGCTGGAAGGGCTGCGTCGACGGGTCCGGTCGCTGGTCCGGCTGGTCGAGAAGTCGAAGCGGGCGATCGTCTACACCGACTTCGAGGACCAGATCAACGACGTGACCGAGGTACGCCTCACCGGCCTTGACGTCGGCACCGACTTTGAGCGGTTCCGGGAGAAGGTCCGGGTGCACCTGCGGACCCACGAGGACCATGTGGCGTTGCAGAAGCTGCGGCGTAACCGGCAGCTGTCGCCGACCGACCTGGCTGAGCTGGAACGGATGCTGGTCGACTGCGGCGGCAGTGAGCAGGAGATCGCCCAGGCCCGGCGGCGGGCCAACGGCCTCGGGCTGTTCCTGCGCTCCCTGGTCGGGCTGGACCGGCAGGCCGCGACCGAGGTGTTCGACGATTTCACCGCCGGCCGCAACCTCGACGCGGGGCAGCTCGACTTCATCAACACGATGATCGACCACCTGACGCAGAACGGGGTGATGGAGCCGAGCCGGCTCTACGAGTCGCCGTTCACCGAGAAGGCTCCGGCTGGCCCGGACTCGGTATTTCCGTCGGCGGACGTCGACAAGCTGGTCAGCATCCTGCGTACGGTCAAGGCGAGAGCGGCCGAGCCGGAGGCCGACGCCGCCTGACCCTGGGCCACCAGAGCGACGGTCGTGGGCCGCATCCGTTCGCGAGTGGAGGGCTGAGGCACGTAATTCGGGCGTCTTAACGTGCCTCAGCCCTCCATTCGCGGAGGTCGCGGGGGATCCTGCCGGCGGCGGTCCAGCAGGTTCGGGCTACGAGCCGCCAGCGTCGTCGCGGTCGGCGACGAACACCCCAAGCCCGTGTACGCCATGGACCAAGCGCTCCATCTGCAGCACGAGGATGGCGTGCCGGACGACGCCAGCGGAGACGCCGTATTCGGAGCGCATTTCGGCGGTCGAGGGCAGCTTGTCGCCTGGACTGAGCTGGCCGGACGCGATCTGCTCACGGACGTGATCGGCGATCTGCGCCCACTTCGGTTTGGCGGGCATCTGGACTCCCTGGTCTGCACCGCCATTTGATCACGCCCTGCGCTGGTCAGACAAGTAGAGACTAGTAGGGAGTTGACTTGTACAGACTAGTATGACAAAGTTCAGCCCGGCTCCTTGGTCTGCAAACCCGGAGCTGGTTCCCCGCAAGGAGCCTGGTCAGCCGGCCGCCCCGCCGGCTGACCAGGTGCGCCCTCTCCACGCCTGAACGGGAGGCACCGACCGGTGACATCCGACCCCCGACCCGCCCCGACACCGACCCCGACCGCCACGGTCAACCAGAGGCCAGCTACCTACTACACGGCGTACGCCCGCGACCGGGTCGTCGCGGCGCAACAGGCCGTCGACACGCACACCACGTCGGCGTACAACGGGTGTTGTCTGGGCTGCGGACGACCCGGCCCGTGCGCCGACCTGGCCGCCGCCGAAGCGACCCTGGCCCGCTACCACCGGCTGCCGTTCCGCCGGCCCGGTGCGACCCTGCTCGACCAGGCCCTGCTCGACCAGGCCCTGCTCGACCCGGCCCGGACCACCGACAACGACCGGGCACGGTTCACCTGGTGGCGGAGGCCGGCATGACCGACACACCAGTCGAGCAGAACGACCCCGCTGACGGGCAGGCGTTGCAGGTGGCCGCCGACATGATCGACGTGCTGCGGACCGTCGCCCTGGCGATGGAGACCGCCGTCACCCACGCCGACGAGCAACTGGCCGGCGTGCGGCACCCGGACGCCGGGCTGACCACCGACCGTTATCAGAATGCGCTGCACGAGGCGTGGGACGCGTACGGTGATGTTCTCGACGCCGTCAGCGCCGGACGCCCGCAGCTGCCGGGTGGCCGACCGGTCGCGGTCGCATCCATTCTGTACGGCCTGCAGACCGCCCGCCAGCACGCCGCGCACGCCGCCGCCCAGCTGCCCGACCTGCGGCACCGGCTGGCGTACGCCACGGACCGGCTGCACCGCAGCGAACACCCGCACGCCCAGGCCACCGCCGACCGGCTGGCCGTAGCGCTGAGCCGGCTGCGTGACGTCGAGATCAGTCTGAGCGTCGGCACCGGCGCGGTGGACCGCTACCTCGACGCCCTCGACGCCGGGGTCGATCCGCCGGCCGCGCGGACCGCCCGGCTGGCCGCGGTGCGGCCGATAGCCAGCCCCAACGGGGACGCCCTTGCCGTCGGCACCCGGATGGCGGCGACGGTGGTGGCCGCCAACCGTCGGCACCTGCGATTCCGGACCCGCTGGCAGGTGTTCCGTCGGACATTGTGGAACAACGTGAAGCGGGAGATGCGCCTGTGACGACCCAAAAGCCGGTGACGAACCAAAAGCCGGTGCCGACCAACCAGCCGGTGGCGGCGCTCAGCTATCTGATGGCCGGGCAGGTACATGCCCATGATCGCTGGGTGCAGCGGTTCACCGAAGCCGACCGCCAGCACTATCTTGACCTGCTCAGCGCGTTGTTCGTGCTCTGCGCCGACCGGCGGTTCCGCCGCGACGACCACGGCGCGGTGATCCGGTTCGTGGCCAGCGTCCGGGAACGCTTCGACCCCGACCGCACCCTGGTCGATCCGGTCATCGCGGAGAACCTGTTGCTGGCCGCGCTCGGCAGTCACGAGACACTGCCGGCCACCGCCGAGAACATCACCGTGCAGACGCTGCTGACCGTCGCCCTGGTCAGCGACGAGCAGCCCAGCCCGGCCGGCTACGACGCGCTGCTGCGCGAGGTTGACGCCATGGTCACCCCCGCCTCTCCCGTCGGCTAGGCATCCACCTCGAACGCCGATCCCTGGTGGACAACTCCGGAATATGCTGATGCCTTTGCGACCGACCGGAGGGGACTCGATGATGACCGGGAACAGCCCGCCACCCACGCTGCTGCTGAGGACCGCCGGTCAGTCCGTTCTGGATCCCGCGCGGCTGCTCGACGTCTTCGCCGCCCAACGGCGGCAGCTCTGCGCCGACCTGCGGACTCTGAGCCCTGAGCAGTGGTCCTCGCCGACCCGCTGTCCCGGCTGGTCGGTGCAGGACACCGTCCGGCACCTGGGCGACGTCACCGTTGCGATGGCTCCCGATCCGGGCGACCAGATGTTCGACGTGACAGCCGGGTTCGACCCCCGGACCACTCCCCGCCACTGGCTGGCGGCATCGACCGGCGAGTCGCCGACCGACACCCTCGACCGGCTCGTCGCGACGACGGAGAAGTCGCTCGCCGTGGCCCGGGACCGGCTGGCCCGCGACGACCGGTTCGACGTCGTCCTGCCGTACGGACCGATGGACTGGACGGTGCAGGCGCTGCACGTGCTGTGGGACTCGTGGCTGCACGAACGCGACATCTTCCTGCCGCTCGGCGTCGACCGCCCGACCAGCCCCGAAGCGACCAGCTGCGCGACCGCGTACGGGCTGTTCATCGCGGCGGCGGTGGCGCAGAAATTCGGTGCCCAGGCACGTCAGCGTCTTGACCTCGGTGGCGACGGCGGCGGCGTCTTCGAGGTGGTCGCCGACGAATCGGTGACGCTGACCGCGACGCCTGCCGCGACTCGGGCGGAGTCGGCCGCCCCGCCGGCCGCCGAGGTCGCCGACGCGCTGGCCGGTCGCGGCTCGGCCACGGTGCTCGACGGCGTGCCCGACGAGTCGCGTACCGCACTGACCGTCCTCGCCACCTTCTTCACGACCCCGGCCGAGTAGGCCATGGTCTGACGTAGCACGGCATCGGCCGGGTGACGATCCGGCCGCAGGCTATCGACTAATCAGCGGACCTCGTTCACTTATGGGGTGGTTTTGCGCTCTTAGTGAGGTAATTCGGCAAACGTCGCTCTAGCGGTGAAAAGCACTGATAGAACTGTCCGTACCCGTCGGGGTTCGGAGAGTGGGTGCGTAGCGATGACCAGTTCCGAGCTGGCCACGACGGACGTGCCGGCGGGTATGTCCGGCGCGTCCGGCACGGTAACCACCGCTCGGGACCGGGAAAAGCCGCCCGGGCCGGCTCAGGGTCCGGCCCGCCCGGTCGCGCTCGGTGGCCGTGGGCACGGCACGTTCCGGCGCGACATCGAAGGGCTGCGCGGGGTCGCCGTACTGCTCGTCGTGCTCTACCACGCGGGCGTCCCACTGTTCGGCGGCGGCTACGTCGGCGTTGACGTCTTCTACGTCATCTCCGGCTTCGTGGTCACCTCGGTGCTGCTGCGCGAGTACGCCACCGACGGCACCATCTCCATCCTCGGCTTCTACGCCCGGCGCGCCCGGCGGCTGCTGCCCGCCGCCGTCCTGGTGCTGGTCACCACCCTGGTCGCCGCCTGGTGGTGGCTGCCGCTGCAACTGCAGTGGATCGCCACCCAGGCGATCGCGAGCGCCGCGTACTGCGTGAACTTCCTGCTGGCCCGTAACAGCGTCGACTACCTGGACACAATGCGCCGGGAGTCGCCGCTGGAGCACTACTGGTCGTTGGCGGTCGAGGAGCAGTTCTACCTGTGCTGGCCGCTGCTGCTGCTCGTGCTGCTCGGCTGGCCCCGCCTGCTGCGCTGGCGTCCGGGTGATCTGCGGCCGGTGCTGGTCGTCGTGGCTGGCGTCGCCGCGCTCTCCTTCGCGCTCTGCGTCTGGCTGACCGCCACGTCGCCCGGGTACGCGTACTTCGGCTCCCCGGCGCGGGCCTGGCAGCTACTGGCCGGCGTGCTGATCGCCCTCGGGGCCGGTGCCGTGTCGCGACTGCCGGCCCGGCTCGCCGCCGGCCTGGCCTGGACCGGGCTGGCCGCCGTGCTGGCCGCCGCCCTGCTGTTCGACAGCACCACCCCGTTCCCGGGTTACCCGGCGCTGCTGCCGGTCGCCGGTGCGGCGCTGGTGATCGCCGCCGGCTGCGCGCCGCACACCGGTGGAGCTGCCGGGCTGCTCGCCCTGCGTCCACTGCAGTGGATCGGCCGGCTGTCGTACTCGTGGTACCTGTGGCACTGGCCGTTCCTGGTGATCGGCGCGGCCCTGCTCGGCGGGCACGGCACGATCGGGCAGAACCTGGGCCTGGTCGGCGGTGCGTTGGTCGCCGCCGCCGGCACGTACCTGCTCGTCGAGGCCCCGTTGCGGCGGCGTCGGCATGCGCTCCGGCCGTGGCGCACCGTCGGCCTGGCAGCCGTGGCGTCCGCCGTCGTCGTCGCGGTGGCGGTGCCGGCGCTGGCGATGAAACCGACGCTGGTGGGGCCGGGCCGCCCGGTCGACACCGTCGCCACCCTGGCCGCCTCGGCCGACGTCGAGCGTGACCTGGCCCGGCTGGTCACCGCCAGCGCCGAGACCGGCCCGGTGCCGGCCAACCTGACCCCGCCGCTGCCCGAGGTGACCACCGACATCCCGGCCGTGTTCCACGACGGCTGCGTGGTGCTGCGGATCACCGACACCGGCACCGACCACCCGTGCGGGTACGGCGACCCGGACGCGCGGCAGACCGTGGTGCTGTTCGGCGACTCGCACGCGGGCAGCTGGTTCCCGGCGGTGCGCCGGCTGGCCGACGAGCGCGGCTGGCGACTGGTCGTCATGGTCAAGGGTTTCTGCAGCGCCGCGTCGGTGCGGTTCCACCTGGACTCGGTCAACCGGCCGTACGACGAGTGCGTCCAGTGGCGGGAGCAGGCCCTGCGACGGATCGGCGAGCTGCGACCCGCGCTGGTGATCACCTCGTCGACCAACTACACCTTCGGTGACCCGATCGGCGTGTTCACCGACCGTGACCGGGTCTGGACCGACGGCTGGGCGCGGACCGTCGACACGATCAGGTCCACCGGCAGCGAAGTGGTGCTGATCGGTGACGTGCCGTGGCTGCCGGCGACCGTGGTCGACTGCCTGGCGCTGCACCTGGCCGACGCGCGGACCTGTCACGGTGCGGTGTCCGACGTGGTGCTGGAGCCTCGTCGACGGCAGATGATCGCCTCCGCCGCGCGGGACCGGGGCGCACTGGTCGTCGACCCGACCCCGTGGTTCTGCACGTCGACGGTCTGCCCGGCGCTGGTCGGCAACGTGGTCACCCTGCGCGACGGTAACCACATCTCGGCCACCTACTCGCGGTTGTTGTGGCGGGCGCTGGACGAGCGGATCGGGCTGGCGGGCGCCTAGTGGACACCCGGACCGGGCCGGGCCCAAGTGACGACGCGCGTACGCCGGCGACGAGCTGGGTGCTGGCCGCCACCCTGATCCCGTCCGCCAGCGCGGTGCTGGCCTGCGTGGACCCGCGGCTGCGGCACTGGTTTCTGATCCCGGTCACGGTCTGCGGCGTACTGATCGGCGCCGACGCCTTCGAATGGTTGCGGCGGCGGCGCGACGTGTTCGACCCGCAGGCGATCCTCGGCCTGTTCGGCGTCCACTTCTACTACCTCGCGCCGGTGCTGCACGTGCTGCTGGATCACTGGCCGCCGCTTCTGCACCCGTCGGCGGCGGGGTGGCGATCGGCGTTGGGTGCGATGGCACTGCTGAACATGGTCGGGCTGGTCGTCTACCGGGTGGTCCTGTCGCTGCCCGGTCGCGGTCCACGGCCGGTCGGGCCACCCCGGCTCGACCCGGCGCGTTTCCAATCGGTCGCCCTGATGGCCGTCGTCGTCGGTGTCCTGGCGTTCGGGGCCGAGGTGGTACTGCTCGGCGGGCCGGGTGGCTTCCTGACGGCGATGACGCAGGACCGCACCGCCCTGGCCGGGATGGGCTGGCTGCTGCTGCTGAGCGAGTCCTTTCCGCTGCTGCTGTTCTGCCTGGTCCTGGTGCGCTGGCGGCAGCTGCTGCGCCGCCGCGTCGACCTGGTGGTGCTGCTGCTGGTCGGCCTGGTCGCGGTCCAGTTCCTGGTGGGTGGCCTGCGGGGCAGCCGGTCGGCGGTGCTGTGGCCGCTGGTGCTCGGCCTGGTCCTGGTGCATCTGCTGGTGCGGCCGATCACCCGCAAGGCGTTCGTCGCCGCGGCTGCGGCGGTGGTTGTGTTCGTGTACGCCTACGGGCTCTACAAGGGTGCCGGGGTGGAGGTCGTCGACATCGCCAAGGGCACCCGTACCGTCGAGGAGGTCTCCACGGAGACGGGCCGTGACCTGCCGACGGTGCTGCTGGCCGATCTGGGTCGGGCGGATGTCCAGGCGCTGCTGCTGGACCGGCAACGCCTCGGGGCCGCCGACTGGAGCTACGGGAGCACCTACGTCGCCGCACCGCTGTTGCTGGTGCCCGGCAGCGCGGGTGCCGAGCGGTTCCGGAGCAAGTCGGCAATCGGTACGGACGTGCTGTACGGGCCGGGCGTGTACGACTCCGGCCTGCGGTCGCAACGGGTCTTCGGCGTCACTGGCGAGGCGATCCTCAACTTCGGACCGGCCGGCGGCCTGCTGTCGTTCGTGTTCCTCGGGCTGTTCCTGCGGTTCGCCACCCGGTACTACGCGCAGGCGCGGCGTCGTGACGCCCTCGCCGCGAAGCTGCTCTGCCTGCCGCTGTGCGCGATCACGATCATCCTGGTCACCGCCGATCTGGACAACATCCTGGCTTTCTACCTCGGTGAGGCGCTGCCGCTGGCGATTGTGGTGCTCTGCGCGATCGCGCGCCGGCCACGGACGGCCGTCGATCATCGTCAATACCGACAATCAGGGCCTAACGCTCTGCTAGCCTCAAATCATCTCAAATAGCCGAAGGGGTGCACCGGTGGACGACATGCATGTCGTGATCATGGCGGGCGGCCGAGGGGTACGACTACGGCCGTACACCACCGCGCTGCCCAAGCCGCTGGTGCCGATCGGCGAGCACTTCGCGATCCTCGACGTGGTCCTGCACCAGCTGGCCGCCTGCGGATTCCGGACCGTGACCATCGCGATCAACCACCACGGCTCGCTGATCCGGGCGTTCGTCGGCGACGGCTCCCGGCACGGACTGTCCGTCGACTACGCCCAGGAGCGGACTCCGTTGTCCACCGTCGGACCACTGTTCACGATGCGCGACCGGCTGCCGGAGCGCTTCCTGGTGATGAACGGCGACATCCTGACCAACCTCGACTACGCCGACCTGCTACGCGCCCACACCGACTCGGGCGCCCCGGTGACCGTGGCGACTTTTCGGCGCAAGGTGCAAATTGACTTCGGAGTGCTGGCCGTTGAGGGCGACAAGGTCGTCGAGTTCAAGGAGAAGCCCACCTTGGACTACCGGGTCAGCATGGGCGTGTACGGGCTTACCAGGCAGACGATCGCGGCGTACCCGAGCGGCATCGCCTTCGGCTTCGACCAGCTGATGCTCGACCTGATCGGCCAGGGCAACCCGCCAGCCGCCTACGACTTCAACGGCTACTGGCTCGACATCGGTCGACCCGAGGACTACGACGAGGCGAACCGCAGCTTCGAGACGTTGAAACCGATCCTGCTGCCGGCCGCGCTGCGGGAGTCCGCATGAGCGTGGGCCCGGCCCGGACAGATCTCGATTCCGGACAAGGAGCGACAATGGCAAACCGGATCGGCATCGTGGGAATGGGGTATGTCGGGCTGACCCTGGCAGCCGGCCTGGCCCGCAACGGATGCGAGGTGCACGGCGTCGACAGCGAGCCGCGCGTCCGGGAGGAGCTGTCGGCCGGCCGGGTCCATCTGTACGAGCCGGGCCTGGCCGAAGCGCTACGGGACACCCTCGGCCGCAACCTGTTCGTTCACCCGGCGCTTCCGCCGGACCTCGACGCCGCCGTCATCTGCGTGTCGACTCCGGTCCGCGACGACACCCGGCAGCCGGACCTGACCAACGTCGCGGCCGCCGCAACCGAGATCGCCCGGCGCTGCGGATCGCAGACCCTGGTCGTGGTGCGCAGCACCGTGCCGGTCGGCACCAGCCGGCGGGTCGTCCTGCCGGCGTTGACCGCCGCCTGGGGCCGGGCCCGGCTGGTGATGGCACCGGAACGGACCATCCAGGGGCAGGCGCTGCGCGAGCTCACCGAACTGCCCCAGGTGGTCGGTGGTCTCGACGACAACAGCCGACGCGCCGGGGTGGCCCTGTTCGGCCGGCTCGCCCGGCAGGTCGTCCCGGTCTCCAGCCTGGAGACCGCCGAGCTGGTGAAGCTGGCCAACAACTGCCACACCGACCTGATCTACGCGTACGGCAACGAGGTCGCCCTGCTCGCCGGGGCGCACGGGGTGGACCCGTTGGAGGTCATCCGGGCCGCCAACCACGACTACCCCCGACCCGACCTGGCCCGACCCGGCTTCGTCGGCGGAAGTTGCCTGTCCAAGGACCCGTATCTGTTCGGCGCCTCTGCACCGGCGCACACCCCACTGCTCGTCGCCGCGGCCCGGCGACGCAACGAGCAGCTGCCGGTACAGGTGGCGGAGACCGTCGTCCGGCGACTGCGACAACTGCGTGGCGCGACCGCTGGCGCGACCCTCGCCGTCCTCGGCTGGGCGTACAAGGGCTGGCCGCCTACCGACGACATGCGCGGCGCGGCGGTCGTGGCGATGCTGCCGGCGTTCGGCCGGGCCGGGCTACGGGTGCTCGGCCACGACCCGCTGGTCGCCGACGAGGTCATCCGGGCCCACGGCGGCGAGCCGGTCAGCCTCGACAAGGCGTTCAGCGAGGCCGACGCGGTCCTGGTGCTCAACGACCACCCCGACTACCGGGGGCTGCCGGTGGGCACGCTGCTGCCCGGCACCGCGGTCCGGTTCATCTATGACTCGTGGCGGATCCTCGACGAGGAGTCGGTGCGGGCGGCCGGGGTGCACTACGAGAGCCTGGGCTACCGGTCCGCCAGGGAGCCGGTGTGATGCGCGCGCTGGTCCTCGGCGGTGCCGGGTTCATCGGCCTGCACCTGGTACGCCGGCTGGTCGCCGACGGCCACGCGGTCACCGTGGTCGACGACTTCTCCCGGGGCCGCGATGACGCCGAACTCGCTCAGGTCTGCGCCGACCCGGCGGTCGAGGTGGTCGCCGGTGACCTCACCCGGGCCGCGACCTGGGCGGCGCTGCCCCGGCAATGGGACCAGGTCTACCTGCTGGCCGCCGTGGTCGGGGTGCGCAACGTCGAGGCCGACCCGGCCCGGGTGGTCCGGATCAACACGCTCGTCGCGCTGCACCTGATGGACTGGATCGCCGCCGCCGACCGGGTCTTCTTCAGCTCCACCAGCGAGGTGTACGCCGGCGCGGTCGACGCCGCAGTGGCCGCCGTACCGACCGGTGAGGACGTCCCGGCGATGGTGGCCGACGTGACGGCACCCCGCTTCGCGTACGCCACCAGCAAGCTGCTGGGCGAGGCGGCCGTGCTGCACGGGTCCCGCGCGGTCGGCGCACACGCCGTGGTGGGTCGATTCCACAACGTGTACGGGCCCCGGATGGGCACCGACCACGTGGTACCGGAGATGTCGCTGCGGGCGCTACGCGGCGAGGACCCGTTCCGGGTGCCGGGCGCCGACCAGTACCGCGCCTTCTGCTACGCCGACGACGCCGTCGAGGCGGTGGTCCGGCTGATGGCCACCCCCGACGCCGCCGGCCGGATCGTGCACATCGGCGACGACACGGAGCAGACCAACATCGCCGACCTGGCGAAACTGGTGCTGCGTACCGCCGGCAGCCACGCCAGCCTGCGGCCCGAGCCGGCGCCCGCCGGCTCGGTGCACCGACGCTGCCCGGACCTGGGTCGGCTGCGCCGGCTCACCGGCTACCAGCCGGCGGTCGCGCTGGAAGAGGGTGTCGGGCGGACCTTCACCTGGTACCGCGACCACGGCCGGCCGGTCGGCACCGAGGCCCCGACACCGCCAGGTGCAGGTGCGCCGGACCGGATCGAAGGGCAGGTGCCGTCGTGGCGGTGAGCCTGCGTCGCCGGATCCTCGACGTGGCCGACGACCGGGTCGATCCCCGGATCATCGCCGGGCTCGGCGGTATCGCGCTGTCACTGCGGTCCCGCTCGCGCTGCGTCGTGCGGTACGAGGAGGACACCTGGATTCACCGGTACCGGGGCGGGACGGTCGTCAACACCGAGCTGGGCGGGCTGTCCGCCGAGCGGGAGGACCTGGTCGTGCGGGACACCTTCCTGTACGGCTACCACCCGCGTTCCGGTGACACCGTCGTCGACATCGGCGCCGGCGTCGGCACCGAGGTCCGGTTGTTCTCCCGGGTCGTCGGTCAGCAGGGTCGGGTACTCAGCATCGAGGCGCACCCGCGTACCTTCCACTGCCTGCGCCGGACCGTGCAGCTGAACCGGCTGTCCAACGTGACGCTGCTGGAGTGCGCGGTGGTCGGCGAGGCCGGTCCGGTCCGCATCGGCGAGGACGCGCTCAGCCACATCCGCAACGGGATCAGCCAGGAGGGCACCGGCGGGATCGAGGTCACCGGCCGCCAGCTGGACGAGATCCTGCGGACCTGCGGCGTCGACCGGGTCGACCTGCTCAAGATGAACATCGAAGGTGCCGAGCTTGGCGTGCTGGAGGGGGCCCGCGACGTACTCGACGTGGTCGGCAACCTCGTCGTGTCCTGCCACGACTTCAAGGCCGAGGGCCCGGCCGACGCGTGGATGCGCACCTTCGCCCCGGTCAAGGCGCTGCTGCGCGACGCCGGGTACACGATCACCACCCGACCGGCCGACCCCCGGCCGTGGATCCCGTACTACGTGTACGCCTCCCGGGGCAGGCAGTGATGCGGCTGTTCTACATCGGCGGGATCGGCCGCAGCGGCAGCACCCTGGTCGAGCGGGTGCTCAACGAGCTGCCCGGGGTGTGCGGGCTGGGCGAGGTCGCGCAGGTCTGGGACAACGGGGTACGGGACAACCGACGCTGCGGGTGCGGTGCGGCGTTCCGGGACTGCCCGCTGTGGAGCGAAATCGGCGAGTACGCCTTCGGTGGCTGGGACAACGTCGACCTCGCCCGGATCACCTGGCTGCGCGCCGTCGTCGGCCAGACCCGGCACGTCGGGCTGCTCGCCGCCCCACGGCTCGGTGAGCGGCGTCGGGCCCGGCTGATCGAGTACGTCGACTACCACGCACGCATCTACGCCGCCGCCGCGGCGGTGACCGGGGCCCGGGTCGTCGTCGACTCGTCCAAGGACACCGCGTTGGCGTACGGCCTGCGCTGGGCCGGTCCGGCCGATCTGCGGATCCTGCACCTGGTGCGGGATCCGAGGGGAGTGGCGTACTCCTGGATGCGCCGGGTGCACGACCCGGAGTCCGACACCGACGTCGCGGTGCCCCGGTTCCCGGCGGCCCGGTGCGCGCTGACCTGGAGCGGGCACAACGCCGCGTACGACCTGCTGGGCCGGCTGGGCCGGCGGCGGCACGGCGCGGTCGCCGGGCGGCTGGTGCACCGGATGCGGTACGAGGAGTTCCTCGCCGACCCGCCGGGTACGGCCGGGACGCTGAGCCGGCTCGCCGGTCTGCCCCAGACCGGGCTGGATCTGTCCTATCTGTCCGGTGGAGAGGTGGAGCTGGGCGAACTACACAGCGTCTCCGGCAACCGGATGCGGTTCACCACCGGCCGTCTCGCGTTGCGGATCGACGACGCCTGGCACACCGGACTGCCGGCCGCCGCCCGCCGGACCCTCACTGGGCTGTGCGCGCCGCTGCTGCGCCGGTACGGCTACCACCGTGCCCGGCCACCTGAGCCGTCAGCGTCCGAGACGGCGGAGATTGGGCCCGAGACGGATGATCGACTGAAAGTGTAGCTATCGCGCTGAACAGGGGATTTCCGACGGATGCCGGGGAGGGACGATGCGAGTGGTGGTGACCATCGAGGCGCGGTTCGCCCGCACCCCGGACGGCGCGATCTGGGCCCGGACCGGGCAGGACCACCAGTTCTGGAGCGGGTACCTGGCGGCGTTCGACGAGGTCCGGGTCGTCGCCCGGGTACGCGACGCGGCCGAGCCGGCCGCTGAGGCGAAACGGGTCGACGGCCCCGGCGTCGAGGTCTGGCCGGTGCCGTACTACCTCGGGCCGTACCGCTACCTCGCCCAGCGGAAGGCGATTGGCCGGGCCGTGCGCGATGCCGCCGGCTCGCAGGACGCGGTGATCCTGCGGGCGCCGTCGCCGATCGGCACGCTGCTGGCCACCGCCCGGGACCGCCGTCGCCTGCCGTACGCGATGGAAGTGGTCGGTGATCCGTACGACCTGTTCGCCCCCGGGGTGGTGGACCACCCCCTGCGGCCCGTCCTGCGGCGGCTGTACGTCGACCGGTTGCGCCGGCAGTGCCGCCGCGCTGTCGGTGCCGCCTACGTCACCGACCGTTTCCTGCAGGACAGGTACCCGACCTCGGTGGGCGCGGTGAGCGTCGCGGTGTCCGATGTCAACCTCACTCCGGTCGCGTACGTCGACACCGCCCGGACCATCGGACGGACCGGGACCGTCGCACCGACCCGGCAGCCCGCCACCCTGATCTCCGTCGGCTCGCTCGAACAGCGGTACAAGGGCATCGACACCCTCATCGCCGCACTCGCCACCCTGACCGCCGACGGCCGGGCGGTCCGCCTGGTCCACGTCGGCGACGGACGGCACCGCGCCGAGCTGGCCGACCTTGCCCGCCGGTACGGCGTCGCCGACCGTGTCGTCCTGACCGGCGCGCTGCCCGGCGGGGACGCCGTCCGCCGGCAACTCGACGCCGCCGACCTGTTCGTCATGCCGTCGCGCACCGAAGGGCTGCCCCGGGCGCTGATCGAAGCGATGGCGCGGGCACTGCCCGCGATCGGTTCACCTGTCGGCGGCATTCCCGAGCTGCTGCCACCCGGGTTCCTGGTCCCGCCGGACGACCCGGGCCGGTGGGCCGGCGCCGTCGCGGCGCTACTGGACCGCCCGGAGCTGATGGCCGCCGCGTCCGCCCGCAACCTCACCCGGGCCCGGGACTTCTCGGCCGATGTGCTCACCGCCCGGCGGACCGCCTACTACCAGGCGGTCGCCGAGGCGACCGTCGAGCGCACCGGAGGTCGCACCGGAGGTCGCGCCGGAGGGCCCGGCCGAGCCACCCAGAGGAGCTACGTGTGACCCGCCCAACTGCCATCCCAACCGA
The DNA here is from genome assembly GCF_048060315.1 of Micromonospora sp. LOL_013. Lineage (NCBI taxonomy): Bacteria > Bacillati > Actinomycetota > Actinomycetes > Micromonosporales > Micromonosporaceae > Micromonospora > Micromonospora sp. LOL_013. Next base: position 154,320 of record NZ_JBHMIQ010000008.1, read on the forward strand.
AGCTCCACCACAGGCGGGATCGCACCGCCCGGCCGGCAGAGCCGTGCACGTCGTCCACGTCATCGGCACGCTGGACCGCGGCGGCGCGGAGACGCTCTCGCTCGACATGTGCCGGGCCGTCCCGGCCACCGAGGTGCGCCAGACGTTCATCACCATGGGCGGACGGGCCGGCAGCCTGGCACCACAGTTCCGGGCTGCCGGGGCGGCGGTCGTCCAGGTCCCGCAGCGTCCTGCCCTCACCTTCCCGCTGCGACTGCGTCGCTGCCTGCGCCGGCGGCGGCCCGACGTCGTCGTGTCACACATCAGCCTGTTCAGCGCGGTGGTGCTGGCGGTAGCCGCCGGGATGGGCGTGCCGGTGCGCATCGCCCGCATGTGGAGCGAAGGGGACGGCCGCCGCGACACGGTCGCCCGCCGGCTGCTACGCGCCGCCCTGCGCCGCCTGCTGCATGTGGTCGCCACCGACATCGTCGCGGTCAGCGACGCGGCGATGGCGTACGCCGGCCGTCACGTCGGCATGCCCGGCTGCCGAATCCTCTACAACAGCGTCGACGCGACCCGGGTCGTCGGCGGCGACCGGGAATCGGCCCGCCGACGGTGGGGCATCCCACCCGAGGCCATGGTCATCGGCTACATCGGCCGGTCCGCGCCGGAGAAGAACCGGCCGTTCCTGGTTGACGTGCACCGTGCGGTCCAGGCCCGGACCGACGCCCCAGGCGGTACGGCGTCGCCAGCGGGCGCGGCAGGGCCGGCGGGTACGGCTCCGCCGGATACCCGGCTGCTCATCGTCGGGCCGTGCGGGGTCGACGACGTGGTGTCGGCCCACCCGGATGTGCCGGACGACCCGACGGTGATCCTCGGCGGAGAAGTGGACGAGATCGCCCCGGTGCTCGCCGCCGCCGACGTGTTCGTCCTGCCCTCCCACTGGGAGGGGTTGCCCGGCGTGGTGCTCGAAGCGCTCGCCGCCGGGCTACCCGTCGTAGCCACCGATCTGCCCTGCCTGCGCGAGGCGTCCCGGTACGTCGACGGCCTCACCCTCGTCGACCTTTCGGCCGGCGCGCACCGGTGGGCCGAGGCGGTGCTGCGCAGCGCCCGGACCGGCCCGGCCGACCGGGACCGGATCCGGGCGAGCTTCGCGACCTCACCGTTCCAGACCCGGCACGCCGCGGCACAGTGGCGGTCGCTGTGGCGGGCCGAGGCGCGGTGACCCGCGACCGGCGGTCCACCCTGGCTCTGCTGGCCGGCTCCAGCGCCGTCCAGATGAGCAGCAACATGGTGGCGGCGCTGCTGGCCGCCAGCGTGCTCGGCCCGCACGGTCGCGGTCTGATGGTGCTGGGCGTGTCCACCGCCGGCATCGTCCCGCTGCTCGCCGGCCTCGGCACCGGACCGCAACTGCGTTCGGCGTATCCGGTGGTGGGCGGCGGCGCCCGGCGACGCGACCTGGTCGCCAGCTACACCTGGTGGTCGGTGGCGGCCACGGTCAGCGCCGCCGTACTCGCCGTCGCGGTGTCGGCGCTGTCCGCGCCGCTGATCGCCCCGGCGCTCGCCGACCCCCGCTACCTGCTCGCCCTGTCGGTGCTGACCTGCGGGTACGTCGCCCACACCCAGTTACCCGACGGCTGGTACGCGGCCGGTCTGTTCCGGTCCGGCAGTCTCTGGGCGATGGCGACCACGCTCGGCGGCGGGCTCGGCCTGCTCGTCGCGGTCACCGTCGCACCGAGCGTCTGGTCGCTGCTGCTCGGGCAGGGGGCCGGCATGCTGACGGCGACCACCGCGCAGGTCGTCGCGCTGCGGGCCACCGGGCTGCTCTGCTTCCAGACCCCGACCCGACGCGAACTGTCCCGACTGCTCGGCCGGGGCTGCCGCGCACTCGGTCTCACCCTCGGGCTGGCCCTGGCGCTGCGGCTGGACCGCTACGTACTCGGCGCGCTCACCGGGGCGGCGGCGGTCGGTGTCTACTCGGTGGCGTCCACCCTCGGCCAGGTGCCGAGGATGGTGCCGAACGCGATCGGCCAGCTGGTCAACCGGGACGCGGCCGTCGCGTCCGGACCGTTGCGCCCGGTCCGCACGGTCGCGGTGACCGCCGGCGCGGTGACCGCTGTCGGCGCGGTGACCGGGCTGCTGGGCTGGCTGGTGGTCATCCCGCTGCTCGGCCCCGGGTTCGCCGCCGCCGGACCGCTGCTGGTGGTGCTGCTGGTCGCCGAGGTCGCGTTCGTGCCGTACGCGGTGGCGAGCCGGGCGCTGCTCGGTGCCGGCCGGATGGGCGCGGTCGGTGCGTTCGGTTTGGCCTGGAGCGCGGCGGCGCTGGCGCTGTTCCTGCTGGCCGTCCAACTGTGGGGTACGGCGGGCGCGGCGGTCGCCTGCGTCGCCGTGTACGCCGGCATCTCGGCGTCGTCCTGGCTGCTGCTGACCCGCCGGGCCGCCCCCCGGTCTGCTCGCCGCCGACCAGGTGCGGACCGCCGCCGACCAGGTGCGGACCGTCGGCGGGGACCGGGCGGACCCCGCCACACGGACTCCGCCGACCCGCGTCCCGAGCCAGCAGGCGACGCCCGACCGCGACCGTCCCCGCTCAGCCGGGTGTGACCCACCGACCAGTGATGGAGTGATGTCGATGCTTCCCTACGGGCGTCCCTGTCTGGACGAGTCCGACGCCGAAGCGGTCGCCGCCGCCGTACGCACCGAGTGGCTGACCGCCGGCCCGACCGTACGCCGGTTCGAGGGCGAGCTGGGCGGCTACCTCGGCGGGGTGGGCTGCGTCAGCGTCAGCTCCGGCACCGCCGCGTTGCACACCGCGTACGGTGCCGTCGGCCTGCGCCCCGGCGACGAGGTGGTCACCACGCCGTTGACCTTCGTCGCGACAGCGGCGACCGCCGCGCTGCACGGTGCCCGGGTGGTCTTCGCCGACGTCGAGGAGGCGACCGGCAACCTGGATCCGGCCGCCGTACAGGCCGCGGTGACCTCGCGGACCCGGGTGGTCACCGCCGTCGACTACGCCGGCCATCCCGCCGAGTACGGGCAGCTGCGCAAGGTCGCCGCCGACGCGGGGGCGCTGCTGTTCGACGACGCGGCGCACGCGATCGGGTCGACGTACCGTGGGGCGCCGGTCGGCGGGCTCGCCGACCTGACGACCTTTTCGTTCTTCCCGACCAAGAACCTCACCACCGGCGAGGGCGGCGCGGTGACCGGCACCGACCCGGACCTGCTGGACCGGGTACGCCGGTTCGCCAACCACGGCATGGTCCGCGACCCGCAGCAGCTGCGGTACGGCGACGAGGGCGGCTGGCACCAGGAGGTGCACAGCTTCGGTTTGAACTACCGGCTCTCCGACGTCCTCTGCGGGCTCGGGCTCAACCAGCTGACCCGGCTGTCCCGGTTCAAGGCCTACCGGGCCCGGCTGGCGGCCCGCTACCACGAACTGCTCGCCGATCTGCCGGGTCTGCGGCTGCCCGAGCAGCGGCCGTGGGTCGACCCGGTCTGGCATCTCTACCCGGTACGCGTTCTCGCTGGTCGCCGACGCGAGGTCTACGACCGGATGCGGGCGGCGGGCATCGGTGTCCAGGTCAACTACCTGCCGGTCTACCGGCATCCGGTGTTCGCCGACCTCGGTTACCGGCAGGGGCAATGCCCGACAGCGGAGGCGTACTACGCCGAGGAGCTGTCCCTGCCGATCCATCCCGACCTGACCGACGCCGACCAGGATTGCGTGGTTGACGCCCTGCGAACGATCTTGATGTGACCGGGACGATCCTCGGCTGGACATGGGTGGCCGGGCCATACGTTGAAGGGCCGGACCCCGGGGTACGGGGTCCGGCCCTTCGACGCTGTGTCTGCGGACGCTGTGCCTGCGGTCAGCTGTTCCAGTGCTGGGCGACCAGCTCGGCGGCCTGGGTCTCCCACTGGGCGTAGT